>CAZGAU010000072.1:0-25011 GCA_964523725.1 uncultured Saprospiraceae bacterium
GGCTGGAGAGCAACCTGCGCAAATTGCTGGTGTGATTGGATTGCGTGATTTTTTCGAGTTCTTCCAGCATCAAATCGAGGGCTAAAGGGTCATCTTCCACATGGACCTGGAGTCGGTTACTTTCAATACTCAGCTCGACCGAAAGCTGATCGGTGGTATCATAACCATTTAAGGCTTTAGCCAGCGGAATAGCCAGTTCTTCCCGGATCACTCTTTGCAAATAGCGTGCCCCGTAGCGCGGGTGATAACCCTTTTCACCCAGATAATTCAGCACTTCATCGCCAACATGCAAATCCATGCGCCGGTAGCGGATGCCTTCTCTTTTTTTCAAGAGCGCGATTTCCCGTTCCACTACAAAACGGATGGTGAATGAATCGAGCGGTTCGAAAGGGATCACCTCATCAATGCGGTTAAACAACTCCGGACGGAAGTGTCTTTGCACAGCATTCAAAAAATGCTCGGTTACGTCCCCGGCGCTCACTTTGGCGTTCCACCCAATTCGGTTGCCCTGTAGCGATTCCGCGCCGATATTGGACGTCATAATGATGATCGTGCTGCAAAAATTGACCAGTTTGCCGCGGTTATCGGTCAGGCGACCTTCGCTCAGGATTTGCAATAACAAGTCATAGAAACTGGCATGCGCTTTTTCAATTTCATCAAAAAGCAGCACGCAGAAGGGCTCGCGCCGTACCGCCGAGGTCAATAAACCGTCGGAGAAATATTCGGTGCCAATCAAACGCATCACGTTGTAAGGATCGGAAAATTCGCTCATGTCGAAGCGGATCATGCGCTGACGGCTGCCAAACATGAATTGCGCCAGGACTTTGGCCAACTCGGTTTTACCAACACCAGTAGGACCCACGAACAAAAAAGAAGCAATTGGCTTACCGGTGCGCATCAAGGCGGTTTTTACGGAGGCAAGAATATTGACGATGCTGTCCACGGCTTTATCCTGCCCGAAAACATTGGCGTGGAACTCATTTTTTACCTTGGTAATATTCATTTGAATTGCCGGATCAACCATGAAAACCGGCATCCCTGTTTCTTCGCAGAAATGTTCGATTACCTCCGAGCGGGTAATTTGATTTGGCGCATCCGGCTTGTTTTTTTTGTTAATCAGCATACTTTCCAGGAAGCGGATCGGGCGCCCGGGCATGCCCGCATAAGGTACAAAGCGCCGATGCAAGCGAATAACTTCTTTAATCGCATCCTCACTGATTTTAGTATTTCTGCTAGAGGCAATATCATTGACTTTTTGTAATATGATGCTTTCCAAATCCTGTTGAGGCTCCTGCACCCGGATAATTTGAAAAGAAGCCAGGAAATTCGAGCTTTTCAGTTCGATTCTGGCCAACTCTTCTTCGGTGCACTCCGAGATCATAATCATCTCACCCTGAGCGATATAATTGCGCAGAAAATCCGCCAAGCTCACGTTGCTGCCAGAATATTGCCCGACCTCAAACAATTCCATCAGGTTTCGAATGAACAGAATATTGTCGCTGCCCTTTAATTCCTGGGCGAAGAGCACCATATTGTTTTCCCAGGCACCGGTTTCGCCGGTCAGTTCCTTGATGAGGGTGGAAGCAGTTGTCTCCCAGATTTGCCCCTTGAAACGGAATTTTTTTTGCTGACGCACCAATTCCCAAACTAGGGCTGTTTTGCCGACTCCGGAAGCGCCAACCAGCAGAATACTGCGGTTGAACTGGTTTTTTAAAGCCTTCACTAACTGCTCAAGCGCAACTTCCATGCCATACACTACGCGGCGGTTGATATCCAGTAATTGCGCGACTTTGGGGAGCATCGGGTTTTCACTGCTACGCTGGTTTTCTTCTACTTCGGCGGGCGAAGGGGCTTTAAGTTCCATATCGTTTTGCAGCAATTCGGCAACATCAAACCAAATGGCAGAAACGATTTGCTGCATGGCGCCCAGTCGCTTTTTTCTGGCAAATTCAATTCGGATAACCTCTTTCAAATGAGGTACGATTTCTTCCTCTGAGCTTGCAAATGCCTCAATGCCCAGACTTGGAATGATGGCGTGAACACCGTTTTTGCTTTCCGAGAAAAAATAATCGAAAGTGAGTGCAAATGCCGGATACCTGAATCCATCTTTGGCTTTTGCAAAACTGATTTCAATGATATCTTTCTGATAGGAATTATCCCGGAATTCATTCAGCAATTGCCGGAATTTTCCTTTGCCGAGAAGTTTGTATTGTATGATTTCAGCATACTTACCTGCAAGAATCTCAAAGCTTTGTCCAATACGAACAACGTCTTTGTCCGTTAGCGGAATCAACAATTCATCGCCGGATTGAAACTGGATTTTAAAAGCAAAAAAAGGAATTGTGATTTTATGAGCCATCTCGGTTGCCCTTCATTTGGTAAATGGCTGATAAATGTATAAAAAATTCGATTAATGCTGCGATGTAATATTATTTTTCAAACGATAATTTGCCCTTCTTGCGGTTCGCCAAAGATCAAATGTTGGTTTTTTACGTAACGAATGCCGCTAATTAAAGCCAGCAGCGCGTCCACGTGGTGCCAGTCGGGGAGGTTTGAAAAGAGGGAAACCGGGGGACTTTGTGAAGAGGAGAGGAGGAGACCAAGTGACTTGGAGAGGGAGGAGACAACAGATGGGATGTGTTCTGTTTGTTTTTTGTACAAATTGCGATCCAGTTGCAGCACATCTGCCAGATAGCTTGGGTAGATTTCGATGACTTCAATGTTTTGTTCTAAAAGCCTGGTTTTGAGTTGCATAGCGCGAGCAGTGAGTCCGCCCAGAAACATGGGCGACATGGCTTTGGTTTCGAGATCGGCTTTTCGATAGAAATAATTATCGCGTTCGGAATTATTTGTATAAACACCTGGTAATGAAAGTGGGGCGTCGATAAACACCTGGTCTGGCTGATATTTTTTAGTCCATTCCAGGATAAAGCGGTCGGCGTCTTGGTTCTTTTTGCTGGAGAAGAATTGGATTTTTCCATTTTCCAGATGAGCAATCACGGTAGTTCCCGCGAGTTTGCTGCCATAGTCGATACCTGCGATATTCATGGAACGGATTGAATTAATGACCGGTGATGTTTGAAAATTGTTTGATAAGCGCTGCTGCCACGTCTTCATGGGCTTTTTTAACCTGATAAATCACGCTTGCCCGGAGATAAAAAGGCTCCCTTTCTGCCAGTTTTGCGCGGATAAATGTTTGCAAGTCTTCGTCGTTGAGGTTTTTGATTAAAGGGCGGTGCACTTTTTCGGGATTCAATCGTTGAACAAGAATAGATACGGGCGTTTGTAAATAAATAGTGATGCCATGCAGGTTCATCCAGTCCATATTATCAAAAAAGCAGGGTGTGCCGCCGCCACAAGCTATGACGGCATTTTCATGCTGAGCCGTAGAAAACAAGGCATCGCGCTCAATTTTTCGAAAAGCAACTTCACCGTCTTGCTTAAAAATTTGCGAAATGCTACGCTGATGGGTAGTTTCAATCCATGCGTCCATATCTACAAAATCCATACCCGTTGAGGCGGCTAATTGCCTGCCCACGTGGCTTTTGCCACTACCCATAAAACCAATCAGAAAGATACGCATCTTGGCAGAGAAAGTTTATGAGGCAACAAACACTTGTATATTTTGGTTTTCTTTTCAAATGGAATACGCTACTTTTGCGACAATAAAAATCGATTTGTGTATTTCTAAAAGATTTCTGTTAAAAAAACGATAGGTAAGCTATGAAAAAAATCTGGATATTGTGGTTGGGACTGGCACTCTACGCTTGCCAGAATAACGCCTCTTCCAGCGAGAAGACATTAGAAGAGATACCAACGGATGGAAAAGTTTCGGATATTATTCGGAATCCGGCTTCGGCACAAGGCACTGCCAATTCTGATGAATTAGCGAAAATTACATTTTTTGAAGAAGAATATAATTTTGGTACCGTGGACGAAGGCGAAACGGTGACGCATACTTTTACTTTTAAAAATACCGGGGAAACGCCCTTAATAATAAACAATGCACGTTCTACCTGTGGTTGTACCGTGCCGGAATGGCCCCAAGCACCAATTGCACCGGGTGAAAAGGGTGAACTAAAAGTGCGATTTAATACGGCAAATAAAGTAGAGGATCAGGTGAAAGTGATTACCATCACAGCAAATACTTATCCCTCAGAGTCAAAAATACGCCTGAAAGGCTTTGTGCGTCCCGGTAAAAGCATGTCAAATGACCTCAAGGCACAAAAGAAAAAAGAACAAAATCAATAAAATCGAAAAACCTTTTTTAATATGCAATTACTGGATATTTTACTATTGCAAAGCGGCGGTGCCGGCACTATTAATTTTCTTTTTCTAGGCTTGATGCTGGTCATTTTCTGGTTATTTTTGATTCGTCCGCAGGCAAAACGTCAACGCGAGCAAAAATCGTTTCAGGAAAGCCTGGACAGAGGAGAAGAGGTTGTTACTACAAGTGGAATTTTGGGAAAAATTACCAAAATTGAAGAAGACATTATTACGCTGGAAATCGGCAATAAAGCTCACATCCGAGTGACGAGAAATTCTATTTCAAAAGAACTGACCGAAGCAGTTTATGCTAAAGCGGCTAAATCTAAAAAATCAGACGATAAAGATTCGAAACAGGAAAATCAAGATACTGCTCAGGGAGGATAGAACGACGCTGATGATTTGCATCGGCATCGCGTTATTATTCTGGTTGTTGACCAAATTATCGAAAACGTATCCTGCTGAAAAGGAAGTGACGTTGTACATCAGCACGCCCGAAGGGAAAACCTTTGTTGAACAGCCACCTCAAATGCTTCAGGTTAAATTGGAGGGCAGGGGTTGGGAACTAATGTTTGACTATTTCACAAGCCCTGATATTACATTGCGTTATGATCTGTCGCAGAGCGACTTAGGTGAGTTAAGCGAAACCCGCCTGAGAATGGATATCAGTAGGAGGATTGCTTTTGGCAATATCCGCATTTCCGAGCTAAACTCAGGAGACATTAGTCTGTCCTTGGAAGATGAAGATACCAAGCGCGTGCCCATTGTGCTACGCGATTCGATTACTTTTGCGTCGGGATACCATCTTACAAAGCCGGTTGAACTCAAACCCGACAGCGTTACGCTCACGGGGCCTATCACTGCGCTTGGAAATATTGACTATTGGTCAACTGACTCAATCGTTTTTACAAATTTAAAAAATTCAGTCACCCAGAAGATCGCTTTGACCAAACCTCCGAGCGGGATATCTCTGAAACCACAGGAAGTAGAGGCAAACATTCAGGTAGAGCAGTTTACTGAGAAATCTTTTTTCATTCCACTAGTGGTGCAAAATGCGCCCGATAGCTTGAAGTATTTTCCAGAAACAGTGAAAGTAACCTGTGTAGTAGGGTTAAGCAATTATAATCAAATTACCCCGGAGGATTTTGGAGTACAAATTGATCTGGCAAAAATATCCTTGAGCGAAGGCAAGAACACCATTCCGATCAGCCTGGTCAAAGAACCAAAAGAAGCGATCAGTGTGCAATTCACGCCCAAATCTGCAGAATTTTTTATCTTCAAAAAATAAAAATACTGCCCCGTAATCCTCTTCAGGTAGCGGGGCAGACATACATTGTGAGAACACCTATTTGTAGCTTGTGAAGATTAATAAAAACACCAAATAAAAGCCCGAGGTTAATAGAAATTGCGTTATTTTTAATAATGCTTATTAAGTAAGTAAGTAGTCGGACAGTTTCACAGTCTATTGTCGAAAGTCTAATTAACCTGACAATCAGCTTCTTGTAAGGTATTGAAAATCAATTTATTGCGATATTTTATTGAATGCGTTAATTTACCTTAACAATTAAGTAGTCGGACAGTTTTACAGTCGATTGTCGAAAGTCCGATTAAGCTGACAATCAACTTCTTATGAAATAGTTTATTTTAATTTAAAATTGTCCCTTTGCTTATTGGTTTGATATTTGAGTGATCTTTGGCAAATTGTAAACAAAAGACCGGTATGAAAAAAATTGGACTCCTTTTTTTATTGTTGATTCCTGGAATTGGGCTTGTTTTAGCACAGGAAGCCCCCGTTTTTCAATTGAAAGAGAGAAGCGGCATTCGCTTGAATGATAAAAACCTGGCATTGTTACTCGATAAAACCTGGACGAGCTACAAACAATATGAAGTAACCAATGGCCATGCCAAGCTTCTGAATGGTAACTTTTTTTCCCTCAGGATTAGTAACGATAGTAGCGTCAATATCTCCGGAATCCGATCCCGGCAAAATGGTACCTGGACTGTGAGTGGTAAGCAATTACAACTTGATCTAGATGAAGAAAAACCCAAGGGTGATTTCAGTATGGAAGGGACTTATCTGATTTACGCTCTGACTGGGGAAGAAATGGTTTTGGTCAAAGAAACAAACGGAACTCCAACGTTGGTGTGTTATTGCAAAAGCTCGGTCGTAAGGGAACTGGATAATTCTCCGATCGTAAGTGCCACCAAGGAAGATAAAGAAAAGATCCAAAAAGAATCTTTAGTAAAAGAGATTGAGACGGAACTTTTTTTGCGGGGGGAGAAACTTAAATTAGATTTGGAAGAAAAAAGCATCGGAGCGTTAAAACGTATTCACGATCTTGTCATGAAAGGCAATTTCAGTAGAGAAGAGATATTGCGGGACGAATTGATGCCAGAAATGCATATGCGTGGAATTAAGCAACCGGCAGATTTTGGTGAAATGAGCTATGGCAAATTGAAAAAGCTAAAAAAACAGATATTTTCGGATAAATATAAAGCAAATTGATTTTACAAAAGAGCATTCAGGAAGTGCTCGACACAGTGAAGGTCGAGGATATTGTTGGCGATTACGTTCAGCTCAAGCGGCGCGGCGCCAACATGCTCGGTCTTTGCCCGTTCCATAATGAAAAAACGCCTTCTTTCACGGTTTCTCCGTCTAAAAATATTTACAAATGCTTTGGCTGTGGTCGCGGGGGCAACGCAGTGCAGTTTTTGATGGAGCATGAGAATTTTACCTTCCCGGAAGCCATTCGCCACCTGGCCCAGCGCTACAGTATCGAACTCGAAGAAACTGAAACCTCGCAGGAAGCTATTCAGGAAAGGCAATATGCTGATAGTCTGTTCATCGTCAATGAATATGCGCAAGAATTTTATCAGGATCAATTATTCAACACTGATCGTGGCAAAAGCGTCGGACTGAGTTATTTCAAACAACGCGGCTTCAGTGAAGCGACGATCAAAAAATTTGGTTTGGGTTATGCCTCCGAAAAACGGGATTCCTTCACGCTCAAAGCTATCAACGACGGGCATAGCATCGATTTGCTGCGCAAACTTGGGCTAACCACGCAGTACGATAACGACTTTTTCCGGGACCGGGTGATGTTCACCATTCACAACCTTTCCGGGAAACCCATCGCTTTTGCAGGGCGTATTTTAAATAAAGACGCCAAGGCACCCAAATATATTAATTCACCGGAAACTGATATTTACAATAAAAGCAAGACGCTTTACGGTGCTTATTTCGCTAAGAAAGCCATCCGCGTGGAGGACGAATGTATTCTGGTGGAAGGCTACACGGATGTGATCACGCTGCATCAGGCAGGCATCAAGAATGTAGTGGCTTCGTCGGGTACCTCGCTTACAGTAGAACAAATTCAACTTATCAAACGGCATACGCCGAATGTAAAAATATTATATGATGGCGATTTTGCCGGGGTCAAGGCTGCCTTGCGCGGTCTGGATATGGTGCTGGAGCAGGATTTGAATGTAAAGATCGTCCTTTTGCCCGAAGGCGAAGACCCCGATTCTTATTTGGCGAGCGTCGGAACGACGGCTTTTCAAAATTACATCACCGAACAGGCGCAGGATTTTATTACCTTCAAAACCAGCCACTTACTGAAAGATGCCGGGAATGATCCAGTGAAAAAGGCGGGGGTTGTCAAGGATGTAGTAGCCACGATCGGCAAAATTCCTGACCCGGTGAAGCGAGCGTTTTTTATTCAGGAATGTGCCAAACTGATGGGCATCGAAGAGCAAATCCTGGTGAATGAAACCAATAAAGTGGTCATTCAAACCCTGAAAAAGCAGCAACAACGCCGGGATGCTGCACCGCGTGCCCGGGAGGATGAGGAGACGCTGATCAGCGAAGGTGGAGTCGATACGCCTTTGCCAAAACCCAAAGTTGTTGAAGATCAGGCGCTTGGCGATGAATTTCAGGAAAAGGATATCGTTCGCATCTTGATCGCCGGGGGCGGTGAAATTTTTGATGCAGAAGATCAGGAAACCGTTGCCGAGTATATCATTCGCAATATCGAGGATGTTTTGGAAGAATTTGATAATGCGCTTTATCAGAAAGTTGCCAAAGAAACATTGAATAGACTGCTTGATAAACAACCGGTTACGCAACAGTTTTTTTTACATCATGTTGATCCTGCAATTAGTCAGTTGGCGATCAACTTGTTGACTTCGCCCTACGAGTTCAGTGAAAACTGGGAAAAACGCTGGGAGATTTTTCTGAACCAAAAAGCGCCGGAGGAGAATTTCAACCAGGATAGCATTCAGTCACTTCAGCGGTTTAAATTGCGCAAGATCATTCGTATGTGCGACAAAAACCTTAAAATTATTGAAGAAGTAAGTAAACAAGATAACGAAGAACGGTTGCTGATCCACCTTAAAGTACAGCAAAAACTAACCACCATACGCAATGAACTGGCAAATGAATTGGGTACGGTGATTTTAAAGTAAAAAGGAATTCAATGAATACATTCTACTTGTCGCGCTCAAAATAAAGGTAAAAATAAACCGCCATTCCGAAATCTGTCGCATCGGTTGAAACGAGCCGCCAACCATCTTGGGCATATTCGTCCAGTTTCGCTTGAATGTCAGCACCAGAAGCTTTAATAATGTGCTCTTTATCCAAAGTCATCTTGCTATAATAAATCAGAGACTCCAGCTTGTATTCTTTCATTCTGTGTAAGATTTTAAGATTAAACTTACCTTGAAAATAATGATCAAAGGAACTTCTTCTTATAATTTCTTCAAATATATTCATTTTTTTTTTTGAGAGTAGCACGCGTTAAATTTTTATCGGATGATAAATTGTAAATCTACAAATGCTTGTTCGACCAAATGCGTATCAGTTTTCCCCTGATATTTAGTATCAAACGTCCGGGAGAGGTTATTTCCTGCCAAATCTTCCAGGTCGGAGCTGATGCGTATGGTGTATTTGCCTGATTTCCAGAGGTTTACGGGGGTAAAAAGCCAGGTTTTTTCTTCGTTGGTAATTTCGATTTTTCCGGGAATTAGCTGATTATTTTCATTTAAAACGCCAATAGCACTTAATAAAAGCGCATAATCCATTGACTCAGGAAAAGTTATGACAATTGGAGCCGCAGTGCCGGCTTCGGGCGCCTGGATTTTCCAGTCTTCGGGCGCTGGCTGCGTGTGGTCGGGTGGGAGGGTGGTGAAAGTTTTATTAAAATCTTCTTGCACATTTAGACCATTGGCGCCAAGCCATTTCTTACTAATTGTGAGTTGGTATTGCTTTCCTGGCTCAAGCGGCGTGCCTCGCTCCTGGTTAGGGATGAGCATCGATTTAATACGTCCCGGATCAAACCAGATTGTCAGCCGGGTTTGGTCGGCGTTCCAGAGTTCTTGTTCGAGTTCTAAAAAAGGCGCTTCAATTGTATTACCATTTTCATTTAGTAAACGAATATTTTTATAAGCTTCGCCAAAGCGCATGGGCTGATTAAAACAAATGTAAAATTTTAATTGATTAGCTGGCCACATCTCCGCACTTGGGTAGATCGCAGTCACCTTGGGTGGCGTCATGATCGTTATTTTAGGAATATGTATTTCTCTTAAAATCAGCGAATGTGACAAATTAATTTGCACCCAATACGTTCGGCCTTCCAGGAATGGGAAACGGGGTGTGAAATAAAGTATTTGATTATCAATAAAAAATTTCCCAAGCAATGGAAGTTGTGTTGCGTCCGGTTTTTCGGTGTAAATTGTAATAATGGATTGATTTTGATAATCTGTTTTCGATATTTTATTTAGTAAATCATTATCAAAATTTGAAAAAATTAATGAGCCATAATAACTACTTGCCTCATCGGTTACCAAATGAACATCGGCTGTAGATTGCCCTGCTGCGCTTGTCATAAGCCAGCAGCAGATCGCAAGAGAAATTACTTTTTGCATCATAAAAAATTAGGAAAGGCTCCCGAAATTACATCAGGAGCCATGTTCTTTACATCCATTTTACAGGATAAGCCAGTAAGTTCAGTTGGCCATTGGGCATGCGTTGCAATAACATGATGTGCTCGGCATTGTAATTGTCAATTTGTGTAATACCCACTTTTGACAGCACATCGTGCGGCAGTCCAACGGTATATTGTCCGTCTTCCAATGGCTCGGTCAAGCCTTTTGCTTGCTTGGGAATATCGTTGGGATTCACGCGTATCAAGGCTTTGGAGGAATTGGACATCAGCAAATAATCTTTGCCGTTTTTCTGATAAGTAATAATATCAATCGGCATATTGCCGGAGCCAAATTCCGCGAGGGTTTTGCTCTTGACATGCTTGCCCGGCTTAACATCGCTCACCGGAATGCTCACCAAGGGCGTGCAGGTATAAGAGGCCAAAATAAACTTTTGATTGTTAAGCGTGTAAGGGAACAGCGTGCGAATCGGCGCTTCGGTTTCCCATTTGCCGTGGGCAACGTGATACACTTCGATAGTCGAGACATGCGCCGTTTTTCCAAAAGGAAAGTCCAAAACTCTCAAGGCAGAGGCGAATTCTTCATTGCTGAGGCCGGCTACGTACAGTTTGCCATCGTCATAAGCAATATCGGTAATAGCGTCAGTTCGTTGGTCGCTCTTGCGCCAGTTTTCCTTGCCTTCGGTGATTACATTGGGAACCTCGGTTACAGAATGGCGAATATTACTCAGATTAACTTCAGAAATTTTACCATCGGGTGTAACTTTCAGTAAAATATTCGCATAAGCAATATCATTTGGCAACTTCCAAAAGCCCAATTCCAGCGCATTGGCGCGGGAAGCGGCGAGGTAAATGTTTTGCGAAATCGGATTCACCGCCATATCATGAATAATCACATTATTGTGATCGGTGCCCAGTAAATTGGCCAGTTTGCCTTCCAAATCAGCCAGTTCGAAACTTTCTTTAGATTCATTCGGTGTACGGTCTTCAAGGTCAATCGCGAAGAGCATGCCGCCCTTGGAATCGCCAACGAATAAGATCCCCTCCGGTCCGAAAGTCATTACGCTCATGGACTGAATTGCCGCCTTTCCTTGTACAAAATCTTTCGTGAGTTCTTCGTAGGTAGAATTATCAGAAGCAAAAAGAAATGAAAACGATGCCAACGCCAGCGCGCAGCACAGAAAACGGGTTAGGTTCTCTCTCATGATGTCGGGTTTTGATTAGGAAATACTAACTCGACACTTAAATTAAAAAACCTAACCCATTCTTCAAAAAAAATAACAGAACCTTAACTATGCGTTGCGGTTGATGCAGTTCAAATCTTCAAAAGCCTGCTTCAGGCGCGCCACAAAGCTTTCCTCGCCCTTGCGCAGCCAGCTACGCGGGTCATAAAATTTCTTGTTGGGCTTGTCGTCGCCTTCAGGGTTGCCGATTTGCGCTTGCAGATAACCTTCGTTCTTTTTATAGTAATTGCGCACCCCGTCCCAGAATGCCCATTGCATATCGGTATCGATGTTCATTTTTACAGCGCCATATTCAATCGCTTCACGGATTTCTTCACGAGAGGAGCCAGAACCGCCGTGGAACACAAAATTGATCGGGGTTTTCCCGTTCAAGCCAAATTTTTCTTTCACATGTTCCTGAGAATTTTTCAGGATAACCGGCTTCAATTCTACGTTTCCAGGTTTGTACACGCCGTGCACATTACCAAAAGCCGCCGCGATGGTGAAGCGCTTGCTCACCTTACTCAAATGCTCGTAAGAGTAGGCAACTTCCTCCGGCTGGGTGTAAAGCCTCGAATTATCTACGTTGGTGTTGTCCACGCCGTCCTCCTCGCCGCCAGTTACGCCGAGTTCCATTTCCAGGGTCATGCCCAGTTTATCCATGCGCTTGAGAAAAGCAACGCAGGTTTCCACGTTTTCTTCGAGCGATTCTTCCGATAAATCGAGCATATGCGAACTGTACAGCGGATAACCGTTCTTTTTGTAAAAATCTTCACCCGCATCAAGCAAGCCTTCTACCCAGGGCAGAATATTCTTCGCGCAATGGTCGGTATGCAGGATAACCGGCACGCCATAAGCCTTGGCCACCTGATGTACATGCATAGCGCCGGAGATACCGCCGATGATCGAAGCCTGTTGATCTTTATTGGATAAACCCTTGCCGGCAAAAAATGCCGAGCCACCGTGTGAAAACTGAATAATGACAGGCGAATTGACCTCGCGGGCGGTCTCCAGTACGGCATTGACAGAGTTCGTGCCGATCACATTGACCGCGGGAAGCGCGAAGTTGTGTTCATTCGCAAAATTCAATAATTCGGTGACTTCTTCGCCGTGCAAAACGCCAGGACGAAAGCGGGTGGAAGTTGCAGTTGACATAAAAATTTTCAGGTTTAAGGTTAAACGGTTGAAAGTTCAATCGTTCAAAAATAAGAAAATGACCGTGCAAAGATAAACGAAGTAATTACCAATTCTAAATTGCAGTGCTTTTTCAAGCTAACAATTTAACAATCAGTAATTTTCGATTAGAAGTTTTAAATAATGCCTTTCTCCGCCAGATAGCGCTCGGCATCCAAAGCTGCCATACAGCCCGTGCCTGCCGCTGTAACTGCCTGCCGGTAAACGCTGTCCTGCGCATCGCCGCTGGCAAAGACGCCCTCTACGTTCGTACGCGTAGAACGCCCCTGGGTTTTGATATAACCCACATTGTCCATGTCGAGCCAGCCTTTGAAAATATCGGTATTGGGCTTGTGACCAATTGCCACAAAAAAGCCTTGTACCTCAAGTATTTTCTCTTCACCGGTTTTATTGTTTTTCACGCGAATGCCTTCTACACCATCAGCGCCAACGATCTCTTCGGCTTCTGTATTCCAGTGTACTTCCAGGTTGGGTGTTTTAAACACCCGTTCCTGCATGATCTTGGATGCACGCATTTCATCTCGACGCACCAGCAAATGCACTTTTTTACACAATTTTGCCAGGTAAGTCGCCTCTTCAGCTGCCGTATCGCCGCCGCCTACAACCACGACATCCTTGCCACGATAGAAAAACCCATCGCAAACAGCACATGCCGAAACGCCCTTACCTTCGCGCGCAAGCTGCTGCTCTCTTTCCAGACCCAACCATTTGGCGCTGGCGCCGGTTGAAATGATGACCGTATCCGCCTGAATCTCCTTGCCGGATTCGGTATATGCCTTGTGGACAGGGCCTGTCAGGTCAACTTTAGTAATCATTTCATAGCGAACCTCCGTACCGAAGCGCTCCGCTTGCTTACGGAAATCCTCCATCATTTCGGGACCCAATACGCCATCGGGGTAACCCGGATAGTTCTCTACATCCGAGGTGGTGGTCAATTGTCCGCCAGGTTCCATACCTGTGTACAAAACCGGACTCAAATTCGCTCTGGCTGCATAAACCGCTGCGGTGTAACCGGCTGGTCCTGAGCCGATAATCAGACATTTTACGTGTTCTATTCCTGCTGACATTGGTTCGTTTTTTATAGAATTTTTTTCTTGAGGGCAAAAATATAATTCCCGGACGGGAAAATATGTAAAATTTGTTACACAAGAGGAAACATCACAACTTTGACAAGGGTTGAACGTTAAAACTTCGTCTGGCAGATAGTTTTGTTTGCCGAAAATTCGACCATATTTGTCCTCAGTTGTTGAAATATTGAAAGGCTTTTGCTAACTTTTGAGGAATTTTCATTTAAATCCTAGAAAAATGTTTGATTTCATTGCTTCTTTATATGCACCATTTTATACTATAAGTATTTTGTCTTTGATTGGATGGACTTATTTTCACAATCAAGAGGCTCGTGCTCAGAACTTCCGGAAATTGTTCCTGATTGCATTCGGAACGTATCTTTTAACTATTTTTTCTGCGGATGCGCAATTTGGCTTCAAGTTGGGCGTGTTGTTCCGCGACCTCGTGGTAATGGGCGGTCTGGGCTTTTTATTTAAAATATTATTACATAAACGAGGCGTTTTTATCGTCGGTTCTATCCTGATGGCGGCAGGTTTTACCTGGTTTTATACTTCTACAGTCAAAACTACTTTTGTAAAAGAAAGTATAAATACTCATAATATTGAAGTTCTCAGCGGCTTAAATCTAGATGAAAATGGCGAATTATTAATGGAAATCAAGGAGCAGGCGAAGATGGATCAGTTGAACAAAACCTTGAAAAAATATAAACTTACCGTTGAACGAGCCTTCTACCCGGAGCAAGCGGATCAGACCAATCTCGATAATTATTATGTCGTAAATATTCCTGCCAAGTATGTAATAAATATTGCCGAGATAGAGCAAGCGCTTTATAATTCAGGCATTGTAGAATGGGTGGAAGAAAATGAAGTGGTAAATGTGGCGCCGATTGAAGGTAATAAATTGCCACCGATCAATAATAAATTTGGTATCAATGATCCAGGGCTGGAGCAAATGTGGGGATTTGAAGCAATGAATGTGGATCAATTGTATAATTATCTGAATGACAATGATATAAAGCCAAAACGCAAAGCTTTGATTGCCATTCTTGATACTGGCGTTGATGCGCAGCACGAAGATTTGAAAGGGAATTTTAAGTCAATAAAAAGTAATTATAATAACGACCCGGTCGGGCACGGTACGCATTGCGCGGGCATCGCGGGGGCGGTGAGCAATAACGGCAAGGGCGTGGCTTCTTTTTCTACGGATAATCGCTTTGTACAGATTACCAGTATTAAGGTGCTGAATTCTTATGGTTCGGGGACGCAAAAAAGCATCATCAATGGCATGATCGAAGCGGCCGACAAAGGCGCCGACGTACTCTCGATGTCGCTGGGCGGTTTTTCCGATCGATTCAAAGTCAAAGCTTATACCGATGCGGTGAAATACGTCACCAAAGCCGGAGGTATTGTAGTGGCTGCTGCTGGTAATTCCAATCGCAATGCCAAAGACTACTCACCCGTGAATACGCCTGGGGTGATTGGTGCAAGCGCTATTGATATAGAGTTGAACAAGGCTGCATTTTCCAACACGGTTAATGATATCAAAATGGGTGTAGCCGCGCCGGGCGTCAATATTTATTCGTCTATTCCGAATAATAAGTACAATGCTTACAACGGTACTTCCATGGCAACGCCATACGTGGCGGGGCTAGTGGGCTTGATGAAGAGTATCAATCCAAAGTTGACGGCTCAGGAAGCTTATGCTATCTTGCATAAAACTGGAAAAAATACAAAATCGACCAACCTAACCGGTAAACTGATTCAACCTTCGGATGCTGTGCAGGAGTTAATAAATACTGGGAATTTACAATAAAATTAACCGCATCTTATGAAAGGTTTGGTTCTTTTATTTTTGACCTTGCTGATTGTTTCCGGTTGTAAAAAAGAGCAAATCTTCATTGATGATAACTTCTGGGTGGAAGAAGATCCAGCCTTGCATGGATTCGATGTAAAAGCATTGGATTCGGTTTTGCAAAATGCGGCAAATTTGCCCAATTTCTATGCTTTGTTGGTCATTCGAAACCAAAAACTGGTCGCCGAGGAATATTACAAGGGGAAAAATGCCAATGACCTGTTTCATCTTCGATCTATTACTAAAAATTTTACATCAGCGTTATCAGGCATCGCTATTCAGGAAGGACTGCTCGATAGTGCCGACATGCCTATAAAAAAATATTTTCCCGCTTTCATTCATGGCGACAAAGAGGCTATTACCATACGTCACCTGCTAAATATGGCTTCGGGTTTAGAATGGGATGAAAATGAGGAAATTATAGATTTAATTGAACATAAAATACCCAAACCAGTCGAATACTTGCTGGCAAAGGATTTATCCGAGCAACCGGCTACCAGATTTAATTATAATTCGCTATCGCCGCATGTAGTAGCACATATTATTACAAAAGAAACAAACCAGTCCTTACATGCTTATGCAAAAGAGAAGTTGTTTGATCCTTTGGGAATCAAGCGATTTGAATGGCAGAAGGACCCACAGGGAGCCGATTGGGGTGGATTTGGATTGCAATTGACCGCTCGTGATCTGGCAAAATTCGGGCAGCTATACCTCAATGGTGGAGTTTGGGAAGGGCAGCAAGTTGTTCCACAAGAATGGGTTCAAGAGTCTGCCAATCAGCAAATTGGAATTTCGGGGACTACTTCCGGTTATAGCTTTCAATGGTGGATTTCGAGAGGTCTAGGTGCTCCGATTTATTATGGACAAGGCTTTGGAGGTCAGGCGCTTATGCTTGTACCGGAGAAAAATTTAATGGTCGTTGCTTTTCAGGAGTATTTTGTGATGAACGATCAGCACACCCAGCAATGGAGAAATTTTGTTGAAAAAGTTTTTGTGCCTATCATTAATGCCGCCAATTAAAAACGCATCTCGGAAAACATCTATTATAAGCGAAGCAATCGATACAACATTTCACCTTTCACTTCCTGCACCTCGCCGGGCTTGAGTTCTTTTATTTCCAGTTTTTCAATTTTATTGCGAACCAACCTTAACACTGGAAAGCCTATTTTCGCGCACATTTTGCGTACTTGATGGTTTTTGCCTTCGTAGAGTTCTATTTCTAGCCAACTGTCGGGTATGTCTTTGCGATAGCGAATAGGCGGGTTGCGCTCAGGGAGAGATGGTGGTTCTTTCAAAAGTCGAGCATTGGCAGGCTGCGTTTGATATAATTTTCCATCCACTTTGATTTCCAGTCCTTTACGAAGGGATTGAATGGCTTCTTTGGTCGGAACTCCTTCCACCTGAGCAAGGTAAGTACGCTTGTGTTGAAATTTTGGATTTAAAAGTGCCTGATTCAGTGATTTATCATTGGTGATAATCAATAATCCTTCACTGTCTTTATCCAGTCTCCCAACAGGATACACGTCCTTCGGAAATTTCCCTAAATCCGCCAACGTCAGATGCTCGGGTACTTCTTTGGTAAATTGGCTGAGGTATCCATAAGGTTTATATACAATGAAATATCTATGCATAAAAAGATGGTTTTAGGTTCAATAATTCTAAAATACTAGAACCCAGAACCTTGAACTTTTGAACCTTGAACTTTTGAACTTAAACATTAAACCTGAAGTGCATCACATCGCCGTCCTGCACTACATATTCCTTACCTTCCACACTCATTTTACCGGCCTCTTTGACCGCTGCCTCTGAACCATATTTTACAAAATCATTATATTTAATCACCTCAGCGCGAATAAACCCCTTTTCAAAATCGGTATGGATTACACCTGCTGCCGCCGGAGCCTTGTCGCCGCGATACACTGTCCAGGCG
This sequence comes from uncultured Saprospiraceae bacterium, assembly GCA_964523725.1. Classification (GTDB taxonomy): domain Bacteria; phylum Bacteroidota; class Bacteroidia; order Chitinophagales; family Saprospiraceae; genus JADJNW01. Next base: position 17,472 of record CAZGAU010000072.1, read on the forward strand.
CGCACTTCTTTTTCACCGGCAGTAAAGTAAGTGATGAGATTCAACAAATTATAACAAGCACGAATAACCTTGTTTACACCCGGTTCACTCAATCCCATAGCCTCCAGATATTCCTTGCGCTCTTCCTTGCTTTCGAGTTCGGCAATTTCTGCTTCAATCTGTGCGCTGATCAGGATGATTTCCGCATGTTCGTCTGCAATAGCTTTCTGGAAAGCATCAGAAAACTGGTTGCCCGTTTCCACTGAATTTTCATCCACGTTGCAAACGTAAAGAACTGGCTTGGCGGTCAGCAAAAACAAATCCTGATAAAATTCTTGCTCGGTTTCTTCGATTGGAAATGAACGCGCAGGTTTCTCACTTTCCAGGTGTTTGAGCAGGCGCTCCCCGATCTCTACCTTGCGCAGATCATCCTTGCTGCCGCTTTTCGCCTGTTTGCGAAGTCGGTCGATCCGCTTTTCCATCGTTTCAATGTCCTTCAAGATCAACTCAAGGTCGATGATTTCCTTATCTCGCACCGGATCCACATTGCCATCCACGTGAATCACGTTGTCATCCTCAAAACAACGCACCACATGTACGATCGCATCCACCTCCCGGATGTTGGCAAGGAATTGATTTCCAAGTCCTTCGCCTTTGCTGGCGCCCTTAATAAGCCCCGCAATATCGAGGATTTCTACCGTTGTCGGTAGCACCCGCTGTGGGTTTACCAGTTCAGCCAGCTTGTCCAAACGCGTATCCGGTACGGTGATCACGCCAAGGTTTGGTTCTTTGGTAGCAAAAGGATAATTTGCCGCCAATGCTTTGGCAGAGGTCAAGGCATTAAATAAAGTAGACTTTCCGACGTTGGGCAAGCCCACAATTCCTGCTTTCAATCCCATAATTTGAAACTAAATTTTTAAAAAACGCCGCAAAGATAGTCTTTTTTAAAACATTAGATGTTTGATATTAGACTTTAGACGATAAGAATATGAATTTTTTAGCGCACGTATTTTTGAGCAAAGATGATGAAGAATTGATGATCGGCAATTTTATGGGGGATTTTGTACGCAGCCGGGAGGATGAACAATATCCCGAAGGGATTCAAAAAGGTTTGAAATTACACCGAAAAATTGATGCTTTTACCGATACTCATCCTGCGGTTTTGGAAAGTGTCCGCCTCATTCGACCCTATCATCGCAAGTACGCCCCAGTCGTTCTGGATGTTTTTTATGATTATTTACTTGCAAAGAATTGGAAAGAATACTCTGACCAAAGCTTAAGAATCTTTACGCAAAATATTTACAAAACGCTGGAGCGTTATATTGCAATAATGCCGCCTGTGCTTCAACGCCGCCTGCCTCTAATGATCGCCGATGATTGGCTAGTCCGCTACGGCGAATGGTCTGGTCTGGAATTTACTTTCAGCCGGATGAAACTCCGGGCAAGCCAACCGAAGTATTTTGAAAATGCCATCCAGGTTTTGCAAAAGCATGAACGAGCACTGGATGAAAACTTTCAGCAGTTTTTTCCCGATGCGATAGCCTTCATTACCAAAGAAATAGAAGGCGATGCTTTTTAGCCTTCAAAATGCAGCGAAATGGTAAACGTACGTGACAGAATTTTCTCCAAAACAGTTGATTCTTCTAGGTTTGGGTTGTAAATCAACACATTGCCAATCCCATTGGATACTTTAAATTCCGGCGAAAAAATAAAGTACGGGAAGAAGAATTGGATGCCCGCGCCGACTTCTATCGAGAAGTCATTCGGTGCGATTTTTACCAGCGTTTCCGCCTGGCGGGCGCGCGATTCGCTGGCTACGTCGAATGCGTATTTTACACCGGCGATCACAAACAAGCGAATATCTTTATATGGCGCTGATTTATAACGTACATGGAAGGGCATTTCCACAAAAACCGATTCGACCGTGCGCTGGCTGAACACCAGATTGCGGGCGTCTTTTTCATAACGAAGATTGCGCTCGGCAAAAGAAAGTGTAGGTAAAAAACGCAGGTCGAAATGATTGCCTATTTTAAGATTAGTGACAATCCCAAGATTAAAACCCGGGCCGTTGATAGATTCGACTGCCAGGATGCTGTCGCTTTGGATAAACTCCTTAGATCGAAACGGCTTGAATGATGCGTTATTAATACCTAGCGTGATGCCAAAATAATGTGATTTCTGGTCAAATTCGCGGAAGTTGTAGCCCCCGCTGTTGCCATATCTCTGGGCACTTGCATGATTGGCAAATAGAAGTACCAGGCAGAATAACATTATTTTTCCGCCGAATAAATAGAACAGATTCCGAGCGTTAGTGGTTTGCATTGATACGATTTGTAACCGGTTTTTTGTAATATGTTCAGGAAATCATCACCTTCCGGAAATGCCTGCACCGATTCGTATAAGTAACTGTAAGCCCTGGAATCCTGGGAAGTCCACCTGCCGATAACCGGCAGAATGTGCTGGAAATAAAAATGAAAAATCTGCTTGAAAGGAAAAACCCTGGGCTTGGAAAATTCCAGTACGACCAGCTGACCCTCATCTTTCAGTACGCGATGCATTTCGGACAAACCTGCTTCCAGGTTTTCAAAGTTTCTGACTCCAAAAGCAACGGTAATTGCGTCGAACGTATTGTCTTTAAAAGGCAAATTCTCCGAGTCGCCTTCGCGCAACTCAATAATACTGGTCATTCCCCGTTTGGAAATTTTCATCCGCCCGATGTTGAGCATTTCCGGGGAAATATCTACGCCAATGATACGCTCGGGGCTTAGCCGACGAGCAGTTTCCAGTGCCACGTCAGCGGTGCCGGTGGCTACATCCAGTACAAATTGTGGGTTTTTCGGGCGCAATAGTTCGATGGCTTTTTTCCGCCAAATTTTGTCGATGCCCAAGGATAAAAGACGATTGAGAAAATCGTAATGTCCCGCGATGTTATCGAACATTGCCGCTACCTGTTTCTTCTTACTTACAGCGGAGTTGTAAGGTTTTACTTCTTTTTGCATTTAACTGTTGGGTTTATACCAATTGCAGGCAAATCAAACAATTGATTGCCAAATATGTTTTTTTGAATTTGTTCAAATGAAGAGAAAAATTCCTGGAAATGAATTGGGGTTAGGCGGTACTGTCGTGTAGCAAATATACAAAAAAAAGTAGCTTTGGCGGGCTAATCTAAAAAGATAATATTGCTTTTCTAAACCGGCAAACTTTTCGTATATTTGCGTGTATTTTTGGAGGCAAAAAAGTTGCGCTTCAAATAGCGTTTCACCCGAAAATTCGAACTATTTTTTAAACTGGGATTAAAGTATCCAAATGTCTAATAATCAGAGAATTATCCCCATTAATATTGAGGATGAAATGAAAAGCGCCTACATTGACTACTCTATGTCGGTCATTGTGGCGCGAGCTTTGCCGGATGTAAGAGACGGTTTGAAGCCAGTTCACCGGCGTGTGCTGTTTGGAATGCACGAGCTTGGTTTAACGTACAACAAATCGCACAAGAAATCGGCACGTATTGTAGGTGAAGTATTGGGTAAATATCACCCCCATGGTGATGCATCGGTTTACGATACCATGGTACGTATGGCGCAAACCTGGTCGCTCCGCTATCCGCTCGTAGATGGACAGGGTAACTTTGGTTCGATGGATGGTGACAGCCCTGCGGCCATGCGTTATACAGAAGCTCGCCTTCAGCGCATTTCTGATGAGATGCTAGCTGATATTGAAAAAGATACCGTTGATTTTGCTCTCAATTTTGATGACTCACTAGAAGAACCGACAGTTCTGCCAGCTCGTTTACCAAACCTCTTGTTAAATGGCGCTTCCGGTATTGCCGTAGGTATGGCAACCAATATGATGCCGCACAACCTGAGTGAAGTGGCAGGAGGCGTGGTGGCTGCTGTAGATAATCCGGAGATTACTGTTGCAGAACTGATGCAATATATAAAGGCGCCTGATTTTCCTACCGGCGGTATTATCTATGGTTACAGCGGTGTCCAGGAAGCTTATGAAACCGGTCGAGGCAGGGTAGTGGTGCGTGGAAAAGCAGAGATTCAGACCACAGATAATGGTCGTGAAACCATCATTATCACAGAAATTCCATATCAGGTCAATAAAGCCAGTCTGGTTGCCAAAATTGCTGAACTGGTGGAAGAAAAGAAAGTAGAAGGTATTTCCGATGTACGTGATGAATCTGATCGGGATGGCTTGCGCATTGTCGTGGAAGTCAAGCGCGATGCGATGGCGAATGTCATTCTCAGTCAATTGTACAAATATACGCCATTACAAACCTCTTACGGTGTCAATAATATTGCCCTGGTGAATGGGCGCCCGATGACGCTGACGCTGAAGGACCTCATCGAAGAATTTATCAAATTCCGGTTGGAGGTGATCGTACGGCGTACTCGTTTTGATTTGCGCAAAGCGTTAGAACGGGCGCATATTCTTATCGGTTTGCTGATTGCGCTGGACTATCTTGATCAGGTGATTAATCTGATCCGGAAATCAACAACTCCGGATGATGCCAGACAAGGCTTGATGCGTGGCGATTTCATTGATGATAAAGAAGCATTCTGGAAAAAATTTGGTCCGCTGATCGAAAATTCGCAGGTAGAAGGCTACGAAATTGAAGAGGGTAATGTACTTTCTGAAGCACAGGCAAAAGCTATTCTGGACATGCGTTTGCAACGTTTGACCGGATTAGAGCGTGACAAGGTACGTGCCGAATATGAAGAAATTCAACAGCACATTGAGGGTTTGCGTGCCATTTTAGACAGTGAGGAACTACAGCGCGGTATCATCAAAGATGAAATGACTACCATCAAAGAAAAATATGGTGACGAACGCCGCACCGAAATCAACCTGTTTGGTGATGGTGAAATCAATATCGAAGATTTGATCGAAGACGAGCAGGTGGTTATTACTATTACGCACCTGGGCTATATCAAACGAACGCCACTTTCCGAGTACCGGGCTCAGGCCAGAGGTGGTCGGGGTTCGAGGGGGTCAAAAACCCGGGATGAAGATTTTGTAGAACATTTGTTTGTGGCGACCAATCACAACTATCTTTTATTCTTCTCAGAACAGGGAAGATGTTATTGGCTGCGGGTTTACGAAATACCTGAAGCAACCAAAACCTCAAGTGGAAGAGTCATTCAGAATATACTTTCCTTGCCAAAGGAAGACAAGATCAAGGCGTATATCAACGTTGAAGACTTAACAGACAAGGAGTTTCTTGATAATCATTACATTATGTTCTGTACCAAACAGGGCATGATCAAGAAAACCGCGGTTGAAGCCTTCTCCCGCCCGCGTATGGGCGGCATCATTGCCATCACGATCAACGAAGGCGATCAGTTGCTGGAAGCACGTTTGACCAATGGCGAAAACGAGATTTTCATCGCAACGCGCAATGGCAATGCCATTCGTTTTAATGAATCCAAAGTTCGTGCTATGGGAAGAAGCGCAGCGGGGGTTCGGGGCGTTTCTTTAGAGGATAAGCATGATGCAGTAGTTGGTATGGTTTGTATTGACCCGGCGGTTAACTCCCAGACGATTCTGGTGATTTCGGAGAAAGGAAACGGTAAACGTTCAGAGTATGAAGATTATCGTTTGACCAACCGTGGTGGCAAAGGTGTGAAAACCATGCAAGTGACCGATAAAACAGGTGCAGTTATTGCCATCAAAGCCGTAAAGGAGGAAGATGGTTTGATGATTATGACCAAAATGGGCATCACGATTCGTATTTCGGTAGATGACATTCGGGTGATGGGACGAGCTACTCAAGGGGTGCGTGTCATTCGACTGGATGAAGACGATGAAATTGCGGATGTAACCGTCGTACCTGTTGAAAATGACAATGGCGAAGAGGAAGTCACTGAAGAAAAACTGGATTGATTTAAGAGCTTTTAACTTATTTTGTATAAGCTTTAACGATTTAGTAAGTTGCTTTTTGTAAGTACAAACGTCTAAATTAAACGAGAGGAAACACTCTTTCACCAAAATTTAAAATTCAAATTATGAAAAAACTGTTTTTAGTTCTTTTTGCTGCAATAATCGCTTCCACTGCAATACACGCTCAGGACGGGAAGAAAGAATATAACAATGCAAAGAAAGCACTTGGTGCCTTTGCACTGGATCCTACCAATAATAAAGCTAAATTGCAAGAAGCTAAAGACGCCATCGATGCGGCAATGAAAGACCCGGAAATGCGGGCAGATGCAGATGCCTGGATTAAAAAAGGCGAAATTTACAATGAGATTGCAAGTCAGCAAGTTACTGTTCGGCAGTTTGGTATTGGAAAGTTGGAAGACCTGCCTAAAGTAGATGGTAATCCAGCACTCATCGCCAGCAAGGCTTTCCAAATGGGGCTGGACAAAGCGGAAAAGAAATATCAAACTAAAGATGCTCTGAAAGGGCTTGGAGCGGTTCAGGGTAACCTGAATAACATCGGTTTTTATGACTATGAAGAACAAAAGTACGATATTTCTTTTGAAGCGTTTAAAGAAGCCTTGGAGGTGCACGAGATTTTGAAGAAAAATGGCGAAGAATCGGCATTGAAATCAGAAGACGATTACAATAATCAATTGTATATCACAGGTTTGGCTGCTTTGAATTCAAGCCGTGCTAACGACGCCAAAAACTATTTCCAGAAATTGTATGATATCCAATTCGACAAGCCGGCTATTTATGAAGCGATGTACCAAATTGTCAGCGCAGAAGCCGGACCTGAAAAGGCATTTGCTTACCTGGAAACCGGTAGGAACAAGTATCCGGACGATGTATCTTTGTTGTTTGCAGAAATCAATCATTATTTGAAGCAAAATAAGCTCGAAGTTTTGATTGGCAAGCTGCAGACGGCTATTGAAAAGGAACCAGACAACATTTCTTTGTACACAACTACTGGTAGTGTTTATGATAACCTTCACCAGCGCGCTTTCGAAGCGGGTGAAAAGGAAAAGGCGAATGAATATTTCGCAAAAGCGAAAGAGTATTTTGAAAAGGCTTTGACTAAAGACCAGAATAATTTCGATGCAATTTATAGCATTGGCGCTTTGTATTATAACAAGGCTGCTGAAATGACTAAAGAGTTGAACGTATTGGCTGATGATTATTCCAAAGAAGGTCTTAAAAAATACGAAGCAAAGCGCGATGAAGTGTTCGAGCAATTCGATAAGGCATTGCCTTACTTCCAACGTTGCGAAAAAATTGATCCGAGCGACATTAATACCTTGATTGCATTGAAAGAAATCTATGCAAAAAAAGATAACCTGGAAATGTCAACGATTTTCAAGGAGCGTCTGGAGAAGGTGCAAGCAGGACAAAAGATCGATAAATCTTATTTCAAAGAATAGTTAGAGCTAATCTTTCTTTTTATAAAGGGCAGGTGTGCAAGTGCGCATCTGCTCTTTTTTTTTGCGCTGCCATCTTTATGTTATTAATAGTTTTTACTCAGATAAAATTTTCTTGCAAATCAATAATAAACTTAAATCAACAACAACCCCAGAAATCTACTGATTTTCTTATTTTCGCTGCGCTTTTGATCAAATAAAACCCTGTAAAATGAACA
>CAZGAU010000073.1:0-10116 GCA_964523725.1 uncultured Saprospiraceae bacterium
GAATATCAGGATAATATTAACTTTGAGAATAATAAATTATACAATGTATGATAAGCATTGAAATCAAAAATAGGATTATCGAATTTATCAAAGAGGGGCAAACGAATGAAGCGGTAGATCTGCTGGTTCATTCTTTAGAAAATGACAGCTCATCTCCGGAATATCTTAATGCAATTTTGATCTCAAACCGTTTTCACAAATTGCAAAATGATACATTAATTGGTTTGAAGACAGAATCTTCCGAAATGAATGAAATTAACCACAGCATTCTGGAGCTTCTCAGGTCCATTAAAATTAAGCCTAACAGCCAAAGTACAACTTCGAATGCGGCAGCAGTTGTATCGGGCGATAAAAATGGAAAAGAACTTAAATTAATGCTTTACTCCAATGCCACAATATGGGGAATATGGTTGATTTCTTATCTGCAAAGAGATAATATAAGTAGAGACTTTTTAGTATTTTCCGCAACGCTGGGGCTATTTGCCTTGCTGGGGCTTGTGTATGTGTTGCTCACTAAATATTTCAGAAATTAATAAGGATGTAATAATCTTATCCTGCCTCAGAAAAAATATTACATGTGCTTTTGATTCTTATCTTTTTCGGAATAAACTGGCGTTTCCTTTATGCAAAAAACGCCAGCCTGTAAGCTAAGTTGCTGCTTAAAACTTAAACCCGAGCGTCAGCAGAAACTGGTCATTATTGGTTTCATTGTTAACCAGTTGCTCTGGCGACTGGGAAGTCAGATAAGGAATATAACCCTCTTCAAAAGTCCGGCGGCGATAGGCAAAATCTATAAAGAAATTCTGCTCGCGAATGCCAAATCCAAAGCTGTAGGAATTATTGATCGTATCGTCGTTGGCGTATGGCGAATAATGCAAGCCAAAACCTGCGCGGAACCGGAAAATATCATATACAAATTCGCCGCCCAGGCGCACATTGGTGGCCGCGGTCAGAATATTGGTAATACTATCATTGGCAATGCGCTCTTCACTTGTAAACGTATCAAAATTAAAGCGATTTTTACCATAATCTACACGCTCTACTTCGCCGGAAATAAAGCCCGATTTTCCGATGATAATGCCCGCACTACCTATAAAACGCCAGGGAGAACGCAGTTTGTAATCAAATAAACCATCCGTGGAGTCTCGCCCCACGAAAGGATCGCCATCGGTAAAGTTATACTCCAAAGCCGTGCTGTAATTGTCTTCCAGACTGTAAGCTGTGGGGGTATGCACCGCCGCGCCCAGCCGCACCGCCTGATGTGGACGCAGAATAATGCCCAGTTTGGCGTTGACGCCTATGCCAGTGGTGGTCAGGTTTTCACGGTAGGTCAGGTCGTCAAAAAAGGGTACTTCATCGTTATCGTCGATCTCGCGGTAAGTTTTTTCTTCAGTGAAGCTGACAAAAGGGACCCCAATTGACAGCCCGATCAGCAGGCGATCTTTATAACTTCCTGCCAGGGCCATGCCGAGTTCACTGATGGAACCTTTGCTGATCACGGTTTGCTCCCGATTGATAATAGCATCAGGCGCCAGTTCAAAATCAGTTTCGTAGAAACCATCATCGTCCAGATCGTATAAAGCCTGGGCATTGTAAGCAATATTGGATTCAAAGTCGCTCAATCCTGCTTCGCTGTTGGCAATTTCCTGCCAGCGATTTACAATGGAGCCTCTGGAATCGCCCCGAAAGAAAAACCTTTGATTGAAATCCGCAACACGATTGAATCCTAGACCAAAATTGAAAGTCGTCCAGTCGTTGCTTCTGGGGCGGGAGGCAATCACAGTGCCAAGGCCGGCAAGGTTAAACACGGCGCGGCTGTCTTCCGAAAAACCATTATTAATGTCGTTTAATAATCTGGATTGAGTAGTCGAAGAAGCGACGCCCGGCGAGAAAATAAATTCCGAGCGACGGTACCAGCCCAAACCGGCGGGATTGGTGCTCATCACCGAAAAATCAGCGCCGAGCGCACCCAGTGCACTACCGGCGCCAATAGATCTTGCCGTTCCACCAAAATCGAGCATCGAATAGCGCAAGGCATCGGTGGAATTCTGCGCCAAAAGAAAGGTCGCAAAAAACATTAAAACCAGGGTATTAAAAATGTGATTGTTCATTGGCTATTATTTAATTCAAAAATTTGGGTTTCTCCGGGTTTCAAAAAAAAATGGGTGGAGACAGGATCATCGGTGTCCACCCACTTTATCAAACATTTATATAAAAAGACTTTTGGCAATTAGTTGTTTCCGCCACGGCGCGAAGAGCTGGAACTGCTGCTGCCACTCCGGCTGCTTCCGGTGCTTCCGCTTGAGCGAGTATTGCTACCTGAGCTACGCGAACTACCCATTTGGCTTCGTGTTGGAGAGCTACTCCTGGTATTATTCATACTTGGCGAAGAAGACCGGGTATTGTTATTGCTACGGCGAATCTCGTTGCTTCTGGTATTATTAGGCGGAGTGCTCCGTCTCGTTGGCTCGTAAGAACGTGTTCTCGGCATTTCGATGTCTCTCGTGCGCGTCCGGCTATTCGGATCATAGCTACGAGGACTAGTGGAACGAGTACGGTCATTACGATCCCAGCGACGGTCAATCCGGTCGTTGGTATTGGTTCGGGTACGATCATTGCGATTCAGGTCGCTCATGCGCCCGTCTCTGATGGCATCAATCGTGCGGCCATAGTCAGTTTTCTCTTTTTCATCAAAGATGCTGAAGCGCTCGGTATGCGCCTTTTCACGGCCGGTTACCTCTCTTTCCGGATTATTCGGATCATTCGGTTGAATTCTATCACTCGGCAGTGTAACGCCATCCGTCGAATTTCTCGGGAAAGCGTTGGTCACATCCTTTGGCGTTTCGCGACGAATATCACGACTATTTAACTCCGGCGTTTTGGTGGTACCGTTCATGCGAGGACCATAGACCGTATTACTGCGAATTTCATTGACGGTATTATAAACATAACCACCACCCCAGGTCGGTGGGCAGTAGAAACCACCTCCATAACCATAGAAATTATTGACGTAGAAGTTATTGAAGCCCCAGGAAGGTCCCCAAGAGTTCCAGCGATTCCATCTGTTCCAGGAGTTCCACCCCCATGGATCCCAAGCGTTCCAACCTCTGCCGAAACCAAAGTTAAAATTGATGTTCACACCATTCCAGGAGTTCCAGCCCCAGGAGGGTCCCCACGCATTCCAACGATTCCATCTGTTGAAACGGTACCAGTTGTTGAATGCAAATACATCGTCATAAATCAGCATGGTCATACCCGGAGAAAAGAATGGATCGTAATAAGCCATATCTAAATATACCGGATCGAAAAAGCTGAACCCATAGTAGGGATTGTGAAAACGACGAATCCGGGAAGTATAGTAATAATCATAGTCATTATAATATTCATACTCCTCATCATCATAATAATCGTCTTGATAGTAGTCGTCGTTGTAGGCATAGTTATCTTGCCTGCTATAGTCCCTTGAATCAGGTTTATAGTCAGCGAAAAAGCCCTTATCTTTAGCGGGGTCATAATACAGATCGTCGTACTGTGCGTACAGGCTGCCTGTGCTTCCCACCACCAGGACCAGTAACAATGCCAAAAGTTTGATATTTCTCATGTTATAAATTTTTGTCGTAATTACCATTGCGCTCTTACTTATTCCAACACCTAATTTATTACTTTTGTGCCTTATTTTCTGTTAAAGCTCTTTTAAATTCGATATTTCGGTGTTAAAGTCGTTAAAATTTGAACTTTAACAATTGTTAAGACGGTAGTATTTCTATCAAAGTAACAATTTTTACCCAAAAAAAGATAGCAAAAACCAAATTCGGGCGAAAAATACGCCTTTGGTATAATCAAAGACAAACATGGCAAAGGAAATTACGAGCAGAAGCGAAGACTACTCACAGTGGTACATTGACATTGTAAAAAAAGCCGAATTGGCAGACAATTCTCCGGTTCGGGGCTGTATGGTAATTCGGCCCAACGGTTTTGCCCTTTGGGAAAATATGCGCGACCAACTGGACCGCATGTTTAAGGAAACCGGGCACGTCAATGCTTATTTCCCACTGTTTATCCCGAAAAGTTTCCTGAGTAAGGAAGCTGCACACGTAGAGGGATTTGCCAAGGAATGTGCCGTAGTGACACATTACCGTTTGAAAAATGATCCGAATGGTGGCGGCGTAGTCGTTGACCCGGAAGCCAAACTGGAAGAGGAACTTATCATTCGCCCAACCTCGGAAACGGTGATCTGGAATACTTACCGCGACTGGATCAGTTCGTACCGTGACCTGCCGCTGCTCATCAATCAATGGGCAAATGTGGTACGTTGGGAAATGCGCACGCGCTTATTCCTGCGCACCACCGAATTTCTCTGGCAGGAAGGACACACAGCTCATGCTACAGCGGAAGAAGCCGTTGCCGAAACCAGACAAATGCTGGATGTGTACGCTCGTTTTGCCGAAGAATGGATGGCGATGCCGGTGATCAAAGGGGTGAAAACGCCGAATGAACGCTTCGCAGGCGCAGAAGATACTTATTGTATCGAGGCTTTAATGCAGGATGGAAAGGCTTTGCAGGCAGGCACTTCGCACTTTTTGGGCCAAAATTTTGCGAAAGCTTTCGATGTGAAGTTTTTGAATGAAAATAATCAACAGGAATACGTCTGGGCAACTTCCTGGGGCGTTTCTACCCGCCTGATCGGTGGTTTGATTATGACCCATTCCGATGATGACGGACTCGTGCTTCCGCCAAAACTGGCGCCTACGCAGGTAGTCATTGTACCAATCCCGAAACCTTCGGATGCCATCGGCGAGGTGGCCGACAAGATCATGCGCGCCCTCAGAGCAAAAGGTATTTCCGTGAAATACGATACCGATATGAAGAATCGTCCGGGCTTTAAATTCGCACAGTACGAAATGCTGGGCATTCCGGTGCGACTGGGCATCGGCGAACGGGATTTGGCCAATAATCAGGTAGAAGTGGCACGTCGGGATACCAAAGAAAAATCCTCGGTTCCGCTGGATGGTATTGCGGATTATGTAGAACAATTACTCGCTGATATTCAACAAAATATGTTTGACCGGGCGCTCGCTTACCGCGAATCGCACACCACCAAAGTGGATACGTTCGAAGCATTCCAGGAGGTGTTGGACAATAAAGGCGGTTTTGTATTGGCTCACTGGGACGGCACCGACGAAACCGAAGATAAAATCAAGGAATTGACCAAAGCAACCATTCGTTGCATCCCGCTGAACAACGAACAGGAAGACGGCAAATGCATACTTACCGGCAAGCCTTCAAAGCAACGGGTGCTTTTCGCAAGGGCTTATTAAACTGGAATATTGAAGTTTTGGAAGGTTGGAATGGTGGGATGTACAAAATTCCAGCATTCCAATACTCCAACTAATGCATGAATTGCTTAAATTCAACGCAATTAAGCAATTCGGCGCATGGATTTTCATCGGTTATTTGATATTCTACCTTATCAACAGGCTCGGTTTCCCAACAAATCTGCCTTGTCTATCCGGCAAAATAATAGTTGGAAAAGTTATACTACGCAGACCTGTCTCCAGGAAATTGACAAAGTCAGCGCCGGTTTATTACAACTGGGCATTCAAAAAAATGACAAAGTTGCCATCATCTCGCCCAGCGGCAGCCCGCAGTGGAACTTTTTTGATCTGGGCGCCCAGCAAATCGGCGCGATTGTAGTGCCTTTGCACGCAACATCCAGCTTCGCTGACATGGAATATATCCTTAAAGAAACTGCGGCCAAGCTCTGCCTATCGGCAAATCAGGAATTGTACGAGCGCATCGCAGCCATTCAGGATCAACTTCCCAACCTTAAGCACCATTTTTGTATCGAAAAAACCGACGATATTCCTTTCTGGGAAGATTTGGTTTGTGAACCCAATGCTGATGATCTGCAACAAATCCAAAATCTGAAAAATGCAATCCAACCAGAGGACCTGGCCACCATCATTTACACCTCCGGTACTACCGGCGATCCCAAGGGTGTGATGCTTTCGCACAAAAACATAGTAAGCAATATCAAATCGGTAATCTCGCTGATTCCGGTAAATTACGAATGCCGGGTGTTTAGTTTTCTGCCCATGAGTCATGTATTCGAGCGAATGGTAGTTTATACTTATATGGCGGCAGGTGCGGCGATTTATTATCCTTCTCATGCGCACCAGGTACTGGAAGATTTGCGGGAAGCTCGTCCGCACTATTTTACAGCCGTTCCCAAAGTGCTGGAAAGATTTTACCACGCCATTCTGGAAGAAACCGATAAACTTCCCGTCTTAGCCAAAAGCATTGTAAGGTGGGCAATCAAACTGGGCGAAAAATTTAATGAAACCAAGCGCATTCCTCTACCCAATTATTGGCTCTCGCACTTGGTTGCCGATATTTTAGTATATAGGCAGTGGCGCCGAAAGTTGGGTAGTTCGGTTCGAGGTATTGCGGTAGGCGCAGCGGCCTTGCAACCCAAATTGGGGCGATTGTTCTCAGCGGCGGGCATTCGCATTCGGGAAGGTTATGGTTTGACGGAGACCTCACCGGTAGTGGCTTTTAATCGTTTTGAGCCGGGCGGTGTGCGTTTTGGCACAGTAGGTATGCCGGTGCCGGGCGTGCAGGTAAAAATTGATCTTCCGAATGAAAAGGGCGAAGGTGAAATTCTGGTGAAAGGTCCGAATGTAATGCTGGGATATTACAATAAACCTGCTGAAACCAAAGCAGTATTTGACCAGGAAGGCTGGCTGCACACTGGAGATATCGGGCAATTTGTACACAAACGCTTTTTGCGTATTACCGATCGAGAGAAGGATATTTTCAAGACCTCCGGGGGCATGTATGTGGCGCCACAATTGGTCGAGCGACAGATTCGAACCAATCCGTTCATTGAGCAATGTATGGTAGTAGGATTTAACCAGCCTTTTGTGTCAGCGCTTATTCTACCCAACTTCGACCGGCTACAACGCTGGTGCGAGGAAAATCAGGTACACTGGACGGCTCCGCAGTATATGGTGCTCAATCCGCGAGTCATAAAAAAAATGGAACAGGAAATAGAACAAGCCAATGAGCCGCTGGCGAAGCATCAACGGGTAAAACGTTTTACTTTATTGCATCAGAACTGGACGGAGGAATCCGGTGAACTGACACCCACCTTGAAAGCAAAAAGAAAGTTTATCCTTGACAAGTATCACAAGGAGATAGAGGAATTGTACGATTGAAGAATGGCCGATTTTATCATTTAAGCAATAAAAAATCAGCAACTCACAATCATTATTTTGCAAAGAAGTTTTATTCCTGAACTATTAATTGATGGGAACACCTGCGTAATTGCGGTTATAAATCCACACGACCAGGAGTACAAATAAAATCACAAAGATGATGAATGACATCAAACAGTACCCTTTTCTACCTGCGTTTTCGATTTCTGCCATGGCTTAAAAATTAATAATTGCTGATTTGTTATCCGCCGTAGCTTTCGTTTGCAAAGGCGGGTTGATTTTCAGAGACTTTGGGCTTTATCCGATTTCCTGCGAACCGGACGCAAAATACTTCCAAAGCCGGTGCAAAGATAAAAAACCCAACATTTTAAAAAACAAACAGGCTGCGCTTTTTCACACAGCCTGTCTATTTGTCTTATTTCCAAACGATCACTTCCACTCCATTAATAGAAGGTGAAGCGATTATCACTGATTTTTGCTTTCTTTTTCAAAGACTGCATCAACAGAGCCGGTACCTGCGAGCGCATCGCCATTGCCATCGTGGTGCGCGTCAGGGTCAGGTCGGTTGCCGGAGCAGCCGGCGTTTTGTTGATCACATTCAATTTGTACACACCGGTATTTCCTACAATCGGCTGAGAAGGTTGGTTCTGGGCCAGCGTCAATGCTTCAGCGATCACTTTCGGTTCACTGCCTACATTCGGCAAAGTAGCCGTGGCAAAGCTCATGTTTTGAGCCGTATCTACAGTGGTGGTAAATTCGGTTGCCAGTGCCGGCAAGGTCTTGCCTTTCATACGTTCGGCAAGCATTTCACCTTTTTTCTTGTTGATAACCAATTGCTCAATGTCCGACTTGATATTGGCAACAGAAGGAATACCAGGCTTCTGAATGGCCTCCAGACCTGCAATCACATACATGTTGTTGTACAATTCTACCGGATCCTGGTACGTATAAACATCAGGTGAAACCGCGCCTTTCTTGGATTCAAATGCCCAGCGGATCATGTCGCGGGTAGTTTGACCTGCGCCGAGCGTACCAATGGAAAAATCATTGCGCTTGAGCAATACCGAAGTTTCCATATTCAGATTGGGATCACCTTTTACAGCTTCCTGCAATTTATCCAATGAACGATTGCTGCTTGCAAGCGCCAAAGCCTGGTCGTAAACAGCATTCTGCGTTTCCTGGCTCGGAACAATTGCTTCTGCCAGGAAAGCGAGTTTTACGCCCTGATCATTGTTAACGAACTTCCGGTCGGTTACTTCCACCAAATGCACACCAAACTGGGTGATCACCGAATAAAGCTTGCCCGGTTCTGCCTCGTAGAAAATCAGATCGTTAAAGGGTTTCACCATTTGTCCCGGAAAAGCAAAGCCCAGATCACCACCCTCGGTACGAGTAGCATCAGAGCCGAAAACCGCTGCCAATGAATCGAAACGGTGCGTACCGGCTTCGATCAAGCCTTTCAAGCTGTCCACACGGCTTTGCGCAGCCGCCAGTGAGATTGGGTCGTTTGCCTGAATCAGAATATGGCGAGAACGCACAGAGTCCGGAATTACCTTGCGATCCACTACTTTTACCGCCTGATAAGCGCCACCGTCGATATAAGGACCATATACGCTACCCACCGGCAGGCTGAATACAGTATCCGCAATCACAGGACTGAGTTCGTCTTTTTTGAGATAAGCCGGATCGTACTGCCCGTAATATCTTTCTACAAAAAGGGAGTCATTTTCAGCAACAGTAAACTGCGGGATCAATGTATCGATTTGCTCGCGGATCTTTGCAGAATCTTCTGCTGTCGGGAACACGTCCAATACGACATACTTAAGGCGGCGGGTTTCTTCCGTTTGGCGGAAACGCTCGCCGTTTTCCTTCATATAAGCTTCGTAATCAGCGTCTTCAAGTGACACTTCCGTATTGTCAATTTCATCAAACGGTACGCGCACATATTCAAAGTCAACGCGATCATTCTGCTCATTGTGCCCCATTTCCGCCATCCAGGTCGGCGTGTAAATGGCTTTGGTGACCATCGCTGCCAATTTGCTTTGCAGACGATCTTTGATGATTTCTTTCTCCTGGTGAGCCCAGTAAGCACGCATCATCGGGTCGGTCAGCTGATTTGTTTCGATAGCCGTTTTGAAATCATTCAAACGCTGACGATTGATCTGACCGGTGGCCGGATCCTGAAAACGCTGACGAATGACCGGACTCAGGTTTACACCGAATTCGAGGTCGAGCAATTCTGTTTTGCTGACACCCAGACCGAGTTCCTCCGCTTCTTCTTTGATGATGATCTCTTCTACAAAATAATCCCAGAGTATCTGGCGACGGCTGTACACCTCGCTACTGGTACCCTGAAACAAGACCGACTCGATCACATTGTCAGTGGTCGCAAATTGATTCCACTCGATTTTCTCGCCGTTTACCTTACCTACAGTGGATTGTGCGCTGCCAAAGAGGCTCTGCTGCCCGGACATCATGTCCTGGAGGATAAAACCTCCCACACCGAGCGCAACCAGCACGACCACGATCCACATGCTCTTCCGAATTTTTCCGATTAAAGCCATTCTACAACTGTTTTTATTAGATGCCAGATGACAGAAGAGAGATGCCAGATTTTTTACACATATTTAGCTAACTGATTTTCAGATAACTATATTCCAACTTCTCTCTTCCGAATTCTCTTTTTAAAAAAGCCCTGCAAAGGTAATTGCTTTACTGCATAAATTCAAAATTTTACCACCACTTTGACGCTGATTTTCAGAAGGATGGTGAATGTTGGTTTTTTGTGAATGGTTATTTGTTAAATTGGTTGAAAGCGATATTGTACGAAGCGACCGTAAAAGTTAGAAAAGTCGGAGGTTTACAATTCCAAGTCTTCATGCCCAAATAACGAATAACA
>CAZGAU010000073.1:10216-24600 GCA_964523725.1 uncultured Saprospiraceae bacterium
ATAACGAATAACAAATATTTTACTCCTCGACATGAAAGCAGAATCCCACCCCGTGAATATTTTCAATGCGCAGGTGCTCGTCGTCCCGAAGGTATTTGCGCAAGCGGGAAATGAATACGTCGAGGCTGCGTCCCAGAAAATAGTCGTCCTCGCCCCAGAGTTGTTCCAGAATGACCGAACGCTTGACCACCTGATTACGATGCTGGCTCAGAAAACGCAGCAAATCAGCTTCTTTTTGGGTAAGCCGCTTGGATTCGTTGTTGTTTATAAGTGTAAGATTAAGATAATCAAACTGGTAGTTTCCGATTTGTATCAAGGAGGCTTGCGCTGCGGGTTGGGTTACTTTGCTTCTTCGCAGGAAAATTTCAATTTTCAGGATTAGTTCTTCGATGCTGAAAGGCTTGGTAATATAGTCATCGGCGCCGAGTTTCAAGCCGTGTATTCTATCTTCCTTGAGCGATTTGGCAGTGAGGAACAAAATGGGCACGTGCGGGTCTGACTTTCTGATTTCTTTGGCAATTGTAAATCCATCCACCTGCGGCAGCATCACATCCAGGATGCAAATATCAAACTGCTCCTCTCTGATGGTATCCAACGCTGCCTGCCCGTCGCCGCAATGCGTGATGGCATAGCCTTGCAATTCCAGATTATCGCGGGTCACAAAACTCAGGCTTTGATCGTCTTCCACGTAAAGGATATGGGCTTTTTTGTTCATGGTATTTAATTCGGGTGTTTCAAGGTATGGCAAAATTTCTTATTTTTCAATGGGCATACAAATATCCAATTTGGTACCGCGTCCTTCTTCACTGGTCAGCCTGATTTTCCAGCCGTGTTTCTGGCAAATGGTTTTCACATAAAAAAGCCCCAGCCCGAAGCCTTTCACATCGTGCACATTGCCGGTGGGTACACGGTAGAATTTTTCAAAAACTTTCGACTGTTGTTCTTTCGGAATACCAATGCCTTTATCTTCAATCTCAAGTCGCACCTGACGCCCTTCCACACTGGTAATCAGGCAGATATCCGGCTCTAAACGACAATATTTAGTGGCATTGTCCAGCAAATTGTGTAACACATTCGACAAATGAAGGCGATCAGCTTTTACAAAAATTTGGTTTTCTGCAAAATCCGTGCGGAGTTGTCCGCCCATTTTTTCTACCTGCACGCCCACACTGGCAGCTACCTCCTGC
This sequence comes from uncultured Saprospiraceae bacterium, assembly GCA_964523725.1. Taxonomy (GTDB): domain Bacteria; phylum Bacteroidota; class Bacteroidia; order Chitinophagales; family Saprospiraceae; genus JADJNW01. The sequence continues at coordinate 11,404 of CAZGAU010000073.1, forward strand.
AACAATTCATGAAGATCGATGCGCTCCATCTTCAGGGCAAAATTTCCCCGCTCAATCCGGGCGAGTTGCAGCACATTTTCCACCTGGCTGTTGAGGCGGTGATTCTGGTCTTTAATAATATTCGCATACTGCAAAAGTCGCTGATCTTCTTGCACCTGCGGATTATTCAAAAACACATCGGCTGAAATTTTAATGGTGGAAATCGGCGTTTTGAACTCGTGGGTCATGTTATTGATGAAATCCTTCTGCATTTCTGAAAGCCGCTTTTGCCGCAGGATGACAAACATCGAATAGGCAAAAAACACCACTGTGACCAGCAAAATGAGCGAGAAAATGAGCGACAACTGGATTTTGCTGAACAAATACCCCGAGCGCGTCGGAAATTTTACACCGAAATAATATGTAAACTCTTTATACTTAGGGAAATGACTGACTTCAACATTCCTTTTTTTCTCCGGAGAAAAGCTACAGTAATTGCCATACACCATTTCGTCGGTGTGGCAGTCAAACACTGCATATTCAAAATCAATATTCAAGGCCAACGCCTCCAGTTCGCGCTGCAAAAAATACTCAAGATTCTGGGTATCAATCTCATCGGCAATATTGACCACGTAATAATTGGTGGTGCGCTGCTTGATAATATTCCTTGCCGGCAGGGTCGTACCGCTCAGATCTGCCAGAGATCGTGCCACATTGTACAGCGCCAGATGCGCTTTTTTATTGAATTCCGCTTCATTGATATTCCAGGTACTTAGCACCCAATAGGTTTGCATGGCAATGATGCCCACAATGGCGATCGTGCCAAGAATGACAACCCTGGTGATGATACTGCTTTTCATATTTTTTTGTGTACAATGGTGTTTTGGTGCGATGGTGTTAGGGGCACAAGGAGGCATTACATTTATAACACCAACACACTATAACACAAAAACACTGTCAATTCACAAATTTTGCCCGAATTTTCTGCCTAAACAAATGCTTAACAGCTTATTAACAATGATTTTTGTTTTAAGAAATCCTCATCATTAACTATAACATCACAAATCAATTCCGTATTTTTGCAGCAATTCAAAAAACCATTGGCTGTTGAATACAACTCCCGGACGAATCGCGACTTTATTGGTGCTTTGTTGTGTTGGTTTGTTGGTTTTCGCCCAAAGCGGCGCCAATCCCTTCGAGCTTGCACCTCGCATGCCCGCCCAGGACACAGGCGAAGTTGTGGACAAGGGCACCGGCAATCCCTTCGATCTGGTTGCGCCAACTTCCGCCACTACAGCTAGAAAAAAACCTGCCCGCAAGCGCACCCCCATCAGCGAGGAAGCCGCTTACTACCGTTTTTTGTTTATTTCCATTATGGGTATTTTGCTAATGCTCACTTTATTGATGACGCTTTTCCGAAGTTTCTTCCGTAAAGCGATTCAAGCCTTTTCAAATGATACCATGATGAACCAGGTCTATCGCGATCGTGAAAGTGTGGGCGCCCTGCCGTTTCTTGCGTTGTACAGCTTCTTTTTTGTCAATGGCGGACTTTTTATCTATTTTCTGGCAAAAAACTATAACGCCAATCTGCCGGGCAATCATTTTCAACAATGGCTTTACTACACGCTGGCTCTGGTGGGTCTGTTTTCACTAAAACATCTGTTGCTCAATATCGTAGGCTTTATTTTCCCGGTTGAAAAAGAAGTGCGACTCTACAATTTTTTGATTATGATTTTTGGAATTGTGATCGGCTTAATCCTCGCACCAATTAATATTTTGTTGGCTTATGGTCCTGAGTCAATTTTCGGTACATTAATCCTCATCACCCTTATTATGCTGGGTTCAGTGTATCTATTTCGCTATGCGAGAAGCCTTTTCATAGCCGACAGATTTTTGTTTTTTCATAGATTTCACTTTTTATTGTATATTTGCACCGTCGAAATCGCACCTGTCATGGTTTTGGTTAAACTTGTTTTGAACCAAATTTAATCTTGATGGGTATTTAAAAATTAAACTTTTATTTGATGGCAGTTAACGGAAAAGCGCAGGTAGAAACCTACAAAAAGGTGAAGACCATTCTTGTTACGCAGCCCAAACCGGAGCGGTCTCCCTACTACGATCTGGAAGAGAAATACAACTTGCAAATAGACTGGCGTCCTTTCATTCACGTCGACCCTGTCCAAGCGAAAGACTTTCGCAAACAGCGTGTTTACCCCGACAAATATTCGGCGATCATTTTTACCAGCCGCAATGCGGTGGATCATTTCTTCCGGCTGTGTGAAGAAATGCGCATTAAAATGTCGCAGGATACGAAGTATTTCTGCTTGTCGGAAAACATCGCCAATTATTTGCAGAAGTTCATTGTTTACCGCAAGCGTAAAGTATTTGCTGGTCGCAAGAAAATTGAAGATCTGGCGCCGTATCTGAAAAAGCACAAGAACGAGAAGTTTTTGCTGCCGTGTTCCAATCTTGGGGCAAAGGAAGTGACTTCTTTCCTGGAGGAAAACGGATACAATTTCCAGGATGCAATGATGTACGAAACGCTTGCTTCCGACCTGAGCGATCTGAGCGATGTAACCTACGATGTGCTGGTGTTTTTCAGCCCGCTGGATATCACCTCCTTGTACGAAAACTTTCCGGATTTCAAACAGAATGAAACGCGCATCGCGGTGTTTGGCAACAGTACTACGCAAGCCGTGCAGGAGCGCGGTTTGACCGCCAACATCAAAGCACCGATTCCGGGCGCACCGAGTATGACGATGGCTTTGGAAATGTACTTGCAGGAATCGAACAAAGAAGAAGAATAAACGAACCGAAATAATATGGACTTCCACACCCCGGCGGGCGAGCTCGTCGGGGTGTGCTATTTTTGCAACTTATCCCGCCCAAAGAATGTTACTTCAATCATATGAAACAAGATTTTATCACCGGCTTATCCAACAAATTACAACAACCACTACCCGGGCAGGAAGCTCAGTTTAAAATGGCGCACCTCGCCCGACGCAATGCGGTACCGCCTCCGCCCAATGCTCGGCAGGCTGCGGTTTTAGCCTTGTTTTTTCCAAAAAATAAGGATTGGCATCTGGTTTTTATTGAAAGAGACAATTCCAACCCCAACGACCGCCACGGCGGACAGATCAGCTTTCCCGGCGGCAAGTACGAAGAAGGCGACGCCAGTTTGCAATACACTGCCATCCGCGAGGCGCACGAGGAAGTCGGCGTACACCCTGAAAAGGTGGAAATCATTGGCGAGTTGACCGATTTGTACATTCCGGTGAGCAATTTCAAAGTCAATCCCTTTGTCGGATTCGTGGATTACACGCCTACCTTCCGCCCCCAGGTGGAGGAGGTCAGCGATGTGCTGGAAGTGCCCTTCAAATTATTACGGGATTATTCCATCCAAAAAACGACCGATCTGCGCATTGCCAACAATATCACGCTACGCGGCGTGCCTTATTTCGATCTCTTCGGCAAGGTGCTCTGGGGCGCTACGGCCATGATGCTGAGCGAGTTGCTGGAAGTCATCAAGCATTAAGCAAATTTCTCACTCCTTGACGCCCGACGGTCGACAATTATTTTTAATAAACTGATTTCGAAGCTGATAAATTTTCTGATAGGCTACCGGTACGCGATTCGTGGTGAGGAAACAATCAAAGCTCAGCGTATCCCCGTCTTTCACTTCGTCGAAATTTTTCAACCGGAAAGGCGCTTCTTCGCAGGTGATCGGGCGCGAGAAATCGACCAGGCGATTGCGCACGATCTCGCGCACGCCCCGGATGATGTCAGCCGATTCGTGGCTGGGGCTCAATTGTTGCTCCAGTTGTTCGGTTGGTAAATACTCTATATCGCGACCGATAACTTTACCGGAGCGCCGGATAAACAAAGAATCCATCTTGAATTCATTGCGGAAAAAAGTATGTACCTCAGCAATCTTCACAAAATTGGCATCTTCGTAGAAATCAAGCGCCTTGTAGGACGGCCGGATCTCGGTGTTACGTTGAGCGACCAGGAAAGAGTCCATATGCAGCTCACGCTTGTCGAACCAGATTTCGTGTTTCTGGTATTCATAACCCTCGATTAAGTCGCCTTTGGCGCTCTTTTCCACCATACAGCGCGCGTACATGCGCACTTCCTTCGCCACGTAGTGAAACCCGGCGCGCTCGCCGAACAAAGGGATTTTGTACTCATCTTTCAGTTCCCATCGCCCCTGAAACTTGTAGCAGGGGAAGTTACAATCGTCGGGCAGGTCGTTCAGGCGGGTGTAGGGCTTGACCGAGGAAGACTCGAACGCCCATTGCAGGGTGTAATCCCTTGGCAGATCGGTTGGTGCAATTTGCTGCCTCGCAGGCAGGAGCTTGCTTAAGGCAAAACTCAAGACAATAACTGACAACAAAGCCAACACCCAGAACCAGACTTTCGAAAAGACGGGCTTGCCGGTGGCTTTGTCCTTGCGTCTGGTGAGTTTATGGACGCGCTGCTCCAGTTCTATTTCTTTCAGGATGCGATCCACGTTTTTAATGCCCCGCTGGTACTCGCCGTCGCTGGCCGATCCATTAACAAGCCTGGAAAACTGCGCGTCGCTATAGCACAATTCCCGGGCAATTTCCGAATTACTTGTTTTTTCGAACCGTTTTTGCTCTTCGTCGAAGTCGCTGTACAGCTTCTTCAATTTGCGAATAAATTCGGCGTACAAACCTTCCATTCATTCTTGTTTTAGAATCGCCAAACCAAAAAGAATTTACTTAAAATCGTTGAAACAGAATAAAAATTGTTGAAACAACACCTTAGTAAAATTTAATTCATAGCATTGCAACAGTATTCGATATAAGTCGATGCTGATCGCCAGGGGTATTCCCATAGTTAAGACCCGTATCGACCTGGAAATTTTCCAAAGCCACAAGCCTAACAAATTTAAAGATAAATCACAGGATTCATAAGCGTATCGGTAAGGTAGGGGAAAAGGCTGGAAAGCAAGAAAAATTAAAACTAAAAGGTAAATTTTAAAACTAGTTCGTATGAAACTCAAATTACTAACTCTGGTCATCTGCATCCTGACTTGCGGCGCAGAGCTGCTCGCGCAGCGGACCGTCTCAGGCACGGTGCAAGACAATAGCGGTGCACCGCTTATCGGTGTAAATGTGGTAGAAAAAGGGACAACGCGAGGAACGGTCTCGGATATTAATGGCAATTTTTCGATCAATGTTTCCGGCGAAGAGGCGATCCTCGTTTTCAGTTATACCGGCTACCTCACGCAGGAAATTCCGGTTGGCGCGCAAAATGTTTTTGACGTTACGATGGAAGAAAACGTAGAGGTGCTCGATGAAGTGGTCGTCAGTGCCCTGGGTTTTCGGGAAGAAAAAGACGAACTCGGCTACGCCAGTTCCAGTGTCAGCAGTGAAAAAGTGACCAATTCCGGCGAAGCCACGCTGCTCAACGCCTTGTCTGGCAAGTCTTCCGGCGTGCGCATCTCGCGCAACTCCGGCGACCCCGGGGCGGGCAGCTACATCCAGATTCGCGGGCTTTCAACCATCACGCGCGACGCGCAGCCGCTCATCGTGGTGGACGGCATCCCGATCAGCAATGACGTGCGCGGCAATAGCTCCAGCGGTGGCGTTTCGCAGGAATCCCGTTTGAATGACATCAATCCGAACGACATCGAAAGCATCACCGTGCTCAAAGGTGCCTCGGCAGCGGCGCTGTGGGGAACACGCGCGCTGGGCGGCGTAATCGTGATCACGACCAAAGGCGGCAGCTATAACCAGAAACTGAAGGTGAGCGTGCGCTCAAGCTATTCGGTTGATCAGATCAATCGCAAGTATCCGCTGCAAACGACTTTTGGGCAGGGTACGCGCGGCAGATACAACCAGCGGGCGAGGGACTCCTGGGGTGATAAAATTGCCGACCGCTCCGGCGGCGCAGATGTAGTGGACGAGAATGGGCAGTTTTTTGTAGATCAAAATGGGAATACCTGGTATCGCATCCTGGAAAAGAACTCCCGTGAGATCTTCGATGATGCGAATTTCGACCTGATCTTCCAGAATGGCGGCTACTGGGAAAACGACGTCTCCGTCAGTGCCGGTAATGAGCGCAGCAATATCTTCTTCAGCTTAAGCAATTTGGATCAGGAAGGTATCATTCGCAATAACTCTGATTACAACAGAACAACGGTACGCACCAATGCAGAGCATCGCCTGACCGACGATATTGTTTTGAATGCGAATCTGAATTATAGCCGTACCTCTTCCAATCGCATCCAGAAAGGCTCCAACTCTTCGGGGTTGTACCTTGGTTTGTTGCGCACGCCACCGGATTTTGACAACTCCGGCTATCGTGGTGATTTCTTCGCAAGACCAGGCGCAGCGCCGGTTTCCAATCGCCATCGCTCCTACCGCGAGCCGATTGGTGCGGATGGCACGCCGACGTACAACAACCCCTCCTGGACGATCAACGAGCAGGAAAATAAAGCTTCGGTCGATCGCTTCATCGGTAAATTCGAACTGACGGCAACGCCTACCTCCTGGCTGAGCCTGATCGGGCGGGTCGGTTTGGATCATTACAGCGAGCAGCGGGATGAATTTTTCACGCCTGGCTCGGCTTCCGGCGCATTTTTGACGGGACTTTTCGGCTCGGAACTGGCAACGAATACCATTTTCAACATGGACTATATTGCCAAGGCGGGCAAGTCTTTCGGTAGAAACTTCAGTGGTAACCTCCTTGTCGGTTTCAATTACAATGACCGGAAGCGCACCGTTGACGGCAGCGAGATCATTAATTTCATTCAATTTACCGACGTAGCTTCGGGCGTCAGAGACATCGACAATGCGACCCCGGAAAATAGAACGGTGAACAGCACCTTCGGGCAGGAACGCACGGCAGCCGTGTACTCCTCGGCTTCATTTTCGGCTTACGATATGTTCTTTTTGAATGGTACCCTGCGGGCAGAGTCGGCTTCCACTTTCGGTGAAAATGTCGATAACACTTTCCTGTTCCCGTCGGCTTCATTGGCGTGGCAGTTTTCCAACCTTGGCGCATTTGCGAACAGCCCGCTTTCCTTCGGTAAGTTCCGTGTTTCTTACGGTGAGGTGGGCGTTCAGCCTGCTCGCTATCGCAATACTAATGTTTTTGTTTCGCCGACTTACGCCGATGAATACGGCGGTGACCTCGACCTTGGTTTGTACGGAAATGGCGCATTCGTGCCCAGCGTCGTACTCGGCAACAACAACCTCAGACCAGAACGCAAGAAAGAGTTTGAGATTGGCGCTGACCTGCGCTTTTTCAAGGATCGTCTGGCGCTCAGCGGTACGTATTTCTTCAACCGTACGGAAGATGTGCTGCTCGATTTTCCGGTGGCAAACACCCGCGGGTTTGATGAAATTTATGCCAATGGTGCGGAGATCGAAAACCGGGGCGTCGAATTGGACCTGGGTTATAATGTCATTAATACCAAAAACTTTGATTGGAATCTGGAGCTGATTTATACCTCGGTACGCAACGAAGTGACCGATCTCGGTGGCGTTGCTTCCATCAATCTGGGCGGCTTGGCCGCTGTAAACTCGCGCGCCGTAGAAGGACAACCGATCGGCGTACTGTGGGGTTCCCGCATTTTGCGCGATGCCAATGGCAATATTATTTTCGATGACAATGGCTTCCCGGAACAGGATGAACTGGAAGGCGTTATCGGCGACCCAAACCCGGATTGGCAGGGTTCTCTGATCAGCGGATTCAGATACAAAAACTTCAAACTGACTGCCCTATTCGAAACCTTCCAGGGCGCGGATATTTATGCCGGCACCAAGTCGGTACTGCTGAACCTGGGCAGATGGGCTTCCACGGCTAATGAGATGACCGCTCCACAGGATTTGCGCGAGTTTAATGGCAATGTCATCCCGGCAGGAACGGTCTTCCGAGGCAGTATGCAGGATTTCGGCGCAGGACCGGTAGCCCTGACCGAGAGCTGGTACACGGGCGATGGCGGCTTCTTCAGCAATGGCAATGATGAAATTTACATCGAAGACGGTTCCTGGACGCGCCTGCGGGAGTTGAACCTGTCCTACCGCTTGTCGAATGACTGGCTGAAAAAGCGCACCGGCTTGAGTTCGGTCGAATTTATCGCCACCGGACGGAATCTTTTGCTCTGGACGCCGTTTGAAGGCAACGACCCGGACACCAGTATTTCCGGCGTGAGCGCTGCCCGTGGCGTAGAGTATTTCAACAATCCGGGTACGCAGTCCTATGTTTTTACTTTATTGCTCAACCTCTAACCTCAAGATTTGAATATCATGAAAAAGATCGTATATCTTCTTATTTTATCGACCCTCAGCTTTGCTTGCAGTAGCCTTGTCGAGGATCTGAATACCGATCCGAATAATCCGACGACGGCTTCCTACTCCAACATTCTGACCGGTGCGGAAGTCGGTGCCATCTTACTGCAAACCGGCGAAACCGCGCGCAGAGCGGGCATTTTCTGCGGCTACTACACCGGCATACAGCGGCAGCATCTGGGCTTCAGCCAATATACGGTGACGACGAGCGATTCCGATGACCTTTGGGAAGACGCTTACGTAAAGGCTTTCCGCAATGCGGTTCTTGCCGAACGCGCAGCTACCAACGAAGGTATTGAGGGTATTACCATTGGCATCACGCAAGTATTGCAAGCTTATGCAATAGGTACAACAACTTCTTTATTTGGCGACGTGCCATTCACGGAAGCGGTGGATGAGAATGTGGATAATCCGACCTTTCAATCGCAAACCGAAGTCTATGCTCAGGTGCAAGGGCTTCTTGATCAGGCAATTGCAAATTTGCAAAGCGGCAAAGGCAAGCCGGTAACCGGTTCGGATATTTATTTCAACGGCGACGAAGATGCCTGGACGGAAGTCGCTTACACGCTGAAAGCGAGATTCTACATGCATACCCAGGAGTATGCAAACGCGTTGAGCGCGGCTTCGAATGGCATCAGCACGGCGGATAACTCCATGTACGCGCCGCACGGTACCGCGCAGTTGCAGTCGAATCTGACGTACCAGTTTTTCGCCATCGCCGTGCGGGGCGCGGATGTGATCACTTCGGATTTAATGGCGAGCCTCGTGGCTCCGACCGAAGATGTGAGCCCAAACATCGACAACTATCGCGGCAACAGCAAGACCAATGAAACTGGACGCTACAATTTTTATTTCAAAATCAGCAATGAAGGTACCCAGCCCAACACGGAGGATGGCTTCGCAGCAGCGACTGCCTCGGCACCGATGGTGACCTATCAGGAAAACCTGCTCATCCTGGCGGAAGCAGCCTTCCGGACGGGCGGTTTTGACGCGGGACTGGCACGGTTGAATGACTTCCGCGCGTTCATGGCAGCTGGCGGTTATCTGGAAAATGCCGACATGGGGGAGGTGCAGTACGATGCCTACGTTGCAGAAGATTTTGCTGCCGGCGGCATTGAAAATGCAGATGGCGTGAGCGCGAATGACGCATTGCTGCGGGAAATTCTTGAAGAAAGATACGTCACGCTGTTTGGTCAGGTAGAAGGCTTCAACGACACGCGTCGCACGCTCAAGGAAGCGACCGTGCGTGTGCCGGTACAACCGAATACGGGCAGTCAATTGCCACAGCGTTTTATTTACCCGCAGTCGGAGATCGACCGGAATGCGAATACGCCGAGCCCAATCCCCGGGTTCTTCGAACCAACACCGATAAATCGCTAATCATCAACTAATTATTCAGGAGGGGTGCTTTTGCAAAAAGGCATCTCCCCTGTTATTTTTGAAAAACGAACACCGTGAAAAGAAATAAGTTACTCCCAATTGTACTCTGCATTTTGTTTTTGTCGAATGGCTTACTCGCACAGGAAAAAACGCCACTGAAGGTTTTATTTGTCGGCAACAGCTATACTTATTTCTGGAATTTGCCACAGCAGGTGCAAGCGATGGCGAGCGCCAAAGGTTATGACATTAGCACCCGCCAGTCGACAGCAGGCGGCGTAAACTGGGGGCAGCACTGGCGTGGCGAAAAAGGTTTGAACACGCGAGCGTTGATCGAGGCAGGCGGTTGGAATATCGTCGTATTGCAAAATCACAGCACCAGCACCATTGAGCGGCAGGACAGCTTTATGATCTACGGGAAAAAATTCGCCGAACTCGTCGAATCCATTGGCGCCAAGCCGATGCTCTATATGAGCTGGGCGCGTGCCTTCAACCCCTTGATGCAGGAACAAATCACGGCTGGTTACCAGGCATTAGCAAAAGAAATCGACGCACCGATCGTACCGGTCGGCGCAGCCTGGGAAATGGCACGCACGCTTCGCCCCGATCTGCAATTGTTCGATCCGGACGGCAGCCACCCTTCTCCGATAGGCACTTACCTGGCGGCTTGCACCTTTTTTCGCGCTTTAACGGGCGAATCGCCACAGGGCTTACCAGAACGGCTGGTCACTGAAGACAAAGACGGGGAAAAATTATACCTCAATTTTGTCGCACCGAATGACGCCATTTTTTTACAACAAGTCGTTGACAAGGTTTTTCAAGCAAAAAACTAAAAGTCCAAACTTTCATTTTGCTCCACCGCACGAAATAAGTCTATGAAACGGAACATCAGCATCGCACTCGGTCCTTTGGTTTTTATTATTTTAGAATTGATCGGCGCACCGGCAAGTATGCCAGAAGCAGCGTATCACGTGCTGGCAGTCACCTGCTGGATTGCCATCTGGTGGATCACGGAAGCCATTCCCATTGCCGTGACGGCGCTCCTGCCCATTGTGCTTTTTCCGCTGACGGGCGCGCTGGACTTATCCTCAACGACCGAATCCTTCGGGCATCGCTACATTTTCCTGTACATGGGCGGCTTCATGCTGGCAATTGCCATTGAAAAATGGAATTTACACAAGCGTATCGCACTGAATATCATTAATTTAATTGGTACGAATGTCAGTAGTATTATCCTGGGCTTTATGCTGGCAACGGCTTTTCTTTCGATGTGGATTTCCAATACAGCGACCTCGGTGATGATGCTGCCGATCGGCATGGCGATCATCGCGCAACTGAATGACAACCCCGCTACCGCAAAGGACGAAAATAAAATTTTCGGTAAGGCGCTGATGCTGGCCATTGCCTACAGCGCTTCCATCGGCGGCATGGCTACGCTGATTGGTACGCCACCGAACCTGGTGCTGGCGGGCGTCGTGCAGGAGACGTATGGCATAGAGATCACTTTCTCGCAGTGGCTAAAGCTGGGGCTGCCGATATCCGTGATCCTGCTCTTCATCTGCTGGAAATACCTGACGAGTGTTGCTTTCACTTTCGAGCAAAAACAATTTCCTGGCGGAAAGGCAGAGATCAAGCGGTTATTGAACGAATTAGGCAAAATTTCCCGCGAAGAAAAAACCGTGCTGGTGGTCTTTGTGCTCACCGCTTTTTGTTGGATCACGCGCTCTTTTTTGTTACAAAAATTCATCCCAAATCTCGACGATACGATCATCGCGATGGCGGCGGGCATTGCCCTTTTTATCCTGCCAAGTAGCAAAAAAGGCGAGCGCCTCATCAAATGGAAGGAAGCCGTGAAAATGCCCTGGGGCATCATTTTGCTCTTTGGCGGTGGCATGGCGCTGGCGGAAGGCTTCGAGACCAGTGGGCTCGCCAGTTGGATCGGCGCACAAATGACACTATTGCAAGGCTTGTCGATTATTCTGCTCATCGTCATTATCATCACCATGGTCAATTTCCTGACCGAGATCACTTCCAATCTGGCTACTACCGCTACCCTGCTGCCGATATTGGCGCCCATGGCTTTATCCATCGACGTGCATCCCTTCGTGCTGATGGTTTCCGCGACCGTCGCGGCATCCTGTGCGTTCATGCTACCGGTCGCAACGCCGCCGAACGCCGTAGTCTTTGGCTCGGGTTACCTGCGCATTTCCGACATGATCCGCTCGGGCATCTGGATGAACCTGATTTCTATTATCCTGCTCAGTGCGATCGTCTATTTACTTCTGCCAGTGCTCTGGGGATTTGAGCCGGGTATTTTTCCAGAAATTTTTGTCAACCAACCGGATGAATAATATTCTTCATTTTTGCAAAAATTTCCCCAACCTCTCTATTCCAGTCAACGAACGAACATTTGTATTGTTATTCTAACAAAAGGAGGCGATATATTTCGTATCTTTGCGCCGCCTTAAGAACTCAGTCGTAACCAAATTTTAAAACCATTTCAAACGGAAGCAAGGATTAAAGGAATGCTCGGGTTTCCGACTTCCGAACTCCGACTTCCGGATTCGTAAAATTGCTTCGAACGGATGGAAAAAGTAACTCCCTACCAACCCGAGAATAAAATTCGTATCGTTACCGCTGCCTCGCTCTTCGACGGGCACGATGCAGCGATCAACATCATGCGTCGTATTTTGCAAAGCTCTGGCGCGGAGATCATTCACCTCGGGCATAATCGCTCGGTGGAAGAAATCGTGAATACCGCGATCCAGGAAGATGTGCAGGGCATCGCTATTACGTCTTATCAGGGCGGTCACGTGGAGTTTTTCAAGTATGCGCACGACCTGCTCAAAGAGCGCGGCGCGGATCACATCAAGATTTTCGGCGGCGGCGGAGGCACCATCCTTCCTTCTGAAATCAAGGAATTGCACGACTACGGCATCACGCGCATCTACAGCCCCGACGACGGGCGCAAGATGGGCTTGCAGGGCATGATCAACGATGTGCTGGAGAAATGCGATTTCCCGGTGGGCTTTAGCCTGAACGGAGAAATTTCACACATGCTGCAACAAGACCCCAATGCCATTGCCCGCTTGATCTCTATTGCCGAAAACAACCCCGAAAAGTTTGATAAAGATATTCGCCCGCTGCTGAAACGGAGCAATGCACCGGTGTTGGGTATCACGGGCACCGGAGGCGCAGGAAAATCAAGCCTGGTGGATGAACTGATCCGCCGTTTTTTACTGGATTTTGATGATAAAACCATCGGCATTATTTCTGTAGATCCTTCCAAACGCAAGACTGGCGGGGCTTTACTCGGCGACCGGATTCGCATGAATTCGGTGAATCATCCTCGCGTGTATATGCGCTCACTGGCAACGCGGCAGAGCAATCTGGCTTTGTCCAAATATGTGCAATCGGCGGTAGATGTGCTGAAAGCCGCTAAATTCGACCTGATTATCCTGGAAACCTCCGGGATTGGTCAATCCGATACCGAAATTACCGACCACAGCGACGCGAGCCT
>CAZGAU010000074.1:0-16344 GCA_964523725.1 uncultured Saprospiraceae bacterium
CCAAACTCCGCGCCAATACCCGGATTGGTTTTGCCGTCATTAAACTTAATGTCGCGCAGATCGTGCTGGTAGCCGCCCTGCAAATGAATCAATTCGCCGAAAAGTCCCTGCCGCACCATGTTCATTACGGCCAGCACATCCCGCCGGTAACATACGTTTTCCAGCATCATCAGCGGCATGCCGGTTCGCTCGGAGGTATGCACCAGTTCCCAGCATTCTTCAACGGTCATCCCCGTGATCACTTCGCAACCTACATATTTCCCGGCATTCATCGCATCGAGGCACATCACGGTATGCCACTCCCAGGGCGTAGAAATAATGACCGCATCAATGTCCTTGTTTTCCAACAACTTGCGATAACCGTAAGGTCCCTCCAGAATTACCTGCGGCTTGGGTTTATTGAATTTTTCAATTTGCTTCAAAGCCATATCCATCATGGACTTCTGAATATCATTGATCGCAACCACTTCTACATCGTCGCGCCGCAGCGCCAAATCCAGGTGATTCTGACCGCGAAAACCCACGCCGATAAAGCCGAGCCGGACTTTCTCCGCCGAGCTTTTGGCGAAAATCGCCGTTGAAGGCAGGATCGTCAATCCAACCCCGGCCACCGCCGAGTCTTTCAGGAATTTCCTACGAGATTTAGCTTGTTTCATATCGTTTTGTTTTTGAAAGTAACAACCAAACTTGTTTGGTTGAAAACCAACCAGCCAAACAAGTTTGGCGGTTACTCAAGGCGTCGAAACCGATACCGGCAAAATCTTTCCATTAAAAAAACGCTGCCCTTGCGTACAAAACCAGGCCACCCATTCCGCCATCTCTGCGCTTTCCAGCGGTGCTTTGTATCCCGGGAATGCCGTTTCAAGCATTTCGGTCTGTACCGCTCCAAAAGCGAGACAATTTACGGCAATCTTTTGATCCTTAAATTCTTCTGCAAGACATTCTGTTAAATTTGCCACCGCAGCCTTGCTCGCACTGTATGCCGACAAGCCCGGAAACTTACTGCTGCCCTGAAAGCCACCCATGCTGCCGATATTGACAATATGCGCGTTTTGACTTTTTTCCAAATAAGGAAGCAAGGTGCGAATCAAGCCCACTACGCCCAGAATATTGGTGCCAAAGGAACGCTGCCAGTCTTGCATCGTGAGTTGTTGAAACGGTTTATTGATAAGCAATCCGGCGTTATTCAGCAAGATATCCACACCGCCCAGCGCTTCTACTTTTTGCAACAATGCATCCAATTCAGGATTTGTAATATCAAATGCGAGATGGTCGATCCGATCGGATTTTGCTGCCAATTCCTGGAGCTTCGCTTCGTTGCGCGACAAAGCCAGGATTTTATGCTCTTGGCTTTCCGCCAGTTTTAAAGCCGTATCGTAGCCAATCCCTTTGCTGGCGCCGGTGATGATGATGTTCATTGTTTACAAGTTTGGAGGTTCAAAGTTCAAGGTTCAAGGGTTCAAGGGTTCAAAGTTGGATTTTATAAATTAGTGTCCCGTATCGCCAAAGTTTAAAAAATAACTTCAAACGTCAAAACTTCAACAAGAAAGCAACGTTTTCTACTTTTGAATATGGAAAACCGAATAAAATTAAGTATCCGGGAGAAAATTAAAGAACCTGAACATGTCGCAACACTTGTACTGGAGCCGCTTTCGAATGAGTTTAACTACTATCCGGGGCAGTTTTTGACCTTTATTTTCAAAGATTCGAATGCCAAAGAATTTCGGCGCTCCTACTCTTTCAGTTCCACACCCGGCGTGGATAACTTTCCCACCATTACGGTCAAAAAAATGCCCAACGGCAGTGCTTCGCGCTACCTGGTGGATCATGTGCAAGTCGGCGATGTTGTGGAAGCCATTCCTCCGGCGGGGCAGTTCCTCCTGCCCAAATCAACCGGCAAAGCCCGGGATATTTTTTTGATTGGCGGGGGCAGCGGGGTCACGCCTTTGTTTTCTATTTTAAAGCAGATACTGCATTTCGAACTGGAGAGCCGAGTCACGCTTTTTCTAGCAAATTCCAACGAACAGACCATTATTTTTCGCAAGCAATTACGCCAACTGGCAAAAGAATTTCCAACTCAGTTAAAGGCTATTCACTTTCTCAGCGACACTAAAATGATCCTTTCTGAATTACGTGAGTTGGAAGTACCTGTGGAAATTCGCATCCAACGCATCAGCAATGCACTTGTGGCGCAATTGGTGGAGCAGCATTTACACTTTGACCGGAGAGATGCCCAATTTTTTCTCTGCGGCCCCAAAACCTTGATGCTGAAGGCTTCCCAGATGCTGCGTTATATGCAGTTTGACGAAAATCAAATACATCAGGAAATATTCGGTATCATTGAGCCGTACCGCCCGCCCCGGGATGTCTATAAAGATAGCCAAGTAAGAATTCAGTTTTTTGGCAAAAACTTCCTTGTGCCTGTCAAAGCCGGGGATACGATTCTTGAAGCAGCAGAAAAAATAGGGCTGGAATTGCCTTACAGCTGCCGGAGTGGTATTTGTACGACCTGCACGGGGCGCTGTACGAGCGGCAAGGTAGAAATGTTTACCAATGCGGGACAAATCAACACCGATATGAGCAACGGCGTGGTGTTTACCTGCGTCGCCTACCCTTTGACAGATAAGGTAGAAATCGAGATCGGGTAAAAAAGAACCCCACAGCCATCCTGTGAGGTTCCGGAAATTCTGCTATTTTCTCTCTATCACGGATCTACTTTCAAGATGAATTTCACCGGAAGCGTGAAGTACACATTCACCGGACGACCTCGCTGCTTACCGGGCGACCAACGGTCAGGCAATTCATTCATTTTTCTTACTACTCGCAGCGCTTCTTCTCCGCATCCGCCACCGATTTCGCGCACGATTTCGGCTTGACCGATCTTTCCATTTTTATCTACAACGAAGCGAATGACCACAGTACCCTCAATGTTGTTTTCCCGTGCAACGTTGGGATAATTGATGTTTTGATAAATGAACTCCAACAACTTTTTGTCAGCACAAGCTTTTTTCTCTGCAATGGAAGGCAGACTTTCGCAACCCGGGAAACGCGGCATTTCTTCCACCACCTTGAAAATCTCTTCTTCGGCAGGAGGTGGCGGCGGCGGTGGCGGCGGCGGCGCTACATATTTTTTCTCTTCTTTTTGCACGACAACCGGCGCAACAATTTCCGTTTTGGCATCCACCGACTGGTCCAGAAACTCTACACTTTCCGCTTCTACCAGCAAATCAGCCGGCACTTCCTCAATCACAGGAGGCGGCGGTGGCGGCGGTGGTGGTGGCGGCTCAGCGGTGCGCGGCGGTTCTATTTCCACATCCACATCCAAGGCCAGACTAGCACCATCAGGAATGATTACTTTCTTTTCAATTGTTGTCAAATTGAACAGTCCTATGATGAGTCCAAGAGACATGATTAGACTGAAGCTCACCAAAATACCCCGATATTGGAAAATATCGACATCAGGATACTTGTTGCGGGCTTCCAGTGGCGAAGACCATTGCTTGCCTTTGTATTTTTCGGTAAGATTGCTTTCGGATTTTCGATTGAAGTAAAACTTTCCAAGCATTACCAGCCCAAGAATTACTGCAATCATGAACCCTACGCCCACGAAGAGTTCGGTTGTGGTAAAAGAGAGATTCGCAGTCATGGCTTTATTTTTTAAAAATCAGGGAATTGAATGTTTAATATTTACGTTAGCAAGTTAACCGTAAATTTCCCCTCACTCCCATGATGGGCGTCAGTCGGATAAGTGATTTTTATCATTAGATTTACTGGGAATACAGAAGATTTTGAAGAGGATTTTAGAATGACAACTCAGCAAAAGCATACCACAATTATTCGGGAAGAAGCACAGCGCCTGGGCTTCAGCTTTATCGGCTTTGCGAAAGCGGAGCATATGGACGAAGAAGCGCGTCGGCTGGAAGCCTGGCTCCGTCAGGGAATGCAAGGGCAGATGCAGTATATGGAAAATCATTTTGACAAACGTGTGGATCCCTCCAAACTGGTGCCCGGCGCGAAGTCTGTGATCTGCCTGATGTACAATTATTATACGGAAAAAGAGCAATCAGACCCCGAAGCGCCCAAAATCTCCAAATACGCCTATGGAAAGGATTATCATTTTGTAATTAAAGACAAGCTGAAAGCACTTTTACATTTTATTCAGGAAAATATCGGCGAAGTAAGCGGGCGTTGCTTCGTAGATTCGGCGCCGGTGCTGGAGCGCGACTGGGCGAAGCGCGCAGGTATCGGCTGGGTTGGTAAAAACACCTTGCTCATCAATCCCAAAGCTGGTTCTTACTATTTTCTGGCGGAACTGATCCTGGATTTGGAACTGGAATACGACCACCCGATGAAGGATTATTGCGGCACCTGCACCCGCTGCATCGAAGCCTGCCCCACCGATGCAATCTCGCCGCAAGGCTACTTGGTGGACGGCAGCAAGTGTATTTCCTATCTGACCATCGAGTTGCGCGACGCCATTCCCGACGAATTTCAGGGTAAAATGGAGAACTGGATGTTCGGCTGCGACATTTGTCAGGAAGTGTGCCCCTGGAACCGCTTTGCAAAACCACACAGCGAACCTGCCTTCGAGCCGCACCCCGATTTATTGGAAATGAGTAAAAGCGATTGGGAAGAGATCACCGAAGATGTTTTCCGGGAAATCTTTAAAAACTCCGCCGTGAAACGCACGAAGTATGATGGTTTGAAGCGGAATATTGCGTTTTTGAAAAGAAAGGATAAGACGCTGATTTGACTGATCTAACGCATTATCAATAATATCAAACCACCAAACTTTGAACTATTGAACTTTTAAACCTTGAACTTCAAACCGCCACCAAATACCCGCCCTGCGCCTCGATTTCCTGAAACTTCGCCCAGGCTTTTTCCGCCAGCACATCGGTAAGTTTTTCAATATAATAGCTGCCCGCGCCGGCATCGGCGACTTTATCCATATGGCTTTCCATTTGTAGCAAATGCTGCACATTACGTGCAATACGCCGCGTAAAGTTTGTGCTGTCTTCGCCGAGCTCGGCATTCGCCGGAAGCACGTACAAACGGTCAGCGCCGCCCACCACCGCCGACAAGGCTTGCGTAGCAGCCCGGATCATATTGGTGTTTGGATTGTTATCCTGGGATTCCGGTGCGAAGTGCGTTTCGATCAGAGGCATTTGTACAGGAGCGCCATAGGCTTGCAACAGATTCGCCCACAGAAGTTTAAGTGCCCGAAGCTTGGCAATTTCCACAAAATAACTGGTACTCAGCGCCACCGCGATTTGCAAATGCTGATTCGCCACCGCAGGATTGATACCTCTTTCCGACAATTGTGCCAGGTATTCGCTGCCCTTGGCCAGGATATAAGCCAGTTCCAGGCTGGTGCGCTCCACGCCAGAGTGAAAGCGCCGCCCGTCCACTTCGATGATGCGGAACTGAGGTAAGTTTTCGGAGCAGAATTGCACGGCATTCGCCAGAACGTCAAAAGGAGGCTCGCTCCAGTCCAGAATTGCGTCAAAATCGATTGAACCGGCAATATTCGCAGGATTTTTCCCGCTGGATTTCACATAATTATAAAACTTTTCCAGCAAGACCGAAGGTTTTTTTCCCGGAAAACTCTGCCCAAAATTCGTGCTGATGTATTCCAGTTCAATGCCGGAAAGCAGCTTGGAAAGCTCATCCTCGTTGAGTTCGTGCCGCAATTCAAACAGCAGGGCCGTAGCGCCGCCATTCAAGGCTTCGAGCGCGCGCTGGTTGGCAATATTCATTTTGCCCGCCTCCACATATTCGCCGATCTGCCAAATATTATTCGCTTTTCCAGCCAACGATTCATAGCTTTCGCTGAAATCCTCGGGATGATAAAATGGCTCCAGGGTAATATCTTCTTCTAATTGAAACTGCAGGTCTGACAAGGGTTTTCCACGCAAATCCTTCTCGATTCTCGCAAGCCATGCAGCTTTGCTGGTTGGTGTGAATTCCCCGAAAAGATTGATGTGTTCGCTCATCTGGAATGTATTTGGTTTGCCCGAAGGCTAAAATTAGGATAAAAGTATTTCATACCCGAACTTTTTAAAAGTAAATTGGTTATCTTTGTAAACAGAAATTAAGCTTAGAATCAATCTAAATAAAAACACCAGTAGTACATGGATAAGAAGCGAATGATTTATCTCGATAACAATGCGACAACGCCTACTGACCCGCGGGTGGTAGAAGCGATGTTGCCTTTTTTCTATGAAAACCCGGGCAACGCGGCCAGCCGCAACCACCCTTTTGGCTGGGTTGCAGAAGAAGCAGTGGATTATGCCCGCGAGCAAATCGCTAATCTGATCGGGGTAGATTCCAAGGAAATTATCTTTACTTCGGGCGCAACGGAGTCCGATAATCTTGCCCTGAAAGGCGTTTTCGAAATGTATCGCCGTAAAGGTAATCACATCATTACTGTAAAAACGGAGCACAAAGCAGTGCTGGATGCTTGCGGTCACCTGGAAAAACAAGGTGCGGAAATCACTTACCTGGACGTAAACCGCGAAGGTTTGATTGACCTCGCAGAACTGGAAGCTGCCATCAAGCCAACTACCATTCTAGTTTCGATTATGTGGGCTAACAATGAAACCGGCACGATCCAGGATATGAAAGCAATCGGCGACATTTGCGCCAAGCACGGCGTGCTATTGATGAGTGACGCGACGCAGGCGGTTGGAAAAATTCCGGTGAATCCGAAAGAAGTAGGCGTGCACTTGATGGCGTTCACTTCTCATAAAATGTACGGTCCGAAAGGCGTTGGTGCATTGTACGTGAGCCGCAAAAATCCACGGGTGAAAGTAACTGCCCAAATGGATGGTGGCGGACACGAGCGCGGTATGCGTTCCGGTACGCTGAATGTGCCTGGAATCGTAGGTTTTGGTAAGGCAGCCGAAATTGCCAAACAAGAAATGGCTCAAGATGCAGCGCGTCTGAGCAAATTGCGCGACAAACTGGAAACGGAACTTTCCAAGCTCGAAGAAGTATATCTGAACGGCGCCAAGAACAGCCGGATGCCGCACGTGACGAACCTGTCGTTCAAGCACGTAGAAGGCGAAGGACTAATGATGACGTTCAACCAAAATATTGCTGTATCCTCGGGTTCGGCGTGTACCTCGGCTTCATTGGAACCATCTTATGTGCTGGTTGCGTTGGGCCTTGGGGATGACCTTGCACACTCTTCGATTCGATTCAGCCTGGGGCGTTTCACTACCGAAGAAGATGTGGATTATGCCATCAAAGCCGTGGCCGATGGTGTCAATCACATGCGCGATCTTAGCCCGATCTGGGAAATGTATAAGGAAGGTATTGATTTGAATAGTGTGCAGTGGCAGGAACATTAATCCGGTCTTGCCCGTTCTATTTATGAACCCAATTGACAAACATTAAAAAAGTTAATATATTATGGCTTATTCTGATAAATTGCTCGATCACTTCAAGAATCCCCGCAACGTTGGTACGCTTGATAAAGCTAAAAATAATGTGGGTACCGGCTTGGTAGGTGCGCCTGAATGTGGTGATGTAATGCGCCTGCAAATTGAGGTAGATCCTCAAACCCAGACTATTGTGGATGCCAAATTCAAAACTTTTGGTTGCGGTTCGGCGATTGCATCGTCTTCGCTGGCAACTGAATGGCTGAAAGGCAAACACGTGGACGAGGCTTTGAAGATTGACAACATGGCAATCGTGGAAGAACTGGCCCTGCCGCCGGTGAAAATTCACTGCTCGGTATTGGCAGAAGACGCGATCAAGAGCGCCATCAAGGACTATCAAACCAAGAATGGTCTGGTTGTAGAAAAAGTGGAAGCCGAAGCGAAAGCTTAATTTTTGAGATGCCAGATTATTAGATGCCGGATGCCAGATTACAATTTGAGCATCTCATCTAAAGTCTAATATCAAAAATCTAATAAAAATGTTATTCGTAGCAGATAGCGCAAAAAGTAAAATTACAGAACTCAAACAGAGTGAAGGCATTCCCAATGATCATTTCATCCGGGTGTCGGTGACGAGTGGCGGTTGTTCCGGGCTCACGTATCAAATGGATTTTGATAATGAAGAGCGCCCGAACGACCAGATTTTTGAAGATAATGGCGTGAAAGTCGTCACCGATCTAAAGAGTTTTCTGTATCTCTGCAACACGACGCTGGAATTTTCCGGTGGTCTGAACGGCAAGGGTTTTTATTTCAATAACCCGAATGCCGCTCGTACCTGTGGCTGTGGAGAAAGCTTTGCTGTATAAGATTTCTCGAAATATTTTTACAAAAACTCCGGTGGACTCCAACGTTCATTGGAGTTTTTTCTATTTTTACCTGACGCTGGTCAGAGCTGGCGTAATTTGCCGACTAAAGTCAGCGCTACATGTATCGAATCGGTTATGACGCCAAGCGTCTCTTCAATAATTTCACGGGATTGGGCAATTATAGCCGCACCTTGCTGCATAATCTGGTAGAATTCTATCCCGATAATGTCTATTTTCTTTATACGCCGAAGGTCATCAAGAATGACGAAACACAGTTTTTCCTGAATAGCCCCTTGTATAGCGTGCACATGCCCCGCGGCGGATTCAAGTCCTATTGGCGCACCTGGGGTATAAAAAGGGAGTTGCGAAGGCACAAAATTCAACTGTTTCACGGCTTGAGCCACGAAATTCCGATTGGCATTCAACGCATGGGCATCAAAAGTGTGGTGACGATTCACGATCTGGTGTTCAAACATTATCCCGATTATTTCCCCTGGGCGGATCGGCAAATTTATGACTTTAAATTTCGCTACGCCTGTGAAAACAGCGACCGCATCATCGCCATCAGTGAGAGTACCAAGCGCGACGTTATTGAATTCTATAATATCCCCGGCGAGAAAATTGAGGTCATTTACCAGTCTTGCCATGAGCGATTCATGCAGGAAAAAACGCCAAAAATGATTGAGTCGGTGCTGAAAAAGTATAGCCTGCCGCAAAACTTCTTTTTTTATGTAGGTTCTATTACCGAGCGCAAGAATCTACTGGGTATCGTCCAAGCGATCGAGTTGCTTCCCGACGATTTGAAGCTGCCGCTGGTGGTTATTGGTGAAGGTAAAGCCTATAAAACAAAAGTTCAGGAGTACATTATACGGCGAGGACTGGAACCTTTGGTTTTATTTATTAAAGCTGACTTTGAAGATATGCCTGCCATGTACCAGCAAGCAAAGATTTTCATCTACCCCTCTCATTATGAAGGCTTTGGCATACCAGTACTGGAAGCACTTTTCAGCAAAACACCGGTCATTACTTCCAATGTTTCTTCGTTGCCTGAAGCCGCTGGTCCCGATTCCTGGCTTGTAGATCCTGCGCAGCCTTCACAAATTGCCGAGGGTATCGAAAGGATACTTACCGACGATGCATTCCGGGATCAAATGCTTGAAAAAGGTTTTGCTTATGCGCAGCAGTTTCGGGGAGAGCCACTGACTGAACAATTGGTGAGATTGTATGAAGCGGTTTTAGAAAAATAAAAAAGCAGGAGGTTTTTACCTCCTGCCTCACTTCTGTATGAGAAACCCTTTACAAACCTAATCTTTATTGCAAGTATGCATTATTCTTGTTTGGAACAGCTACGGCGATTATTTCACCTTCCGCGGCTTGTTGCTTGTTTTCAATAGAAGAAGTTTTCTTGCCGTTTGTGTTGACCGATGGTTGTTGAATTTGCTGCAACTCTTCTGCATTGAGGTTGAAGCCCGAAATATCCTGAGGGCGAATAATTTGCGTATGCTCGCGAACATTATTGTTTTGATCGGTCACCGACCAGTGGCGCAGCAGTACATAGCCTTGCGCGTCTACCCGTAGTTCGTCTTTCCATTGTACGGCAAAAGCACAATTCCTGGCATCCAGTGTATGCTGATCGTGCATAGTTAGGGCATTGCCATCTTCGTCAAACACCGGGAAACCGGTAAAAATAGGCTCTTTGGGGTCATTGGTTTTGAGGATTGGATTCACTTGCCCGTCGAGGTTTTCCGGAAAAATCACTTTGGATAAAGACGGCGATTCAATCGCAATAAACTGTTTGGCGTTCGCGATGTTTCCTTTATCGTCCGTTGCTTTCCAGTTACGCTCTAAGACAACAATTGCATTTGTAAAAAACTGAAAATCAGTTAATATTACTTCTTGCCAATCTTTTGAAGTGTTTTCCATTTGGAGTTCGAATACATCGCCTGCCTGGAGTAGAGCAGAGCGATAAAAATCTTTGGTTTTTATAGGGTAAACCTTATTGTTGACCATTGCAGAAAATAAAAGATTGGAGCCCCCAATATTTGTACAGTCAAAAGATGCATAACCCCTGGCCGGAACTAAAATTCTCAGAATTAAAGTTTGACCGGGCACAACAATGACCTTAGCAGTATTAGCCCCTTCAACTAATATGCGATTGGGAGCTCCGGTGACATCTACCCCACCGTCACCATTTATCTTTTCCCAACGGGATAATTCAAAATAAGCTGGAAATCCAGGATTCGAATTTTGTGCTAATTGATAATAAGTTTCTTCGTAGGTCAGGTCGGTCATCACGCCACATGGCGTTTCTACCGACGGGTAAGAAACTTTGCCCAGGTCTTGTTCAAAACAATTGATTGTAAGATGATTAGCCCGAATGACCGGCGGGCAGGAAATCTCCTGAGATATGCCTTGCGTGTAAGCGGGGGGCAACACTATGGCACATATCAGTGATACCAACAGCAATAACTGCGGCATCTTTATTAGGTTATCAGACTTTTTTTGTCTTAAGCTCATGGGACTATGTGTTGGATACGCTCAATAATTGGCGACACTCCTGATTCTTTCAGCACTTACATTTACTCGCTATTCCTGGTATTTTTTAACTCAAATAATAATGATACAGACCAAAACCGTGAAGCACGGTGCTAGTATGCACTATTCGAGAAAATCAACCAAACTTAGATTAACGGAAATTAAAGCGTCATGAGCAGACACATAGATTACATGAACTGGCGTGTAAGGTTTCTTAGTCATGGGATTACGCGGTTTAAGGGAAAATAAAAATTTGCTTTTCTTTTAACCCATTTGGGTTCTGTATCACTATTTCGATACAACAGCAAAGATATCACATCAAAACACACCGCGCATACCAAAAACAGGGTATTTTTCAGATATTTTTTTTTTTAATCCAATGGGTTAAATTACAAAATACGTTGATTTACAATTCTATAACACCTCTGAACAAAAGAAAAATCCGAATGTTAACCATCTGTCAAAAATTATAATAATGAAGGTCAGACAAAAAATTTGGAAACAATTTATCCCGCGTCCGCTTGGTGAAGTGTGGGATTTTTTCTCGCGCCCCGAAAACCTCGATAACATTACACCCGATGACATGTCTTTTGAAATTATTACAGACATAAGTAATGTGGAGATGTATCCGGGTATGATCGTGCAATATAAAGTGAGTCCGCTGCTAAATATAAAAATGAACTGGGTCACCGAAATTACACACGTGCGCGACCGCCTCTATTTTATTGACGAACAGCGATTTGGACCTTATGCACTCTGGCATCATCAGCATCATTTTGAGGAGCAGAACGGAGGTGTAATGATGACCGATATTTTGCATTATAAAATTCCGTATGGATTTATTGGTACTATTGCTGACGCGCTTTTTGTAGATAATCGGATCGAAGAAATTTTTCGATTCCGAAAGAAAATAATAGAGGATATCTTCAAATTTGAAGAGGTTAGTATATAAAAAATGCTCCGATCCGAGGTGGACCGGAGCAACTTCAATCAACGTGCACTCAGGTTAAAACCTATCGTAATGCTGCCTTTTGGCAAAATGCTGGTGAGATCAGTGCTCTGATCCATAATGGTAGAACGCACCACTACTTCACCGCTCGCCTCCAAAAACAGGACTTTGGTGATACCAAAATGCACACCGCTGCGGAAATAAGCACCCAGATGACTCTGATTGCTTTCATTTGGCAGGGAATATACAGGTAGTTCCGCGATTTCAAGCTGTAGTTTATCTGTACGAGTCGTGCCGGCTGTGAAACCTCCCTCGGCAAATGGCGTGAAGTTTCCACTTTTGAAAAACCTTCTGATTCCTATGCTCCCGCCGTAAGTTTGCCAGTCTGCTGAAGCTTTGCCTAAGAGTTGTTCTTCCCGGATGGTGCTTCCGCTAATGATTGGAAACTGACCGCTCACCTGACCTGTGGACAACATTCCGCGCAGCCGCAGCTGCCACTGCCCAAAGCTTATGCCGCCCTCCAGTGCCACACCAGGATTACTAACCACCTGATAATCTGTCAATTCCCCCAGGAAGAATTCTCCGCCCAATCGTTCAAACAATTGCCCGAAAATTTCCTCGTTTTCGTACACGCCATTAAGCGCTTCCTGCGGCAGCAATGGTGCCAGTTCTTCGCTTTGACGCAGAGCATAACCCCCGCTTACTGCTAAGGCATGCCCCGGCTTGTATGGCTGTGGCAAGGCTACCGAATACAATTCATTGCCTCCGGTCATAGTGCCGCCGCGTTTCCAGTCGTCATTGGGTTTGGCCGGCTCATTCTCGTCACCTTTGCGGGTTTTACCTTCGGTTTTGCCTTGGTAGGTCGATTCCTTGAAAATCAAGGGTTTTCCATCCTGGGTCCACCACCACTGCTCCACTTCGGTTTTCTCGTCTCCGCGAAATTGCACGGGCACTTTGGCGCCGGCAGGCAGATTGGCATCGGGGTTGGAAAGATGCGTTACATATCTGGTTTCCTTGCAGGTTTCGCAGATCGTTCGGCAAGGCTCCGGCATAGCTCTGCGCGCGCTCCTGCGAGCCTGAGTTTCATTGTTTTTATCATTATCCGGTAATTCGTCGCAAGCACATTTAATGGTTTCTGAATCCTTGAATACCCCTCCGACCTTTTCGGGGGCGTCACCGTTAGTTTTGGTGCGATTCACCGGCTTCACCGGATTTTTGGTTACGATATGCAGGTCGTTTACCACGGCTTCTTTTTTGTCTTTTTTACCTTCGTACACATCGTTTTCGAATTCAAATTCCGTGACTACGTCATCACTTGGTACTATAAGCATAGCGCTTTGACTGGCTTTGGCAACATCGCCGGGTTGATCTTCCCCGATTTTTTCGCCATCGAGCGTCCACCAGAATTTTTCGATATGGAAATCGCCATCGGTGGATTTGAATTCACCCTTAATGGAAGCACTGTTCTTTACCAGACGGCTGCCGTTTTCGCCTTCGCCTTTATTTGCAAAGTGCGTCGTGGTTTTACCGTTCGCGGTTTCCGCCCGTTCTTCTGCAAATTTTTCGGTCAACTCGGATGATATAATTTTAACTTCCTTATCAAACTGAATATGCAAGTCATTTACATCTTTTCCGGTGTTATTTACAAAAATGTATTTTTTTGAAACTTCAACTCCTTGAGCCAAAACATTGACTGTTAATAAAATAGAACCAATAATTAACAATCCTGAAAGCATGATCTTTTTCATAACCTGAGTTTTTGAATGATTAATAAATGTTTTAAAAAAATGACATCGCGATGCTTTCTGGTACAATATTAAGCCCAAAGGCAGGTAAGAAACAATTACAATTTGACAAGGGAATTCCAGCCTTCCAATCATTGAAAATCAGATAGTTATAAATAACTTCGATAAAAAACGGGGATTTTGATTACAAAAAAACGGGAAAATTCCAGGCAGGCTAGGGCATTTTTATAATTTTCCTGGTCAGGATTTGATCTTTTGCATAAAGCCGAAGTAAATAAATGCCTGGAGGAAGTTTATTTAGTGTAATATCATAATTATAAATACCCGGATGTTGCCAATTTGGCGAAAGCCAGGTTCGGATCAGCTCGCCATTTGTACTCAACAATTCGCCCCGAACAAGCCCCGCCTGAAGCAATTGATAGCTGATATTCAGCACATTATCGGTTGGATTCGGTGAAATTTCAGTTGCCAGAAAAACCGGTTCCTGCAACGCGTTCAGACAAACATTTTGATGCACCAGCAAAAAAGAGTCCTTGTTCGCACCAAAATCCCCGTGTTTCGTGCATTGCAGCTGGTAAGCCGTATCAGTCACAACCTCCATCTCCGCGCAGCTGAGCCGGAAAGCCTTGATATCATCCACCGTCACAATGGAAAAGCGCAAAGCCGGGCTGTATTGATCTATAGCGTTGGTAATTCCCGGCGCCGGGCACACCGAACGAATCTCAAAAGTATGCAGCGAAGCAGGCAGCAATTCCTGCACAAAAGAAGGAACGGGCGTCTCGGAAATGAGCGTTGGCACACCTTGTGGCGTGTAGCGTACCTCGTAACGATCCGCCTGCGCATTGCCTTGCCAGCGAAAACCGGCAGAAAAAATATTCACAAATTCGATCACCAGGTTGGTCGGCGGCGGGCAGTCCAGCGAAGCCCCGGCGAGGTCGAGAAAAAAGGTTGAGCCTTCGGTCATAGTGCCATCCTCACAAGTGCTGAGGGCAGTAAATTCGTGTAGAGCAGCCTCGGGATCCAACGTCAGCGTCAAGGATAAATCAGGTGCTGTCAGCGTTTCTTCGATGAGTTCGTCGCCAAGCTGAAACCGGTGTAAAATATTATATTCCCCAACGCTTTCAGCCGGAGTAACCCCAATGGTAATCGTAATGCCTCCGGTAGGACTGAATTCATACGCGGTCAATTGCAGGAAAGAAGTTCCGCAGGTCGGCTGCGCCCGAAGCCAGGAGGCAAGCAAGAGCAAGTATAGCCACAGCATATGTTTAACCAGGGCAGGCATAAAATGGTATTTTAAAAACTCAAAAGCTTTTGTAACAACAAATTATGCTAAATTTGAAAAGAATACAAGTTTTGCCGCATGATGCATCAAAAACTCCTGGAATTATTGCGTCATTTTTCCGAAAGCGAACTGAATCGGCTGGATAAGTTCATTTTTTCGCCGTTTTTCAACGAAAGCGAGCGGCTGACAGTTTTGTACAGTTATCTTAGGCAGTTTGCGCCGAACTTTCCCGAAACGGAGGATTTGGCAGCACGCATTTTCAAGCATCTTTTTCCCGATCAGGATTTCGACCAGGCACTATTAAATAAGTTGAATTCGCAATTATATAAATTGGTAGAAAATTTCCTGGCGCACCAGCAATTGGAAGCGGATGACTTTGCGAAAGACTTGCATTTGCTGCATTTTTATAATGAGTCGATGCTCTCGAAGCACTTCGCCGGCACGCTCAAACGGCTGGAAAAATCGCTGCATCAATCGCCCGGCCGAAATCTGGATTATTTTCATAAACTACTGGAATTGAACACGATCCGCGCTGAATTTATGGCCCGAGCCGACAAGCGCACCGGCGATATCAATCTTCAGGAACTAAATGATGCGCTCGATATTTACTTTATGCTGGCGAAACTCATGTTTCTCAATTCCATGCTGACCCGCCAAAAGATCGCCAAAGTAGAATACGACCTCACCTGGATGCAGGAAATACTGGACTATCTGGAGGATTCTGATTACCGGGAGATTCCGGCTATCGACATGTACCGGGAGATTTTATTATTACAATTACATCCCAATGAGCAAAAACATTACATCCGATTAAAAGATTTACTAAATGAATATGATTATCTTTTCCCCGATCATGAGTTGCGCGACTTTTTTATTTACCTCGAAAACTCGGTGAAGCATATTTTCCCGGTCGAAGATTATTTCCGGGAGTTGTTTGATCTATATCAAATGCAGCTCGCCTCAGGCATTTTGTACGAAAACGGGCATTTGCCGCACACGGTTTTTAAAAACGCAGTGAGTGCAGCCCTGATTTTGCAAGAGTTTGCCTGGGCAAAAGATTTTATTGAGCACAATTGGCAAAAAGTGATTCCCGAAGCATATCGATCGGATGCATATTATCAAAATCTGGCGAGCTTACATTTCTTTGCAGGTGATTATGATAAAGCGCAAGAGCTGCTCCTGGAATCCAATCCGGTGGATATTTATTACAAACTGAGCCAGAAAATCCTGCTGGCGGAAATCTATTTTGAAAAACGGGAACTGGAAGTGTTGGAGAATTTTTTAAACACTTTTACCAAATTTATATTCGATCAGCAAGCCAAGATCGCGCCGTCAAAAGTAGCTTCCTACCGCCAGTTTGTCAACCTTTTCAAAAAGATGCTGCGCATCCTGACCAATGATGCTCCATCGCTGGAAGCCTTTGAAAATAAAGCAATTCAGAGCAATTCATCCACGATCAAAGCTTTGAAAAAACTACATAAAGAGATCAGCAAAACTCCTTTATTTTATAGCAAAAAATGGCTGCTAAGTAAAATCGAAGAACAATTTTGATTGTCACCGCTACACCGTTCACCGTTACACC
>CAZGAU010000074.1:16444-21105 GCA_964523725.1 uncultured Saprospiraceae bacterium
TACACCGTTCACCGTTACACCTTTGTACCACCCTAAATCTCCACCGTCTTCCACTTTCCCTGCCGGAACACAATGATCGAAATAACTGCCCAAACCGACTCTGAAATCGCTACAGCCAAACAAACACCCGCTACGCCCAGACCCGCATTGATTGCTAACAAATAACCAAGCGGAATTTCCAGCAACCAGAAGCAAACGAAGTTGATAATTGTAGGTGTGCGCGTATCGCCTGCGCCGTTGAAAGATTGAATCACCACCATTCCGTACGACCAAAAAATGTAGCCAGCGCAGAATATTCGCAAAGTAATGACTCCAGCGTCCATCACCGCCGGTGCGTCGTTGAACATCCTTACAATCGGCGCCGCAAAAATGATCAGCAGTATCGATAAACTCACCAGGAACAACATATTAAAAAACGCAGAGCGCCAAACACTCGTTTCGGCACGCTCGGGTTGCCCCGCCCCCAGGTTTTGACCGACTAATGTAGCCGCTGCATTCGCCAGACCCCAGGATGGTAGCGTAGAGAAGATAATAACGCGAATCGCGATCGTATAACCCGCCACCGCTTCACTGCCAAAAGTTGCTACAATGCGCATCAGAAAAATCCAGCTCGCCGATGCAATCAAAAACTGCCCGGCTCCGGTGGTACCGACTTTGATTAATCGTTTAATGATATCCCATTGCAATACCAAATGCTCTTTCGCCAGCTTGATAATACCGGTTCCTTTGACTAAATGGTACAATTGATACGCCACACCGATGCCTCGCCCGATGGTAGTCGCTACTGCTGCGCCCTGCACGCCCATTTCCGGGAAAGGACCAATGCCAAAAATGAATAAGGGATCTAACACAATATTAATACCATTGGAAATCCACAACGTACGCATCGCTATCGCCGCATTACCCGCGCCCCGAAAGACACCGTTGAGCAGAAACAGCAGCATGATCACAATATTGCTACCTAAAGCGATCTTTGTATAACCAATACCCTGTGAAATCACGGCTGCATCAGCCCCCATCATCTGCAGGATGTCGTCTGCAAAAATGAACCCGGCAATACCCGTCACCACCGACAGCGCCACCGCCACAAAGATCGACTGCATCGCCGCTACTGCTGCGTCTTTAGGCTTTTTTTCACCGATACGACGTGCCACCATCGCCGTAGCCGCCATACTCATACCAATACCCAGCGAGTAAATAATCATGATCACCGATTCGGTCAAGCCGACCACGGTCACCGCTTCTACACTGACTTTGGAAACAAAGTAAACATCCACCACGGCAAACAGTGATTCCATCACCATTTCCAGGATCATCGGCACAGAAAGCAGTACAATCGCTCGATTGATGCTACCGCTGGTGTATTCCCGTTCTTCGCTGTTGAGCGATTCCAGGATGAGTTTAAATAACTTTCGCATGGGAGATCGTCGGGTTTTATCTGGCTTTTGTAATGCCTTTGGCTTCAGGGAAACGATGTTTAATACCGCTGTAAACGCAAAATAGTTCCGGGTTGTGAATAAAAAAGTTGTTATAAATTCTTTAAATAATGAATTACCTCCGAAATTTTATCGGCGCAAAGCTGGCGCAATCTCCCTTTTTCGGAAAAACATTTGCCCGTTCGGTGGTCTAATACATAAATTTTGAAAATTCATTAAACACTGACTGGTTATGCTTAGAATTTTATCCATTTTAATACTCGGAAGCTTTGCCTGCAATGTTGCATTGGCGCAAAGTCCTGCCAAAAAAATCCTTGGACACGAGGAATTTGATACCTGGAAAGAAATCCAGCAGCCGCAAATCTCCGATGACGGTCGCTGGGTGATGTATGAACTCAATCCTGACATTGGCGACGGTAAATTATTTGTGTACGACGGCACTACCGGTAAAGATCGCAGTTTTGAGCGCGGTAAAAGCGCCAAGATCAGCGCTGACAGCCGCTTTGTAGTATTTGAAATCAAGCCTTTTGACGATACACTCAAAGATCAGCGCCGCCGCAAAGTGAAAAAAGACGATCTGCCCAAAGACACCCTGGGAATTTTGGACTTAAATACCGGTAATCTGACCAAAATCGCCAATGTACAGTCTTTCCAACTGCCTGCAAAATGGAGTGGCTGGCTGGCTTATCTGAAAGAACCCGCCGCAGCCGAAAAGAAAAAAGAAGAAGAAGGAGCTGACAAGGAAGAAAAAGCAAAAAAAGCAAAGAAAGAAAGCCGTGAAAACGGTGCAACCCTGGTCATCCGCAACCTGAGCAACGGTAACGAAACCAATGTCGCTTTTGTAAAAAGTTATGTGCACGCGGAAGAAGGCGCCAAGTTCATGCTCGTGAGTACAGGCGATGATGCCGATTTCCAACCCGGTGTGTATGTTTTTGATGGTACAAAAGGTGCGCTGACGCCCATCTTCACGCAAAAAGGAGACTATAAAAACCTGACTTTTGATAAAAAAGGTGCACAGGCAGCCTTCGTTGCCGATCTGGATTCTACTAAAATAAAGGTGCGTCCTTTTGAATTATACCTTTGGAAAGATGGTCAAAAAGCTGCAACACTCGTTGCCAACGATGCTTCCTCCTTCCTGCCCAAAGACTGGCGCATCAGTGAACATGCGAGCCTGCGTTTCTCCGAAGATGCCGGCAAATTAATGTTCGGTATTGCACCTCAGCCCGTTTTACAAGACACCAGCTTGCTGGATGAAGAAATTGTGAAAGTCGAAGTTTGGGCTTACGACGATCCGGTGCTGCATACCATGCAAAATGTCCAGCTTGACCGCGAGAAAAGACGCTCTTATGAATGTGTATTGCACATCAACGACGGTAAGATCGTACAAATCGCTTCGGAAGCTATTCCTGAAGTACAATTTGGCAACGAAGGCAACGCCCGTTACGCGCTTGGCTCCAACGACAAGCCTTATGGCGTCGCGCGTACCTGGGAATGGTGGGATAAGAAAGACGTTTACCTAATTGATCTGCAAACTGGCCAGGAAAAGCTCATTGCTAAAGGCGCCGAAGGACTCGGTGGATTCGGCGGCAACAGCGGTTTCTCGCCCAATGCCAAATATATTTACTGGTTTAGCGATTTAGACACCGCGTGGGTCACTTATAATGTCGAAACAGGCGCGATGAAAACGCTGACAAACAATAAAACCGTCAAGTTTTACAATGAACTCGACGATCATCCCGACAATCCGCCTGCTTATGGCATAGCTGGCTGGCTGCAATACGATGCTGGCATACTCGTGTACGATCGTTATGATATTTGGAGATTGGATCCAACCGGTGAAAGCGAACCGGTCAGGCTGACGAACGGTCGTAAAGACCAGCGTCGCTACCGTTACATCCGTACGGACAGCGAACAACGCTTTATTGAGCTGGCTGAAAAAATCCTGGTCTCTACTTTCGATGAAAAAACCAGGCAAGACGGCTACGCATGGCTGGATTTATCCTATCAGTCGCTCACGCAACTGCAATTTGGACCGTACAACTACTCCAATCGTCCGCTTAAAGCCAAAAATGCCGAGAAATGGGTCTTTACAAGAGAGAATTTCCAGGTGTTTCCCGACTTGTTATACAGTTCAGACCTGAAAACCTTCAAACAGATCAGCAATGCCAATCCTCAGCAGAAAGATTATCGCTGGGGAACCGCTGAATTATACCAGTGGACTTCGCTTGACGGCGAATTACTCGAAGGTATTTTGATCAAACCCGAAGGTTTCGATCCTAAGAAAAAATATCCGATGATCGTGTATTTCTATGAGCGCAGTTCAGACGGCTTGTACAGCCACCGCGCCCCGGAACCACCGCGTTCATCCATCAGTTACAGCTATTACGCCAGCAAAGGCTACGTGATTTTCGTGCCTGACATCCCTTACAAGATCGGTTATCCCGGTGAAAGCTGCTACAATGCAGTGATACCCGGCGTTACTTCGCTTATTGACAAAGGTTTTATCGACCGGGAACGCATTGGCGTGCAGGGACACAGCTGGGGCGGCTATCAGATCGCTTACCTGGTGACCCGTACCAATATTTTCAAATGTGCAGAATCGGGTGCACCGGTGGTCAACATGTTTTCTGCGTATGGAGGCATTCGTTGGGGCACCGGCTTGAGCCGTTCCGCGCAGTATGAGCGCACCCAAAGCCGCATTGGCGGTTCCATCTGGGATTATCCCTTGCGTTACATCGAAAATTCACCCTTATTCTCGGCTGATAAAATCAAAACACCGCTGCTGATCCTGCACAACGACGCCGACAACGCCGTTCCCTGGTATCAGGGCATCGAATTCTACATTGCGTTGCGTCGTCTGGGCGTTCCATCCTGGTTATTAAATTACAATGGCGAGCCACACGGCATTATGAAGCGCCAAAACCGCATGGATTTTAATCGTAGAATGCAGCAATTTTTCGATCATTACCTGATGGACGCGCCTAAACCCCAGTGGATGGAGCATGGCGTACCCGCGATCGAGAAAGGCATCAATCAAGGTTTCGAAATGAGCAGCGAAAGCGCGACCAGTAGCAAAATGAAAGAGTAACACAACAATTCATTCTAGAATAATTCAGTTCCCTCTACTAGTGCAGCGGTGGTATCCTGAAAAGGTGCCGCCGCTGTTACGTTTATATCAATTGTGATCGCCAGTTTAATGCGTGCATTCGCCAGTTCAGTCCGTGC
>CAZGAU010000074.1:21205-24557 GCA_964523725.1 uncultured Saprospiraceae bacterium
AAAACGCATCCTTTCACCGTAAAACCAAGCATCGTAAATGAAAAGAATATGCCGCTTGAATGTATGATAAAAAGTGGGTATTTTTGGACGGTTTGCATAAGGAATATAGAAGCCATGCGTATACCCCAAATTGCGTATGTACAAATGTTCTGCCTCATATGAAAAAAGAAAAAACAAGCCAATCGACGAACTATTGAAAGAGCAACATTTTGTAAATTTGGGGTTTTACACTGACAATAAAATCAAGTATGAATTACTTTGAAACGATAAGAGAAATTACGAAATCAATCCCTACTTCTATTGTAGATTTTTCGATACCAAGAGAACGAACTTCGCCTCCGACACAAGCATCCTCAAATTTTATAACAAATAAAGAACAGGGTGATTGGGCTGAATTGTTGATTTTCAGAGCAATAAATGAGACTTTCGATGGATTTAAGGCAGTACGATATGGGAAATCAGATGATTTAGTGGCGGGCGAAGAAGGTTTTGATATTTTCTACAATGAATTTCAAGATGAGTTGGATACTATTGGAAAAAGACCAGATTTATTGGTTTTCAAGGATGAAGATTTTAGGGAAGACCTTGGGTATGATGTAAGCAAATTGGAGCATTCAAAAATTGAGAATTATGTAAAATTGGCAGTAGCAGGTTTAGAAATCAGGTCAAGTGCTTTTCTAATAGACAAATACGAAGCAGAAATGCAACTGAGAACTCAATCGAGTTTGGAAAGAGCATTTCGGGTTAAAGCCAAAATAATCAATGAGTTTTCAGATATTTTGAACCATCCTAAGAGAAAGCAGTATCTTGATGTTTTAAACAGTATTAACGAAGAAACCATATTTGCCGTTTCTTTTAAAAGACCAAGTTGGAACTCAACAGAAAGGTTATCAGAATTAAGCAGTTTGTTTAAAGAGCTGAAAGAGGCAATATCCATCGCTCAAAAACGGGATTATTTGAGCATAACTCCAAAGGTCGAAGATTTGAAAATAGTTTACAAATGGATTGAGAAATTCAACGTTCCACACTTTTATTTCCAAGTTTTCTTCGACAAAGTATATGGCATTGCATTCAAGGAAATTCTATCACTCATCATTGATTCAGACAAGGAAGGAGAGCATTATGAAATAAGTAAAGACATCAAAAACCAGAACAAAACAACCATCAAAATAAACACAAGGAAAACACACCAAGTCGCCTACAAAGTTGATGAACCTGAACACAGGAGTATTCGGAGAGAAATGGGGAGAGGGCGGTTACTTTTTTATGTTTCCTTTGACAAAGGAGCGGCGTATTTGGATGTTGACAGCATCAAACAATTGCTAAGCATACAAAACACTAAGAAGTGATATTAGAGAAAGCGTATTCAAAAAAAGTCGGCATATCGCATAGAAAACGATATGCCCAGTTCTTTACCCCCGAAGAAGTTGCAGAGGTAATGGTCAATTGGGTTCTGAAAAACCAGTCCCTAAAAAGGATTCTTGAACCCGCATTTGGGCTTGGGGTGTTTTCTCGTTTATTGCTAAAACATAATCAGGATTTAGAGATAAAAGGCTTTGATGTTGACCCCATAATTTTTGAAGAAGCTAATCGCTCTTTTTATGAATACCCCAATGTCAGCCTAATTTTAGAAGATTATCTTTTTAATGATTGGGGCAATAGATATGATGGAATTTTATGTAATCCACCTTATTTCAAATTTCACGATTACGAAAATAAAAAAGCCTTAGAAGAAATAAAGAAAAGGTTAAAAATTAATCTGAACGGGTTCACAAACATTTATACACTTTTCTTGGTCAAATCAATTTATCAATTAGTCGAAGGTGGACGAGCAGCTTATATTGTGCCTTCTGAATTTTTGAATTCTGACTATGGTACTTATGTCAAGAAATATTTAATTCAAAGTGGCACTTTAAAACATGTCATTATTTTTGACTTTAAAGAAAATGTTTTTGATGATGCGTTGACAACGAGTTCGATTTTGTTACTATCAAAAGACAGAAGTTCCAATTCAGTTTACTTTACAACAGTTGAGGATAAACAGCAATTTGAGGCTTTAAAAACCCAACTGAACAATAACGCACCCTTAGTTTCCTCGAAAATTTTAAATAATGAAGTACTTGACCCGAATATAAAATGGAGAGCATATTACCAAAAACAGCTAAGCATAAAATATAAAAACCTCGTGCCATTCAATAAGGTGGCAAAAGTAGTAAGAGGAATAGCAACGGGAGCCAATGAGTATTTTACATTTAATAAAGAAAAGACGGAAAAATTGGATATTCCAACTGACAGCCTACTTCCTTGTATTACCAAGTCAAAAGACGTAGGTTCACCCTTTTTCACAAAAGCAGAATTTGAAAGATTAGTGAACGAAAATGCAAATGTATTTTTATTCAATGCAGGAAAGACGCCATCGGATATTAATGTATTGAATTACATAAAACAAGGTGAAAAAGAAGGAATACATAAAAAGTTTTTAACATCACGAAGGACTCCTTGGTTTAGCAACGAGAGCAGACCCCCTTCACCAATTTGGGTAAGTGTATTCAATAGAAATAGTGTCAAGTTTATACGAAATGAAGCTAATATTTCTAACCTGACTACATTTCACTGCATTTATTTAAAAAAGGATTTATTCAGCAAAATTGATGTGGATTTACTTTTTGCCTATTTACTCACAGACATTGCAAAAGATATATTTAGTGATAATCGACGAGAATATGGTGACGGATTAAAAAAGTTTGAACCGAATGATTTGAATAAAGGACTCATGTTAGATTTAACTCTCTTGACAGAAGATGAAAAGAACGATATAAAGATATTATACCATGCCTACCGAAAGTCTGTGATTAATGAGCAAGAAGATAAATCAATAATCAACGAAATTGAAAGGAAATTAAAGGAGAAATACGAGGCAGAACAAAGTGTATGCGATAATTTGCCCTAAACGGGCAAACTACGCATACACGCCAACCGTTATGTACAATTTTAGTGACCCCCTACAAGCAGACAGTTCCGACCAAATCGTCATTGCAAATGCCTTCAGTAAAGACATTAAAAATAAAAAGATGATTACTCAAAAAATTACACCCTATTTGTGGGTGGAGAAAGATGCCAAAGCTGTAGCAGATTACTACTTATCCATTTTTAAAGATGGTAAGCTGAAAGATTTTCGCAAGTTCGATAGTGACGAAAGTGGAAATGATGCAGGCATAGAAACAGCTGTAATTGAAATAGCAGGTATGGAGTTTAGCATATTAGCAGCAGGTCCACTCTTCAAATTTAATGAAGCCGTTTCTTTTGTGATCAATACAAAAGACCAGGCTGAAACGGATTATTATTGGGAAGC
>CAZGAU010000075.1:0-16323 GCA_964523725.1 uncultured Saprospiraceae bacterium
ACCAATCAAATTATGAGCTTAGGGTTTGATGTGTTTAATTGGTCTGCTTTAGAACCAGATCAATATCGCATCACTCCGTTATCTGACACTATTGAAATCTTTGGCTTGATTGGGAATAAATATCAAATTGAAGATTTTTCTTCTAAAAAAGTTTTCATAGTTTTTACAACGAAAGCGGAGATAAACATAAAGCATCACCTCAGTTATACCTATCCTTTGTTGGAAGGTTTGCCAATCCAAATTGAGAAGGATGGCAAAAAAACTGTTTTGACAAAATTCGAAAGAGCCACAGATATAGATGTAATAAGAGCCTATTTTCCTGAAGATATGCAAGTGTCAAACCAGTTTTCAGAAATGGTTAAAAGTTTTGGGATGGACGAAGATGCTTACATGCAACTGGTCAAAGAAAAAATTAAAGAATTAAGCGGAAATTAATTCCTTAATACCTGATGCCCAATTCCTTTTTGGCATCTTCCACCGAGATTTTCTCGCCGTTTTTATACGCTACCAGAAAAGCGTCGGAGAAGCCTTTTGATTTCAGATAATTCTTGGCCTGGAGCGCCTCCTCCAGATCGGTGAAGCCGCGAGCCTGGTATTTGTAAAAATTACCTTCCTGCACGACTTCCACCTGATATTTGAGTCCCTGCCACTTGTTTTGACTGGCATCAACAGGCTTGGTGGAAGCGGCAAGCTGCACGCAGAATTGAATCACAGCGCCGGCACTGGCATTGCTGTAGGGCGATTTATTGACGACTCTGTTATCTTTTGCAGGAATAATCTTAGGCTCCGTCAAAATGGTACCTTTGGAAGTCATTTTTTCCGGGGTGTAAGCAGGCGGCGTTTGCTCGGCAACCCGCACTACCTGCGGTTGTACATCGCTTTTGGTTGGCGTGGTATAGACAACAGGCGGTGTACTGTTTTGCACAATTTTGCCCGTTTCCACCATACTTTTATATTCGGCGAAAGCCTGCAGCACTGCGTTGGCCACTACATCCTGACCTTCCTCGGTAGCGAGGTAATTTTCTTCTTCCCGGTTGCTCAGAAAGCCCGCTTCGATCAGAATACTCGGCATGGTGGTGGCTTTAAGCACATAAAAACCGGCTTGTTTCACCCCGCGCGACCGGCGACCGGCAAAACTGGCAAATTTCTCTTCCACGCGTTCTGCCATCAAAATACTTTGTTCCAGGTAAGCATTTTGAAACATGCTGAGCATGATGTGCGCTTCCGGCGAATTGGGGTCGAAGTCGTAGTTTTGTTGATAATTTTCTTCCAATAAGATGGAGTTGTTCTCGCGCTTGGCCACTTCGAGGTTTTGTTGGGCGGTATGCAAGCCCATCACGTATGTCTCAGAGCCACTAGTGGCGCGACTTCCCGGCATGTAATTGCAGTGAATGGAAATAAATAAATCGGCATTGTTTTGATTGGCGATGTGCGCACGCTCGTGCAAAGGGATAAACACATCGGTTTCGCGGGTCATAATGACCTTCACTTCCGGGAATTGAGTAGCAATAAAAAAGGCCACTTTTTTGCCCAGGGCTAGCGCCAGATGCTTTTCCTGGTGGTGCGAACCCAGGCAGCCGGGATCTTTCCCGCCGTGTCCAGGATCAATCACCACTGTTTTTATCCGATAATCTTCGCCGATTTGGCTTTGTTTGATAACTTTGCCAACCGATTCGATAATTGGTTGATGAGGTAATGGGCTAAGGGGTTTATCGGAGACCATTGCCATGGAAACAGGCGTCGGGGCTAACGAAATGTTAAACTCCGGAGTTTGAGGTGGCAAAACGGTACAGATGAACGTTTGTATGGCAATAAATAAAGTTGTGAGCATAATCAAGGTACTTTTCCAGTATTTTATTGGGGAAAACGTTTTCTCATCATCACATTGAATAAAGGTACGAAAATGGTGCAACCTGTAGTTCACCAAATTTTACAAAAATAATAGAAATAATCACTTGAAAGCAAAGCTATTCTTTGCAATTATTTTTTGTTGGGCGTTTTTAACGCTTTCGGTGCAGGCACAAACTGAGCCCCCGACCCGCCGTGACACAGTGCCTGCGGGCAGATCGGGGCGTGTGGTGGCGCCGCGCGACAGCTTTTCCGTAGAAAGGCAAGATTCCCTGTTGGCAAATATCCGATTTTCCCAGGATTCACTCGAAGCCGAAGTGGATTATGGGTCTCAGGATTCTATGGCATTAGACAATGTAAACCAGAAGGTATTTCTCTGGGGCAAGGCCTACGCCAATTACAAAACCATTTCCCTGAAGGCGGATTACATTGTAATAGACCTGGAAAATAGCATTGCCACAGCGTCCGGCTTGCCCGACAGTACGGGGCGTATGGCCGGCTTGCCCGAGTTTGCGGATGGTGACCAGGAGTTTCAGGCGGATAGTATGCGTTATAATTTCCAGACCCGAAAAGGCATTGTGTACGATGTGACTACTTTGCAAAACGATGTGGTGGTCAGGGGGTCACGCTCCAAGTTTGTCAGCGGACAGCAGGTTCCGGGCGATACTACACGTGTCAATGACGTGGTGTACAGTGAGGGC
Organism: uncultured Saprospiraceae bacterium; assembly: GCA_964523725.1. GTDB lineage: Bacteria > Bacteroidota > Bacteroidia > Chitinophagales > Saprospiraceae > JADJNW01. The sequence goes on from CAZGAU010000075.1 coordinate 2,550, forward strand.
GCTATTTTTACTACTTGTACCGCCGATCATCCGCATTATGGCATTCGCAGCAATAAACAAAAAGTTGTTCCGAATAAACTGGTAGTGGTAGGACCTTCCAATCTGGAGATCATGAGCGTGCCCACGCCGCTATGGTTGCCATTTGGCTTTTTCCCGATTACCAAAGGGCGTAGCACGGGGCTTTTGTTTCCCAGCGATTATGAATATTCCCCGACCTGGGGCTTTGGCTTGCGCGATGTGGGCTGGTTTTTCCCTTTGGGCGATCATTTTAACCTCGCCGTGCGATCCAATCTGTATCTGAAAGGCCGCTGGGGCGTTACGGTTTCTTCCGATTACCGCAAGCGCTATAAGTATAATGGCGCGATCAGCCTTGGCTATGAAAAACTGATCCAGGAAGATGCAGAAGGAAACCTCACCCGGCCGACCTCGTTTTTGTTCAGCTGGCGGCACCAGCAGGATCGCTCAGCGCATCCGAGTATTTCGCTGGGAGGCTCGATCAATTTGCAATCCAATAACTACCGGCAGCGCGTTTTTAATGACGCCCAGAATGTGCTTGGGAGTCAACAATTAAACTCTAATTTTTCATTCAATAAAGTTTGGCAGGATAAACCGCTGAGTTTCAGTGCGGCTTTTAGTCATTCGCAGAACAGCCTGACCCGTCAGGTGAACCTGACTTTCCCGAATTTGCAGTTCCTCACCCAAACGCTTTATCCGCTTAAAAGGAAAGAGCGTTCCGGCCAGGAAAAATGGTACGAAACGGTGACCCTACGCTACACCGCTGATGCGCGGACTTCTTTTACGACGACCGATACCACGCTATTTACCCAACAAATGTTTGAAAACGGTCAGTATGGCATGCGCCAAACGGCGACCAGCGGTACATCTTTCAAGTTATTTCAGTATTTCAACCTGAACCCAAGCGTGAATTACGAGGAAGTCTGGTATTTCAATACCTTGCGCAAGGAATTTGACCCAACGGTGGAGTTTGAAGTGGACACAATTTTTAATGCGGACAGAAGCGATTTTACTATAGATACTACATTTACCAGTTATGGACAGGTCAATGATTTCCGGCGGTTTGGTTTTGAATCGTTCCGCCGGTTTTCCAGCAGCATGAGTTTGAATACGCAGTTGTTTGGAACCCTGCAATTCCGCAAAGGCTGGTTGCGCGGCTTGCGGCATGTGGCAAAGATCAGCACCTCGCTCAACTACGCGCCCGGCTACAGCGATGATCTGGACTATATTCGGTTCACGAAATTTGATGTTCGCTTCCCTGATTCTTTACAACAATATTCCATTTTTCAAGGTGGAATTTACGGAGCGCCACAGTTGACAGGGCAGCAGTTTTCTTTGGGGTATTCGATCAATAATATTTTTGAAGCCAAAATCCGAAAGGACACTGCAGATCAGAAAATCAAGCTCTTTGACAACCTCGTAGTCAACGGAAATTATAACTTCTCCGCAGATTCGCTCAACTGGAGCCCTGTGTCGATCAATGGTACGGCGCGTTTCTTCAAAGGTGTAACGACTTTTTCTACCTTGATCCGCTTCGATCCTTATGCGCTGGCTGCCGATTCAAGAGGTAATTTCCAGCGGATCGACCGGTTTTATTTTAACGAAAACGGAAAATTTTTACGTTTTTCGGATGCCAATCTGAGATTTAATACCAGCCTCACCGTTGCCAAAATCCGCGAGATTTTCCAGGGAACACCTGAGCAATACGTAGAAAATGTAAATCAGAATCAGCCGCGAAATCAATCAGAGAAGCCCGAAGATTTCTTGAGTCTGTTTGAAAATTTCAGCATCAATCACAACTTTGTAATGGGTTGGAATACCGATCCCCGAACGGGAAAACCGGTGTTTGATCTTTCGATCAATTCGCTGAATGTGCAGGGTAGCATTGCGCTGACGCCCAACTGGCGGATTAACATTGGCAACTTCGGTTATGATTTTGTGCGGAATGATTTTTCCTACCCTTCATTGGGCTTTTCCCGTGATTTGCACTGCTGGGAAATGGGCATGAATGCGCAGCCAACCCGCGGTACATATAGCTTTTATATCCAGGTGAAACCCGGTACGCTCGGCTTTATCCGTTTGCCGTACCAGCGCAACAACGCAGATGCAATTCGGGCATTTCAATAACGGTTTTGCCAAATAAAAAAAGGTTGTCACTACAATGTGACAACCCTCATGCTATTTGTTTAGGATGACCTCAATTAAATCTTCACGACTTTTTCGTGAATTACATATTCACCTATCTTTATACGAAGTAAATAAATTCCTTTGGGTAAATCTTTTACATTGATGTGGTCGGTATTGGTTTCGGGCTGTCTGACCGGTCGTCCGTCGGCGTCGAATATCTGAACCGAGTGAATAGGGATATCATATCGACTTAATATCTGAACCTCATCCACTACCGGATTGGGCACAATGCGCAGACCGAGTCGTACATCCAGTTCACTGGGCGTTTCGGTATTGCCTTTTAATTCAAAGGTTTTCACAGGTGTGCTCAGCGGTATAACCTGCTGATCGTTTTTAATCGCCCGTACGTGAATCACTTTCACCTCGCTGATTACCCGCCCTGCAATATCATCAATAATACCGCTGATGAAGGCAACCACGCCAAATCCGGAAACCGGCACTTGGTCCGTCCGTGAGATTGCGATGTGGATCTCGCCGTTCGCCGCATCCACCCGGTCGAAGGTGATCAGGTCCACAAATTCTTCGCCCAGCCAGCTTTTGAAATAACCGACATCAATACTTGCGGGATTTATAATATTAGGATCAAATTTCACGGTAAATGCGATGCCATATACATTCTCCACGATATTCTCATCAGATCCGAGTACAACCGGCACCGTAAACGGTAATCCTTCCGGGAGCCCCGAATTATCGGGTAAATCTACGAAAATGGGGGGATCAAGATCGTTGCCCGGAAGTTGTGTGACCGGTTGCACCGGACCGTTTGTTAAGCCAAAATTGAGCTCAATCGCTTCTTTATCTAATGCATTAATGACACCATCTCCATTACAATCGGCATAGACCATATTCACGCCATCCGCGAAGGCATGATCCCAGGATAGAGCATCAAATCCCTGCCAGTCATTGCCGGGTACAGAGCGCCCCGGGCCCTGACCTCCAAAAGCCAGACCAATATTCAGCAGGTCAAAATGATCGGCACGACCGTTATTGTTGGCATCGCCCGGCCAGACTTCCTCAGTACAGGCGACTGGACCAAGCACCACCTCGCTTTGGCAGGCAGCATCCTGCAAATCCTGGAAAATAAATTCATATATTGTCTCATCATCACCCGCAAAGGGTCCAAGCACGATGGAATCAAGCGCATAACCGAATGCTCCGTACTCCTCGCCATTGCCAAATATCCTGAACCCTTCGTCGCTGCCGTTTTCTGCCGCAAATTTCAGGCTTACATCAAAGTTTCCGACCGAATCGCATTCTAGAGCTGTTGCACTTAGATCGAAAATCCGACAGGGATCTGGAGGAGGCGCGCAGTTGACCGAATCCACCTCGATGTAGTCGAAGCAGGCAGGATCTTCAATATCAAGCAGTAAAATATTATAAACAGTGCTACTATCTCCGGTAAATGGTCCCACTTCACGGGTAGTTTGTGCATAGCTGAACGGTCCAAAAATTTGACCGTCGACAAAGATGTAATAACCTGAATTTCCTGTGTGTCCGGCATCGAAGGTTACGCTGAACCAGAAAACACCATCCTGGCATTCGATCGGTTCTGCACTCAGATTGCTGATATTGCATTCAAGGGTACAAGGTAAATCAAATTCAATGGTCGTGCCGCAGGTGTTGTCTTGCGTATCGCAAATAGTCAGTTCATCTAAGCCGTCTTCCGGGACGGGCAGTGCAATGCGCAATGGCAGAGAATCATAACTAAAGGTACTTTGAAAACCACCAAGGTTTTTCAGCAGAAATCTGTCGCCGGTATTGTCGTGGTTGAAATCAACGGTAAGCCGGTACATGCCGTCGCCAATGCATTCAAGGTTGTCAATTGTTCCGTTTGAAATAGAACAAATTGCGGTATCCTGACATGCTACCTCAAATTCCAGTTCGGTAAAGCAATCCTGATTTTCCAGGTCAGAGATTCTGAACTCGTCAATGCCACTTTCCGGCACCGGAAGCGTGATGCGTAAAGGCAGAGAGTCGTAGTTGAAAGTTGCTTCAAATCCACCCCAGGTGCTGAGTCGGAAAGTGTCGCTGGTATTTTCATGGTCGAAATTGATTGTGACCCGATACGCTGTATCGTTGATGCACTCCAGGTTGCTGATGCTTGGGTTGAAAATCGAGCAGGTTTCAAGTTGACATGGTAAATCGAATCTGATATAAGTTCGACAACGATCGTTTGCCTGATCGATAATTTTAATTCGATCATAGCCGTCGTCCGTTACAGGTAACGCAATACGCAGCGGCAGTATGTCGTAAGGGAACACCTCGCTAAAGCCGCCCCGCGTTTTGAGCCGGAAAGAACCGCCGGTATAGGCATAGTCAAAATCAACCGTAACTCGATACAAATTATCACCGATACACTCCAGGTCATCAATGCTGCCATTGGATAAGTCGCAGGGCAAATCCACCGTTGTGTTAAGACAACAATCCGCAATGTTGGTTGCACAGGCTCTGATGCTTAATTCAGCACTATCAGCCGGGATATTCAAATCTGCAAGACGAATCTCCAGTGGCAATTCATTGCTCTGGAATGTTCCGATCAAACTATCGCTGATGTAAAGCTCAAAAGCAACGACGGGGTTGTCCAGGTCATAATCGAAATCGACGTTCAGGCAATTGCCTCCGCCTTCTTCGCAAAGAGTGACATAGGCAAAAAGATCTTCCATCAAGCATTCGGTCGTGCAATGCATCGGCCCGATCGTGGTCCAGGCTTTGCAGTCGGGATTATCTGCATCCCGAATCGTAAATTCATATCGCGAGCCATTGCCGGCAAAGGGACCCAGCACCGGAAATTCGTCCGTACCATAATCAAACGGGCCGAAGGTTTCTTCGCCTACTTCTACAAAATAGGAGCCCCCCGGCGCTTGTACCTCAAATTCAATATTTGCAAAAAAGACATTGTTCGGCGTGCAGGGCATCGGGAATACCTTGAAATCCTTGATGCGGCATTCTTCAGTACAGAAACAGACCTTATCCAGCACCAACTCCTGACCACCCACCACAAGCGATTCAATCGTGCCGTTCAGGCAAAGCGTGCCCGCCGGAAAGTCAAGGTTTTCAGCGATGGTCAGACTGGCTGTAACACCGGGCGTAATTTCCTGTCCATCAAGGCCTAAAAAGTCAGTTAACACAAGAATTTCCTGACCATTCACGGCAAGATTCTCCTCGCCGCCGCCGTCCGCAAAATTGAAGCAAACCTGTATAACTGGTTTTGAGATAGCTCTAAAATCAAAATGTAAATTGATATTACTCGGGAAAATATAATCGTTTCGGATGAGCTCCGACAAATCACCATTAAAGATCGGATCGTCGCTGACGGTCGCATTTATGAAACCGGTGGTACCGTCGAGATACAAAAATTCTTCCAAACTGATCACCACACCATCATCTGTAAACAAAGTATCACCGGGTGCGAGTCCGCTGGCTGTACCATAGGTGCCCTGCGCTATATTATCACTAAAGTTAATGCAATCGCTTTGCTGCGCATGCAAGAATGTTGCAGTCAGAACGAAAATTGAAGTGATAAAAATGGGCTTTAGACAGTGATCCATAATCGGGACGCTTTATCGATGAATTCTCATGTTACAAAAATGCTATACCTTTTACAGTAATCGAAATACTTAATCCGCTAATTTTTGAGTTTTTTTTCGAAAAGTTAATTTTTAAAAGTCTATTTTTCAGGATTTTATGTGTAAATTTATTGCGTTAAAATTGGATTTTATGCAAAAGAATAAACTCACCCAACTACTCGCCATTCTAAGCCGAAGGGAAATGACCCGTTTCAAAGAATTTGCCTTTTCGCCCTACTTTAATAAGCACGAAGATATTCAGATGCTGGTGGCTTATCTGAGCGATGTGTATCCCAATTTCAACACTGAGCAATGCGACCGGGAAGTGATTTTTCAGGCTTTGTTTCCCAACGAACCACACGACCAGAGCCGCCTTGCCCTTATTTTTACTTACACCATGCGGCTTTTGGAAAGTTTTCTGATACAGGAACAGCACCAGGAAAATGAATATGCCCAGCAACTTTTGCTGTTGAAAGCCTTTAGATTAAAAAAACAATATCATCATTACGAAAAAACATTACAATCTGTTAATAAACAGCGTAAAAACATTACACTTAAAGACGATTTTTATTATCATTGGCATTATCAGCTGGCGGCGGAGGCGGATACTTATTATAATCAAATGCAGCGCCGGCAGACCGATCATAATATTCAGTACAAACAAAATAACCTCGATCAGTTTTATTTACTTGAAAAAATTAAGGATGCCTGCGAAATGCATATGCGGAGGCGGATTCTGAATGTGGATTATTCTACCCGGATGCTGGAAGCGGTACAGCGAGAATTGCACGATAATGAAGCGGAATATACACGGGAACCTTTGATTTTGCTGTATTATCAGATTTATCAAATGCTTACGCAGGAAGATACCAATTTTTATTTTACAGCATTTCAAACCTTGCAACGTTACGAACACAGCTTTACAAAATCGGAATTACATAATATTTATAATTATTTTCAAAATTATTGTATTCAACGTATCAACCGGGGCGAAGGGCGCTTTATGGAAGAGATCTTCAAATTATATAAGGCGCAGCTAAAGCAGGGCTTGCTGTTTGAAGACGATCATTTGTCGGAATGGCATTTTAAAAATATTGTCACCGTGGCGATACGGCTAAATGAAATGACTTGGGTCAAGGATTTTATCGAGCAATATAAAGCGAAGCTTCCGCCCGAAGCGCAGGAAAATGCGTATCGGTTTAATATGGCTTCCTATCATTACGCAATGCAGGAATATGATAAGGTGTTACAATTATTATTGAAGGTTGAATACAGTGATTTGCGTTACAGCTTGGGCGCCAGGGCTTTATTACTCAGAACGTATTATGACCTGGAAGAATATGAAGCGCTTATATCATTGGTGCAGTCATTTACTTTATATCTTCGTCGTAATAAACTAATGGCCGATTCTAACCGTGAGGGACATCAGAACCTGTTTAAATTCACACGTCGCGCAGCACAATTAAGGGCTAAATTAGGTTATGAGCATGATGATAAATTACAAAAACAACTAAATAAACTGAAAGAAGATGTCAATTCGGCCGATCTAATCTTAAATAAAGGCTGGTTGCTGGAAAAAATCCAGGAATTGGAGCTGGAAACTGTTGACAAATAGATCGTTAGCTATTTTTTAAAAATGAAATAGACTGCCAGCACGATGAACATAAGCCCCACCAGATGATTCCAGCGAATGGTTTCTGTTTTAAAAAACAACAGCGAAAACCCCAGAAATACTACGAGTGTAATCACTTCCTGCATGACTTTGAGTTGCAATAGCGAGAACGGACCGCCGTAGGTCTTGTAGCCGATGCGGTTGGCTGGCACCTGCAGGCAATACTCAAAAAACGCGATGCCCCAGCTGATGAGGATGATGGCAAAAAGCCCAAGATTCTTGGTCCACGCCATTTCCTTGAATTTCAAGTGCCCGTACCAGGCCAGGATCATAAAAGTATTGGACAACACAAGCAGCACAATCGTTAGTACTCCTTTCATATAATGGTTTGCGGTTTAGCGGTATAACGGTTTAGCGGTGTAACGGTTAACGGTTAACGGTATAACGGTGTAATGGTTACAAAGTCAATCCATCTCACGGTGTCACCTTTTGTTTTTTGCTTCCAAAACCCGGGCCTTTCAATGTTTTGCCAGGTTTGGTTTGATTGTGTTCGCCATTTTGGATAACGGTTTTGCCGTTGACCAGCACATAGCTCATGCCCACAGCGTACGCATGCGAAGCTTCAAACGTTGCTTTATCAGCAATCGTATCCGGATCAAAAATAACAATATCCGCCGCCATACCCGGCGCAAGCAAGCCCCGATCGTGCAGATTGAAGCGTTTGGCCGGCAGTGACGTCATTTTGCGTACCGCATCTTCCAGGCGAATGATTTTCAACTCGCGCACATAACGCCCCAGCACACGCGCATTGGTACCGTACGCTCGCGGATGTGGCGCACCTCGACCGAAAGCAGGAATACCGGCATCAGAGGCGATCATCGCATAAGGAAATTGCATAATACGCTGCACATCTTCTTCGCTCATTTTATGATAGATCATTTGAATCCGTTGCTTACCCTGCATCATTTCCAGGATGGTCTGGATTTCATCGTCGATAGTGGCTGCTCGACCCTTGGAAAGATTGATGTCAGAAATGTTTTTACCATTAAATTCCGGCGCCCAGGGACAGTTGGCTACAAAAGCATAGTTGTATTGGTTGAAACCGGTTTTGGCAAGTAATTCCCGCATTTCCCCGACGATTTTGGTTTTAATCTCAGAATTTGCGAGCCGCGCCACCAGCGAATCATAGCCTCCCGCTAAACACCAGGTGGGCAATAATACATCCAAACCTGTGCTACTGGCAGTGTAAGGGTACTGATCCACCGTCACGTCGATGCCTTCTTCGCGGTATTTTAAAACCTGTTCGATCATGTCGTTGGACTTGCCCCATTCGTCTTTGCCGGTTATTTTAAAATGCGAGATTTCCACCGGAATATTCGCCTGTCTGCCAATTTCCACTGCTTCGGCAATGGCATCAAATACCCGGTAATCTTCATTGCGAATATGCGAAGCATACACCCCGCCATAGTCGGCTGCAACCCTTGCTAATGCTACAATTTCGTCGGTTTCAGCAAAAGTACCCGGTATATAGATCAGTCCAGTGGAAAGCCCCACTGCGCCATTCTGCATTGCCTGGGCGACCAGTGCCTGCATTCTGGCGAGTTCCGCCGCAGAAGGTGCGCGATTGTCGGTGCCCATGGCTTCGCGGCGTACGCTATTATGTCCGATGAGCGAAGCCACATTCAGCGAAATACCGTTTTTATCTAACGTTTTGAAAAAATCCTTGAGATCTACTTCTGAGCCGCCGCAGTTGCCGGTGATGATGGTAGTGACGCCATCGTACAAAAAATTATCGGCGGTAGAGTGGGGGAGAATACTGCCCTCCACGTGCGCGTGCACATCGATGAAGCCCGGCGCTACAATTTGACCCTGAGCGTCGATTACTTGCTTCGCCTTGCGAGTGCTTAGATTGCCAATGGCGGTAATTTTACCCTTGCGGATGCCGATATCGCCCATATACCAGGGATTCCCGGAGCCATCGATGATCTTGGCGTTTTTGATGACCACATCGAATCTACTTTGTGAAAAGCCGGAAAAAGAAAGCAAAAGCAAAGCGAGTGTCACAACAACAGGAAGGAACTTCATAATCAAGGATTTTTGTTACAGATGTCATTTTGTTTGACAAAACAATCGCTCTATAAAATCCCCGAAAGCTATTTTAATTGCTTGAATCAGGATATTAAAAGCAGCAGAATCTCTCCGTCGCCAAGTCTCACAATCTCCAAATCACCCATTTCCCATTTAATCCAGCCACCGCGTCATCAAAATCCGGTTATGATCCTGGAAATCAAAGCTTCGGTAAAGGGCTTTGCCGGCTTCATTATGCGCTTCCACCTCGAGATGAATGGCTTTAACGCCCATTTCTTTGGCTTTCTCGGCTACAAATTCTACGGTCTTGGTTGCGATGCCATTTCCACGAAACTCAGGAATCACATATAATTCATCCAGAAAAGCGTCTCGGCCTTTGAATTCAAAGCTATAACCCAGCGTGAGCGCAGCGTAGCCCACCGGCTTACCATTGCCCATGATGAGCCAGAGCTTGCCAAAATGAGAATTGTCAAGAAACGTGCGCAAGGCTTCCTTGGCCGTATCCCGGTTGAAATTATAATTGTCAATAGCGTAAAAGTCTTGCTGCATTTTTAAGATTTGCTCTATATCATCCATGCCAGCAGCAAAAAAATTGAGGTTCATTCGTCCAGGGTTTAATGATGGTCGTAAATGCAAAGTTGCGTAAAAGTAAGCATATTGTTCTTATAATCCTGCAAAAGAAAATTTTCTAACATTTTAGCTGTTTTAAACGCCAAATTTTTCGGAATTTGCATGCCTGTTTTCCAAAATATTACAGCGCAAAAATGCTGTATGCTTTGTAAAAATTGTTTGATTGAACATATTAATTAAATTTTCGACTTTATGAAAAATCGCAAAATCCTTTTGACAGAAAAAGAGATTCCGACGCATTGGTACAACATCGTTCATGACATGCCGAACAAGCCGCTCCCGCCATTGCATCCCGGCACCAAAGAACCGATTGGCCCTGAAGCACTCGCGCCGCTTTTCCCGATGGAACTGATCAAACAGGAAGTGACCACCGAAAAATGGGTGGAAATTCCCGATGAAATCCGCGATGTGTATGCACTTTGGCGACCGACGCCGATGTTTCGGGCTTACAATCTCGAGAAAATGCTGGATACGCCGGCCAAAATCTATTATAAATACGAAGGGGTGAGTCCCGCCGGTTCACACAAGCCAAATACCGCAGTGGCGCAGGCTTATTACAACAAACAGGAAGGCGTAAAACGCATCACTACAGAGACCGGCGCCGGACAATGGGGGAGTGCCTTGAGCTTTGCTTGTAATTTGTTCGGCATTGAATGTGAGGTATATATGGTGAAAATCAGCTACGAGCAGAAGCCTTACCGCAAGGTAATGATGAATACCTGGGGCGCGAAGGTGTATGCTTCACCAACCGACCTGACGCAGGCAGGTAAAAAGATTTTGGCTGAAAATCCAGATTCTCCCGGGAGTTTGGGAATCGCCATTTCTGAAGCGGTAGAACGCGCAGCTACCGATGAACAAACCAAATATGCCCTGGGGAGTGTATTGAACCACGTATTGATGCATCAAACAGTTATTGGTCAGGAAGCGGTGGTGCAAATGGAAAAGGCCGGTGACCTGCCGGATATCGTGGTCGCGCCGTTTGGCGGTGGCTCTAATTTCGCGGGCATCAGCTTTCCGTTTTTGCGGATGAATCTGGAAGATGGTAAGAAAATTCGCTGCATCGCCAGTGAACCTGCCTCTTGTCCAAAGCTTACAAAGGGCGTTTTCAGATATGACTTTGGCGATACGGTAGGTATGACGCCGCTGCTACCCATGTACACGCTGGGGCATACTTTTGTGCCGGCGCCGATTCACGCAGGAGGCTTGCGTTATCATGGTGCGGGCGTAGTCGTGAGCCAGTTGCTCAAGGATAAACTCATCGAAGCACGTGCGCACAATCAGTTGGAGTGTTTTGAAGCCGGAACCCTTTTCGCCAGAGCGGAAGGCATCATTCCTGCGCCGGAGACCAATCACGCCATCGCCACCGCCATTCAGGAAGCGGAACGCTGCAAGCGTGAAGGCAAATCGGAGACAATCCTGATCCACTTGTGCGGTCACGGTTACTTTGATCTGGCAGCCTATGAAAATTATTTTTCCGGCAAATTGCAAAAGCACGAGATTACCCAGCAGGAAATCGACGCGGCTATTGCATTGATCGATACACCGGAAATTGCTTAAAGTTGGAGGTTTCTGGTTTAAGACCTTTAAAACCAGAAACTTTTTCCATTTTGCAACAAAAAACCTTAAATTAGGGTTACAGTGCAGGTATCGACTTTAAAATGTGAGCATGAATACTTCCCAGAACTCAGTTTTTACAAAATCTGTTGACCCTATTTTTCAGGCCCTGCTTTGCTTTGGGGCAGCCCTGGTGGTAATTTTGGGTGGCAAGTTGGTCAATCTGATTGGGCTGATGGATATTTCCAATCGCTTTCCCTGGATGACAACTGCGGCTTTTATGCTCTTTTTTGCTATGTTCAACAGTGTTTTTTCGCTTTCGGCTAAGAATATGAATAAATACTGGGGGCGCAGCATCTACAGCTTTATGGGGCTGGCAGTCTTGTCGGGACTGATGGCGTACCTCTTTTCCTCACTTTCAATCAGCGAAGCCGGTTCCTACCGCTGGATTTATTTTGTGTTGACGCTGGGTTACTTAGTCTTTCTCTCAATGGTAACTTTTATGCGGAAAATTGTGGAATTTGCACAAAAAGAAGAGTGGAACCATCCCCGCACACGCCAGAAAAACCGGAGGAAATAAATCGATCGCCAATCCAAAAGTTTATATTTAAACGTATTGCTTATCAAAGCGTTAAACTAATGAAACTGTAGCGGGGCCTACACTTTCAGGTGCTACTTTTCACGAAATTTGTACAAAAATTTAAATTATGAAAAAGATACAATGGATGGCGCTGACCATCGCTTTATTCAGCTTTATTTCCTGCAATCAGGCACAGAAAAATGATATGGGTTCCAAAGATAAACCGCAACAGACCAAGGTTACTCTGATTTCGATCGATGGTGAAGTATTGAAACCTGTCAATAAGTCAGCCGAAGAGTGGAAAAAAGAACTCACGGAAATGGAATACTATGTACTGCGTGAGGCAGGAACAGAGCGTGCCTTCACCGGGGATTTGCTGAAAAACAAGGAGAAGGGCGTGTACACTTGCGCGGGCTGCGGCTTGCCATTATTTAGTTCGGAAACCAAGTTTGAATCAGGCACCGGCTGGCCGAGTTTCTGGAAGCCAATTCGTGCCGAGCATGTATTGGATAAAAAAGACACCAGCTATGGCATGGTTCGTGTTGAAAACGTGTGTGCGCGTTGCGGCGGGCACTTGGGGCACGTTTTTGAGGATGGACCCAAGCCGACGGGACTGCGCTATTGTATGAATTCTGCGGCGCTGGATTTTGTGAAAACCGATAAGACTACGTTATCTGTGAAATAAATAATAAATTGGGATCGGGAAACTGCTCGTGTTTCCTGGTCCTTCTTCTATTATTTTTCCTCAGTCAATCTGTTCTCTACAATATAATTTGTGAAAAACAAACCTCCAAAAGGCTTCTGTTGCTCGCGAATGACTTTGAATCCCATTTTTTCAAACAGCGGCCGTGCCGTGATGCTCACATCGCTTTGCACGGTGCTCACGTTCAGTGTTTTAGCATAACTGAGTAATGCCTGGATCAGCGCTCTGCCAATGCCTTGTCCTTGATGCTTGTGGTGCACGTACAGCGAATCCAGATACCCCAGGGGCGTCATCGAGCCATATCCCACGATTTGTATGTCTTTTTTCGCGATTAAAAAATATTGATTATCAAACCATTCTGTCCAACGGTCATCATTATCGGCTACCGAAGACCAGATTTTTACCTGCTCATGGCTGTAGTCCCGGATGTTGATATGCAAAATCGTTTGCCTGAACACTTCCCGAATCTGAGCAAAATCGGTACTTTGGGCAGTTGTGATAATAAATTTTTCCATTGGTAAGGTTTATTTAGGCAGGTGAAATTATAAAAAAAAGAGAGGCAGTAAATAAAAAAGGGGGAATTCTTTACATAGATCTCCCCTTTTATATTTTTTTTATATTTTAAAATAAAATCAGCTTACTTCTTCCATGATTGCTTCTTTGATTTGCGGTGGCAAATTCGCGCCGATGTGCTCCCATTGGCCATCAGAAATATACTGATCCAGCAGTCGGAATACCGATAGCGCGTCTTTTTCAACTTCATCTTTAGAACCTAGCTGATTACCAGGTGTTTGTGCGCCTTCATTCATGATTTGTATAATAAAATCATCAAAAGTTTT
>CAZGAU010000075.1:16423-24353 GCA_964523725.1 uncultured Saprospiraceae bacterium
GTTAATTTAAAACATTCATTCCTTGTTCAAATACAATATCCACCGGAATATTGGCGGCATCCACGCGGTCGAGGTCGGCTTGCAACTGCACACCGATCAAGCCTTTTTCGTCCACCAGTTTGGCTACACCCGCATAATCGCCATCGCCCTGAAGTGTCAGTATTTCCTGCGAAAGCGCGGTCATAGCTTTTTCCAGCTTGTCAAAATCCACCCGGTAAGTACCGTTTTCCAATCGCTCAAAAGCGCCGTATTCCTGGAAAAAATTGAAGCGAATCATATTCGCCTTGCCGTGCGCGCTGGAGGCGCCAAACCGTACCGACCGGAAGATACCCGCCATAAACGTGACATAGTAATCGTTCAGATCGCCTTCCAGTTCGCCTTTATTATGCAATTGCTTTATCATATATAATCCCAGGACATCGGCTTTGCCCTCTTCCAGCGCCGAGGCATGCTCCTTCAGGGCTTCACGCACCGTGCCCTTGCCGTTGATCGTGTTTTTGATACCCAGACCGTGCGCTACTTCATGGAACATCGTATTCGCAAAAAAAGCATCAAATGTGACATGCTGGCGCTGGTCTTCGGCAATTAATAAATCATTAATCGGTATCATAATTTTATCAAATTTGGCACGCATCGCGTTTTTCAATTGTAGTCGGCGGGTACCCTTTTGTAGCTGTACTTCCTCGTCGTTCGGGAGGTTGATGGCAATTGTCTTGCTTCCGGCGTTACAATCACCTGCATAATAAACCACATCATATGCATTTAAATCTGCATCCGAACCCGGGCTTTCCTGCTTGTATTTGTCGGGAACGGGAAGTCCTTTTTGCAATTCGGGCAACACAGAGGCGTACTTCGAAAGGCGGTCGCTCCAGTCCATGTCCTTGATTAATACATAAGCTTCGTGCGCTGCTTTGTACCCAAACAATTGATCCTCATAGGTTTCGATCGGTCCGATCACCACGTCGATGCGGTTGGTTTTCATGTCCATCCAGGCGAGATCGCTGGGCTGGTAATTATCTGATAATAAGGCATCTGCGCGCAATTCAAGATATTTTTTCAAACCGGCGTCTTCCGCTAATGCTGCTGCTTGTCGCAATAAACCGGCGGTTTTTTCCACCTTTTCCTTAAACATTTCCCGGTAAGGCACGGTCATCAGCTTGCCCTGATCATCCCGGCGCAGGAAGGTGTAAAGGCTGGCTTTGTCGGGCAAATCTGAGGCTTCAAATTCCTCTTTGGTCATGTCGGTGGGGTAGAAGTTAGCGCCCGCAGGCTTAGATCCAAAGCCCGGCACAAAAGGCTCGTTGTTGTTGAGCCGATCCCAGGGACCGTAGTTGATCTCCGCAAAGCGCCGGATTTTCTCGTTGCTCAGCGTATCCAGGAAAGCATCCTTGTCACCCAGCGCCTCGTACCAGAAGCATTCGTCCATAATTTTGGCAGCTTCGATCAGGATAGGGATCATTTGCTGTTCCTTGTCGGTCAGCTTGCTCAGGTCAGCCGAGAGCACAAAAGTCGTGTATTTGCTTAATAATGAATCACCTTTACTTTCAAGAGAATCTTCATTTGAAGGCGCTTCCGAAGGTTTGCAACTCGTTATTAAAATTGCAACTGCTAAAAATAACAGAATATGGATTTTCATAATATGATGGTTTTAATTGATTTTATAATTGTTGGAAAATAGATTTCAATAATTCCTTTAAAACTACTGTATTATTAGGATAAAGCAATTTAGTAAAGTCTTTGCAAAGAAGGAATTTTAGTTAAAATTTAATCTTCTACTTGATTTTACGACAAGTGTCGTATATATTTGTACGACAAAAGTCGTAGATTATGGCAGAAACACATTATCATCCCTCAGAGGGCGAACTGGAAATCCTGCAAATCCTTTGGCAGCATGAGCCGGCTACGGTGCGCTTTGTACACGAGCAACTCAGTAAATCCAGGGATGTGGGCTACACCACTACGCTCAAACAGATACAACGCCTACACGAAAAGGGCATTTTGACCCGCACCGAAGACGGCAAAACGCATCTTTATTCTACCACCGTGCCGGAAAGTGAGGTGCAACAAACGCTCTTTCAAAAAATGGTAAACAATGTTTTTAAAGGCTCGGCGATTGATCTGGCAATGCACGCCCTGGGCAGCAGCGATCCCAGCGCTAAAGAACTGCGCGAACTGGAACAATTGCTTCGACACATGAAAAAATCCAAAAAAGATGAATAACCTCCTCGAAACCTGGACGCAGGCGCTCGGTTGGGCGCTGGTGCATTCGCTCTGGCAGTTCGGCTTGATCGGGCTAATCGCCACGATTCTACTGCGCATTTTTCGAAGATACAGCGCAAATTTACGCTATCAATTTGTAACCGGGGCTTTGCTGCTAGCCTTTGCAATATTTTCATTTACTATTGGCTGGCAATTATTAAATAAAAACAAACAATTAATTGATAATCAGAAGTTTGTTTTTAATAATGTTATTAAAGATAATGGACAAACTATTTACACACCTAAGCTGGTCGATATTGAACCGACGCCCCTGGAAATCGGGCGCAACTGGCTCCGCGATCATTTGTACTGGTTGGTGCTGGCCTGGTTGATCGGCGTGTTGGTTTTCTCGGTTCGTTTTGGGGCTAATTATCTGTTTTTGAATTACTTGCGTTACGAAGGTAATCAACCTGCGGATACTGCTTGGCAAAACAAATTGCGACAATTGAAAAAGCAAATGGGCATTGCCAAAGCCGTTCACCTGCTCGAATCTGTGGTTGTCAAAGCGCCGATGACTTTTGGTCATTTCAAACCAGTGATTCTGGTGCCGTTGGGTATGCTGGCATCCCTGCCGCCAGATCAGGTGGAAGCCTTGCTGCTGCACGAGTTGGCGCACATCCGTCGTCATGATTTTTTGATCAATCTTCTGGTCGGCGTATTGGAAACCCTGCTTTTCTATCATCCGGCGATCTGGTGGCTTAGCGCGCGCCTTCGCGAGTTGCGCGAAGAATGCTGCGATGACCTGGTGGTGGCGCAAGGCACGTCCCGTCTCGCTTATGCCGAGAGTCTGCTGGCAATTTCTCAAACTTCCAAAATACAATTAGCCATGAATGCAACCAATCAATCTTCCCATTTTTCTTTGCGAATCCGTCGGCTGCTGATGCCGGAGACGCCGCCTCAATTGCCGCGCCCTGCGGTTTCCGTGCTGGTCGCCATTTTGTTTATCGTTACCACGGCTTTTGGGAGCCTGTTTGCTCAGGATGATCTGGTCGTGAGCGTTGCCGCCGATCGAATGAACGTGCTTTACATCGGTGTGGACAATCCGATTACCGTAGCGGTGGCGGGCATTTCCAATGACAATATTCAAGTCAGCAGCGAGGATGTAACCGTGCTTCCGCAAGGCGATGGCAAGTACATTTTACAAGCGACCAAGCCGGGCGAAGTCAAAGTCAAGGTAGAATCGCAGGGAAAATTGCTGAAAGAAACGGTTTTCAGGGTAAAGCGAGTACCGGATCCGGTTGGCATGGTTGGTAGCAAAAATGGCGGTACGGTCATGGTTTATGAACTGCAGGAACAAAAAGAAATGATTGCGTTGCTGGAAAACTTTGATTTTGATGCTTACTGTGAAATTGTTTCATTTAATGTGATCAAAATTTCAAGGAGAAACGATCCGGTTGAAGTTGCTAATCAAGGGAATACATTTGGCGAACAAACGCTTGAACTGTTTCGTTTGGCGGCTCCCGGAGATACTTATATTATTCGTAATATTAAAGCCAAATGCCCCGGGGATATGGCGGCACGTTTACTGGATAATATCATGTTTGAAGTTAAATAATGATTTAATTATAGAAATGAAGCCCTGGAGCTTAATATTTCTGTTGCAGGGCTTCTGTCTTTCAATTACTTGTCTCATACCCAACAAAAATCACCCCGCTCTGCTGACAATTGTCACTTTCTAAAAGCATTCCATCCTATACTTTGCAAGTATTGAAAATAATTATCTAATCATGCAAGAAGTCTGGCATCCCTAAGTCTGGCATCTGGCATCTAAATATTACTGGATATGGAAACCAAAAAGTTATTGCAGGAACTGCACAGCGACAACCTGACCTGGCTCAACCGACTGGCATTTTACGAAGATGAAATCGAATTTCTGCGCAAGCAAGTAGAAAAAATCGCCGCGAAATCCAATGATGATACAGCCCTCGCCCTCTGCGAAAGCTATCTGAACCGACTCACCATCCAAAAACATGAAATCCATGAAATCCGTGACCGGGTGCGCATGGACGAACGCGAACTCGCACTGACCGAAATGACTAACCCCAATGCTGTGAATGATTATTTCCCGGATGAAACCGAAGAACGCGAAGCCATGGAAACATTTGAAAAACTGTATTTTGGCTTCAAAGAAGAATTATTGGAATTTTTCTCGAAAATCAAACGATAAAACTATCTGAGAAGAACCATGTGCCGCACTTTAGAAGTGTGGCACATTTTTTTAACAAATCCTGGGTAATTGCTCACCAGGCAGCATTCCTACGACCCGCTTGCCGCCAATCCGGCTGCGCATCACCACCTGTCCGGCGTGTGCTTCCACGACTTCACCGATAATCGCAGCGTTTTGCGTTTTTTCATCCGATTGAAGCAAAGCCAAAGCCTGTTCTGCAATTTCCGGGGCTACAAATGCCAGGAAAATACCTTCATTTGCTACATACAGCGGGTCCAGCCCGAACATTTCGCAAGCACTTTCTACCTGCTCCTGGATGGGGATCATGCGTTGATCCAGCGAAACGCCCAGCCGGGTTTGTTTTGCAATTTCGTTCAGTACCGTCGCGACACCGCCGCGCGTTGGGTCGCGCAGAAACTTGATTTCCTGTCCAAATTCGTCTAAAAGCCTGAGAATAATATGATTCAAATTGGTGGAGTCGCTTGTAATGTCCGCTTCAAATTCCAAGCCTTTTCTGACCGACATAATGGCCATGCCATGGGTAGCGATTTCCCCGCTCACGATAATTTTATCGCCCGTTTGTACCCGGTTGGCTGCAATTGCTGCCTCTGGATGCACCTTGCCGATTCCGGTGGTATTGATAAAAATGCCATCACCTTTGCCGCGTTCCACCACTTTGGTATCGCCGGTGACTACCTGTACGCCCGCCGCCGCACAAGCTTCGCGGATGGTCAGAATAATTTCCCACAAATCCTCCATCAAAAGCCCTTCTTCCAGGATAAAGCCAAGCGAAAGGTAAAGCGGCTCGGCGCCGCACATCGCGAGGTCGTTTACGGTGCCGTTGATGGCCAAATCGCCAATATTTCCGCCGGGAAAAAAGATCGGTGATACCACAAAACTATCCGTGGTGAAGGCCATTTGACCATTTAATTGCAGAAAGGCGCCATCGTGCTGCTCGCTGAGCCATTGATTATCCAATAGTTTGAACACCCCATTATCCAGCAATTTATGCGTAAGCAAGCCGCCGCTGCCGTGTCCCAGGGTAATCCGGTCAAAATCAAGTTTTGGTAGTGGGCAATTGAGTTGTATGGAAAGCTTGTGGTTGGACATTTGCGAATTTTGATTAAACTTCCAATTGCGCCAGGGCATTGGAAAAATGATAGTACGCGGCGCAAGCACCTTCGGAAGACACCATGGGTGCGCCGAGCGGATGCTCCGGGTTGCATTTGGTACCAAAATTCGGACATTCGAAGGGTTTTTTCAAGCCTTTCAGGATTTCTCCGGCGATGCAGTCAGGATTTTCAGCCACTTTGCCCAGATTTAAATCAAACTTTCTGCGCGCATCAAAACCGGAATAATCTTCCCGGACTTCGTAACCACTCATTGGAATACTGCCAATGCCGCGCCAGTCGCGGTCGGATATATTAAAAACCTGCTCGATGGTTTGCTGTGCCAGGCGATTGCCTTCGCGATGAACCACACGGGCGTATTGATTTTCAACTTTAAAAGTTCCTTGTTCTAGCTGCCTGACAACCATTAAGATACCTTGTAGTAAATCTACAGGTTCGAAACCGGTGATGGTGATCGGCGTTTTGAATTTTTCGGCAATTGGATCGTATTCTTCTATGCCCATGATCGTGCAAACATGCCCAGCCGCCAGAAACCCGTCGATGCGGGTGGCTTCATCGCTCAGGATCGCTTCCATTGCCGGCGGCACCAGCACATGGGAGGCAAGGATCGAATAATTATTCAAGTCCAGCTGCTTTGCCTGCACTACCGAGAGCGCATTGGCCGGAGCCGTCGTTTCAAAACCAACCGCAAAAAACACCACTTGTCGGGAAGGATTGTCCTGCGCGAGTTTCACCGCTTCCAGCGGAGAGTAGAGGATGCGAACATCCGCGCCCTTGGCTTTGGCTTCAAGCAGGCTCTTTTCCGAACCCGGCACGCGGAGCATATCTCCAAAAGAACAAAGGATAACATTTTTATTTTCAGCGAGATAAATGGCTTCGTCGATGATGCCGAGCGGCGTCACGCATACCGGGCAGCCCGGGCCGTGCACCATAGTGATTTCGGGGGGCAGCATATTAATAATGCCGTTCTTTACCAGGCTGTGCGTTTGTCCGCCGCATATTTCCATGATCGTCCAGGGCCGGCGAACGACTTTTTTTATTTCTTTAAGATAATCTTGCACCAGCGTTTCATCGCGGTATTCGGACAAGTATTTCATAAAAACAGATGTTAGACTTTGGATATTAGACCTTAAACTTTTAAACTTTGAACTTTGAACTTTTGAACTTTGAACCTTGAACTTTCAAAACCTAACCCGGTCCCAGTTCTTCCAATTCACCGATTTGCCTCAGGTACTCGAAGGTTTTATGCGCTTCTTCTTCGTCCACCCGGCTAATGGCAACGCCCACATGCACCAGCACATAGTCGCCCACCTGCGCCTCCGGCAGCATAGCCAGATTGACTTCTTTGAAAATCCCGCCGAAGGAGACTTTCGCCACCCGGAAGGTTTCGTCGAGTTGCGCGGTGATCGCGGTTATTTTTCCAGGTATTGCTAAACACATTTTATAATAAATTTGAAATAAAAAAGGAGAAATATGAAGTAAGTATGATATTTAATTTAATATTTCTCGCTTCTTATTTAGTGAATATGCTGGTATTTTACAAAATGCTTCAAGGACTTGCGCAGCCATTCATACCATTGATCCAAGCCGGCGCCCGTTGTTGCCGAAACTTCCATAAATTTCAGATTCGGGTTGACCTGTTGTGCGTAAGCTTTTGCTTTTTCCACATCAAATTGCACGTAGGGCAGTAAGTCTATCTTGTTGATAATGCACAACTTAGAGCCATAGAACATATCCGGATACTTGATCGGTTTGTCGTCGCCTTCGGTTACGCTGATGATAACCACGCGCCCGCCTTCGCCCAGGTCGAACAGGGCCGGGCACACCAAATTACCCACGTTTTCTATCATCAACAATGATTCGTCAGCAGGTTTGAGCTTCCGCACCGCCTGATGCACCATTTCCGAATCAAGATGGCAGCCCTTGCCGGTATTGATCTGGACCACTTGCGCGCCGGTAGCCGCGATGCGATTGGCGTCGTTCATGGTTTGCTGGTCACCTTCGATCACGCTGATCGGGATTTCGTCTTTTAAATCCTGAATGGTGCGCTCCAGCAAAGAGGTTTTCCCGGAACCGGGCGAGCTGACCAGATTCAGGGCCAGAATGGCTTTGGCTTCGAAATAGCCGCGGTTGCGCTGTGCCAGCAGATTATTTTTCTGCAAAATATCCTGTTCTAGTTCGATCGTAGTCGGCGCATGGTGATGATGATGACCATTACCAACATGAGGATCATGATGATGAGCATGAGCATGGTGACTGTGGTTGTGTTGATGAGCAGGTTGGTGCTGTTCTTCACCAACTTTGACGATGGTCACGGCATCCGAGGGTTGACTGCATCCGCAAGTGCTGCACATAATGATTAAAATTTAAAATG
>CAZGAU010000076.1:0-24027 GCA_964523725.1 uncultured Saprospiraceae bacterium
AACCGGGAGGCGTCAGGCGCAACATGATCTCGCCGAAAGTGACTACTTTTTTCATAGAAGTAAGCTTTTTTTTGCCGGGTAAAAGGAGCCTGGCAGCCGAAGCTCCCAAACTCCCTGATTGTGATTCGATTACTGTTTTAAAATTTTTATATTTTCAATGATAACACCTTGTTCATTCCTGATTTGAATCCAGTAAAAACCTGCTTGCAGCGGTTGATTGATGGCAATAAGCTCGCCGGGCTGCACCTGGCGTTGCTGATAAACCACCCGACCTAATGCATCCAGCAAATTGACCGAAGCATTTGCTGCTAAGTCTTTGGGAATCTGAAGATTAAATCCGGTTTGGAAAGGATTTGGATAGACCTGCGATCGATTTTTTTCCAACGAAACAGGCTGTAAAATCTGGTTGGGCGTTGCGACGAGACTACCGCTACCGCCCGCGCAAATCACTTCAAATTCTTCAATCGAAATCCAGGTACCGGTGTAGCCGGATGCCCCCGTGACGGTCAATTTGACATAACGAACGGTCTGCGCCGTAAAGCTGCTGGTAATGATGGAACCGCCGGTCGTGTTGCCGGTGAGATCCGTCAAGGTTGAGAATCCACTGGTAGCAGAAGTGGTAGAGCCTTCGACTTTGAACTGATACGCCCGATCCTGGTAGGGATGCAGTTTGATCTGATTCACACTATACGCCGCGCCCAGATCAATAGTGACATACTGCGGATAAATTTCAGCCGACCAGCGGTTGGTGGTGTTGCCATCATTTACATTGGTTACTTCATTGCCGGTTTGCTGGCTGCTGAAGTCGGCGATTGTTTTATTCAAAGCAAGATTGGTACCCGAAGTGCAGGAAGTGCCGCCGCTGCAATTGGAAGCGGTAGAACCAGTGCCGGAAGGCGTGTTGGTCGTATTGGTAATGTACAGTTTATCCAATCCGGCGAGGTTTTCCCGGTAAGCAAAATCGATCGTATTAGCGCCATTGTTTAAAGAAAAAGGACCATTGATGAGTTCTCGCCAGGCAAAACTCCCCCCGGTGCTGCTGATCGGTGACCATTGAATCCAGGAACCGCCATTGATCCGCACCCAAAAACTGTCGTCGCTGCTGCCACTGATTTTTACCCGTGCGTGCACTGTCCAGCCGCTGCCGCCGGTGGCATTGAAAGAAAAAGAAACCCGTGCGCTGGTGGCGGTAGGGGCACTGGAGGTACTTTTTTTACCCGATTTGGGGCGGATAAATTGTCCATTAGAGGCGTTGGCATCATTGATGGTTTCCCAGTCGCTGCCGACTACGCCGCATTCGCCTTCCAGCCAGATTTCACCTCCGGTACCGCCGCCGCTGCTGGTTGTAAAATTAGCACCTGCCGTATAACTGCTATTTGTGCTGCTGCAATTGGTGCGTACCTGCCACTGATAAGTCGTGCTGCCGGACAAGCCGCTTAAATTGTAAGAAGTACCGGAAATGCTGCTCACGGTCGTCCAGGTGCTGGTGCCGTTCACCCGGTATTGTAAATTATAATTCAAAGCGCCTGAAACCGCCGACCAGGAAAGGGTAGCGCCGGAACTAGTGATTGAACTCGCTGATAAACCCGTAGGCGCATTGCAAGTGATAACGGTTGAAGTTGTAAAATTAGCACCTGCCGTATAATTGCTATTTGTGCTGCTGCAATTGGTGCGTACCTGCCACTGATAAGTCGTGCTGCCGGACAAGCCGCTTAAATTGTAAGAAGTACCGGAAATGCTGCTCACGGTCGTCCAGGTGCTGGTGCCGTTCACCCGGTATTGTAAATTATAATTCAAAGCGCCTGAAACCGCCGACCAGGAAAGGGTAGCGCCGGAACTAGTGATTGAACTCGCTGATAAACCCGTAGGCGCATCACAACTAACCACTGCCGAACACGCGCCCACATTCACTTCCACATCGGAGCTGGTGAAGGGGCGATTGGAACCGGTCAAGCCATACTCCTCCGCGCCGCGATCTTTGGTGCCGCTGCGGTCGCCACCTCCTTTTATGTCTTTTACTACAAATGTATAAGTACCTGTTGCTGCGTCTTTTGCCGGGCTAGTGCTGCCGATGCGATAATAACCGCCACTGGGGCTATCCAACAAACCGCTGCTCACCACAACATTCGTACCCGAGGTAGAAATGCCCCAACTGCCGCTCTGGCGGGTGTTGCCCTCATAGGTTGGGCTGGTTGGCGTGTAACCACTTTCAATAAAAATAGCATCCGTCGTATTGAGCATAATATTATTGCCAATCTTTATATTACTTGGCACAACAGATAAAGTACTTTCCGTAGAAGCGCTGATCCAGATGCCTCGATCGCAATCGACAAAAGTATTATGCGCCACCTGGGCATTAATCACCGGTTCATACCCATTATCAGGCGGGCTGCTCTGACCACGAGCAATATTCACCGCACCTGTATTCTTGCCGCTTCCACGCCGTAAGCCTTCAAAATAATTATTATACACTTTATGATCCTCACCGATAATTCTTACACCGGCGCTGCGATCTACAGCATTGCCAATAAAGAAATTCTGATACGCCTGATTGCGGTGCCCGTGCCGGAAAGTAAGCGCTCCCAGGCAGCCCCGGAAGGTGTTGTTATAAATTTTATTATCACAGCTTTTAACGGATATAATTTCACCCTCGCCAATCCAATCATAAAAATAATTATCATAAATTTCCGTATTCGACGTGGACTCGTGCGTCGCACTATTGCCAATGCGAATGGCATCCTGATCGTTCAGATTCTGATCGTAGCCGCTGGGCCAGCGCCGTCCGGCAAAATAATTATGATGTATTTTACAATTATCCGTCGTATTATCCGGTCGTTCTATTACTAAAGAACTGCCTTTACCCACTTTATTCAAAAAAGAGCAGTGGTCAATTTCATTATTCTGACCATACACGCTGATCCATTTATACGTGCCGGTTGCCAGGCTGGAAGGCTGATTATAAGCATCAAATGTAACTTGCGTGACCCGACAATTATTACATACACTCGAAGAACTGGTGCGGAATTCAAGGGCTTTGCCGTTGGTAGCATAACCGCTGGTAAATTTTAGTCCTTCTATTACAATATAAGCACCACTCATGCGAATGTAAGAATCGCCCGTAAACGTTACACCGCAAACGCTGGCGGCTTTAATGGTGATAGGCGCACTCGCTGTTCCAGTTTTACTGGTAATAAGCATACCCCAGTTATTATATGTCCCATTCGCGATTATAATAATATCACCGGCGGCGGCACTACTTACAGCGGAATTAAATTGCGTTAGCGTCGAAACATTATACGTTGTAGCGTGCGTCCAATTCGGTAACAATGCAATCATCCATACCAGAAAGGGCAAAAAGCGCTGGCGCCATGCTCCATTTTGAAGTTGGTTTAAAAATCGTTTCATACAATAATTAGTTTTAAATGTGATTATGAAAGTTTGATAAAAAGATCAGCTGATGTAATACTTCTCCTGCTTCTGCCCTTGCTATGTAAAGTCAGAATAAGAAAAAGTAAGTACAAAACCGTGTTGTTACATAATGAACCGAATCCCATGCATTTTACTAAATAAACCGGGATCGGAAGGTGTTTACGAAAATAATAATCCGCCGTTGATATCAATATTCGTTCCAGTCAAAAAAGTTGCTTCCCCATTCGCCAGATAGCCCACCAAATCAGCTACTTCGCAGGCTTCGCCTTCACGGCGCAGTGGGGTACTTGCCGCCACTTTTTCCCGCACTTCATCCTTGGTGAAAATATCATGAAAAGTAGTTGCAATCATACCCGGACAAACCGCATTCACGCGAATGCCTTTAGGACCGAGTTCTTTTGCCATGGCACGAGTAAAGGTCATCACTGCACCTTTGCTGGTAGCATATGCTGAAGCGCCCGGACCGCCGCCATCCCGACCAGCCTGAGAAGCAATATTGACAATAGAACTGCCGGGCTCCATATAAGGCGCCACCATTTTGGTTATCATAAATACGGATTTTAAGTTCAAGGTCATAATATGATCCCAAAATGCTTCATCCATCTCATCCAGGGTTTTGCGAGCCACCAGCCCACCTGCATTATTCACCAACACATGGATATGATTGCCAAAAGCCTTGGTCGTCTCTGATATCAGCCGTTGTATGTCCTCACTTTTGGTTACATCGGCTTGCACAATGATCCCGTCACCGCCATTATTTTTGATACGTTTCAGCGTTTCCTCTGCTTCTGCTTTGTTGCTATTATAGTTCACGACTACCTTGATGCCCATATCGGCTAATTTTAATGAGATCGCTCTGCCAATATCCCGACTACCGCCAGTCACAATAGCTACTCTTGGTTGCTTTTCCATAGTTTATTTTTTTAATTTGATGATTTAATATTATAAATAGTCAAAATTTGTTGTATCAACAATCCCAAGAAGATGAACTTAGAACTTAGATCAAAGATTTATTTTTAATAGGCTCAATCTTTCCACCTAAAAGGAAAAGAGATACAATACTCAATGGCACGAGTGCAGCGCCTAAAATGAAAAACGGTACATAGCTTTCCGTTGTAATGATCGGAACGAGCCAAATTGTGATCAAAACGCCAACTACAGCAGCCGTGCCACTTAATCCTGCCAAAGACCCCACTGTTTTACCGCTGAAATAATCACTCGGCAAGGTTTGGATATTGCCAATGGCAATTTGGAAACCGAATAAAATTACGCCTATTAATAAGACTGCAATAAGCGGCGTGGAGGCAATAGCGGTCATTAGAAGTGCCGGAAGCATTAAGATCGCCCCTAGGGAAATACTCATTTTTCGTGCCCGGTTGATTGTCCAGCCATTGCGGATCCAATGCCCGGAAAGCCAGCCGCCAAACAAACTGCCCGCTGCTGCACCGACATAAGGTACCCAGGCGAACAATCCAATTTGTTTCACATCAAAGCCAAATTGTTCTGCCAGGTAAATAGGCAGCCAGGATACAAACAGCCACCAGACCGGATCAAGAAAAAAACGTGATAAAATGATTGCCCAGCTCGCTCTATAGGTAAGCAATTCAGCCCAGCTTGGGGTTACTTTTTCTTCTTTTATTCCCGTTTCTGTTTGTTCAACTTCTTGTCCTTGCAAGATATAATTTCGCTCTTCATCAGAAAGCCAAGGGTGTTTGTCAGGCGAATTTTTATAAAAGATAACCCACGGGATAATCCATAAAGCACCTAGCATCGCGACACCCACAAAAGTAGCCCGCCAGCCTATGGATTCGTACAATAATGCAATCAAAGGCGCAGAAATAACCGCTCCAAGCGAAGCACCCGAATTGAAAATTCCTTGCGCAAAAGCTCTTTCTTTAATCGGAAACCACTCGGCGTTGCTCTTGGTCGCGCCAGGCCAGTTGCCTGCTTCACCAAAGCCCAGACCAAAGCGAAAAATGCTAAATCCAGCCGCTGTTTTTGCTACGGCGTGCAGTGCAATGGAAGCTGACCAAATGACAATCGAGAGTACAAAGCTTAAACGTGTTCCTAATACGTCAAAAATTCTACCAAAAACAGATTGTCCAATTGCATAAGCAATCATGAACACCGAAATAATCGCTGCATACTCCTCCTTGCCCATGCCCAACTCACCAGAAATACCCGGCCACATGACCGCCAGCGCATTCCGGTCAATGTAGTTGATCACCGTCGCTAGACCGACCAAACCCACTATCCACCACCGAAGTCCATTTACTTTCATATCATATCATTTTAAAATTTGGCACACTCAACATAATATACCAAAAAATCATTATAAGAAATCTTCCCTTAAAGGGCTGAATACATCAATGAGCACGCCATCCTTTGTACAAACACAGCCGTGCATAACGTGTGGTGGAACATAATAGGAATCACCAGCTTTAATTGTCCTTGTTTCTTGACCAATAGTCATTTCAAACTCCCCGCTTTCCACATACGTCACCTGAGAATGATGATGTTGATGCATCTGACCAACGCCTCCTGCTTTAAATTCTACTTTAACAAGCATAATTTTATCATCATAGCCCATTATCTGCCTTTTTAATTTTGGGTCGATTACTTCCCATTCTATTTCATCGCCCATCAGAAACGCTCTGCTTACGTTTGTAGGTTTTTTCATAATTATTTTATTTATTTTTTTTCAAATGATAAGGACCTTCCCATTCGAAGATGTCTTTACCTATTATTAATTTATGTTTCGTCTGCGTTTCGTTATTTTCATTAGAAATGACTAAAGTCCAGCTTTGATCTGATTTTGTAGTGAGCTTGATTGCGGAATACTTTTGATCATTATAAAGCAAAGTCACTTCTTTTACAGTACTAAAGGGGCGGATTGGAAGCTCCTCAACTGGACTGTAGATGCCGTGGGATTCAATGATTGAAACAAATATTGCTTCCTCTTTTTCTTTTTTTCTCAATATCAAACAAGGATCATGTCTGAGATTAAAATTTGGGTCATTGGCACCCAAACGAGCAAGAATTATTTCATCATCGGGATTTGTGAGCATCAGTGCAGTGTAGAATTTTCCATTTCCCATCCAATTCAGCGTGGCATTTGAGCCTCTGCTTTTACCCTTGGCTTCTTCTCTTAAGTGTTGATAACCAAATTGATCGCCTAAAATGCTTTGATTCGTGACATTGGTTTTATATTCAAAATCGGTTTCTAATAAATGTCCCTGATACCAAAATGGTAAGTCAAATTGTTTTGGTTGGTCTGCTTCAACCCGGAAAATATCAATGACTATCGGATTCTGAAACGCTTCGTCATTTAATAAAGCCATGGTGCGATGCATTGCTACTCCAGGCGAGGCATTGTTTTCCTTGGCACTTACAATTTGGAAATCAAGATTTTTCGCATCAAAAAAATAAGAATCTGAATGGTGAGCGTTTCCCGTCTCAAAATCATCCCCGAAGTGACTTTTTTGATCCACCACCAAAGTATTATGAGCAATGGTTTGTTTTGCCCATGAAGTGTTCTCCGGTAAATAGCCACCTCCCTGTTTTTGGTTAATGTTTACCCACCTCGCCATGCCGTAATCCTGAATGATTTCCCCACTGTTATCGTACAAAGAATAAGATAATTTGTCAAAGTGACCATGACTAAGACCGTGAGCGGTGTATTTATAGACGAGGCATAATTCATCCTCTTTTCCGGGCATTCTTAATATTCCTACAGCACCTTCATCTCCATTTTTTCCATCTCTTAATTCGATTGATTTTTTATCGAAAGCCTTTGCTTTTCCAGCTTGAATGCCCTGTGCCACAGCAAACCCTGAAGCATCTAATTCTACCTTCTCTTGCGCTGCTGCAATCGAAAGCAACTGAGGGTCTTTCCCGCAATAATCGTAAATGATATCAACGGCGGAAATCAATTCCCTGGATTTAAAAGACATCCCTTTTTGTGCGTCATTTAAGGGAAAAAATTGCCCATCTGCATCGGTTTGGTATAAAAGGGCAAAGACAGCCTTTTTCAATAATCCGTCCCGGTATTCAAAGATTTTCAGATCGGGGCGTTTATTTTCCAGCGCTTTGGCAAATAATATGAATGGAGACATCGCATATCTCTGATAGTAAGGACCTTCCGTATAATATCCATCTGGTGAAAAGGCATGGTCTAACTGCGCAAAAAAGCCTGCTGTTGTTTGCCCCGGGAGTTTTATAAATCCGCCATCATTGTCTTTCGCACTTTCGGAAAGCTCCGCATCGGGCAATCCATAAAGAGCTCTGTTGATGAGTTCTTCATCATCCATCACCAAACCGATCATGCCGACGGCTGCATTTCCCCAGGTGCTATGATTGTGAATGCGATTAAAAAATTGAGGATTACCTTTAGAAAGAAAATCTGCAAATGGTCGGAACAATTGTTTTTTCAAAAAATCTCTTTCTTCCTCTTTTAGCCAGTCATAGATGCAATCAAATGCCTGGCTAGCATAAACCAGCCAATTTGCATCATTCAGGCATTGCCAAAATATTTTTCCCTTAGCATAAGATTTACTAATCGGATGAACTTCCAGCGTAGGATACAGCTTGGCATACGCCATTAGCATATCGCGAATGTAGATTGCATACTTTTCATCATTCGTAATTTGGAATAAATTGCCGGCTTTCTGTAGAATGAGAAAATTTCTTTTGTGGCGTTCATGGGTATATCCACCAGCGAGATCTTTAGGAACCGGCACTTCGATACCCATTGCTATTTCTGCATCCACTTCTAGCTGTGTATCCTCCAGAACAGTCTGAAACAAAGCAGGGAATTCCTTTGCATTACGAATATTTTTAATCCCCTCCCGGGTCAAAATCAAGGAAGGATGATTTTGACTCCAGGATGGAACTGCCCCTGCTATCAGCAGCATAAAAAATAGTATGGATGATATATTTTGTATCGTTCTCAAGCGTATGTTATTTAAAGGTCAAGTTTTTAGTTTCATAAGCCGGATCATTTGATTGTATCTTTGGGGTGTTCTCAAACACACAATCGCGTATTTTTACCACTG
This sequence comes from uncultured Saprospiraceae bacterium, assembly GCA_964523725.1. Lineage (GTDB taxonomy): Bacteria > Bacteroidota > Bacteroidia > Chitinophagales > Saprospiraceae > JADJNW01. The sequence goes on from CAZGAU010000076.1 coordinate 8,484, forward strand.
GATCTCCAACCACCAGGTGTAAATTGATTCCTTTGCTGTTTTTGAAACTACTATTATTAATATCTATAAACTGCACGCCGTGTAAAGCAATAGCTGCATTGGTTTTATTTCTGCTTCCGTGACCGACATTTTCAAAAGTACTTTCTGATACCCACAGCATAGGACCAAAGGTGCTTTCATCACTTCCTCCTCTGTAAAGATTTAAAACAGAACCTTCGATATCTTTAAAGGTGCAATTATCTACTACCACGTTTTCTACATTATATATGCCCAAATCGTCGGTTTCTTCTGCCATCGAAATGATGTGCCCTGTAACCTTGCTGAAATTACAATCTCTAATCAGAATAGAATCGGCAAAAGTGCTTTTGAAAACTTTCAATAAATTGAAAGAATGATTCACATTCAGATTTGTAAAATCACAATTGTCAATGAACAAGCGATAATTCTGGCTCATGGAATACCGACTGGTGCGGATGACGCTATTGCCCGCCATATCAGCTGCTTCTTTGCCGTCAATGTGCAAATTTTGTAGTCGCAATGCCCCACCGTTATTGATTTCAAATAAAGCCGTACGCTCGAATAACACCACCGGTTTTTTAGTAAGATTAGCAGCTCCCCGGATGGTAATATTTGTATTGATATACAAAAACTTATCTGTCAAATACTCCCCCGAAGCACTTAACTCCAGCACATCGCCTGACATTGCACCTTGCAAAGCATCATAAAGCGTATTCAATCCTGGTTTCACAGCAATGACTTTACCTGTACCAAAACCTGATTTCTTCGCCCGCTTTGGATACCAGCTCACGCCTGTATTTTCTAGCGTTGCAGGTGGTTGCACCTGGGTCATGCCTGCTTTAATATTACTTTCAGGCATTAAAATGCCTGTTTTATTGCGTTTAAAATTTATTTTTTTATTTACAAATCCAGTTTTTGCAATGGGTTTCATATTGATACTCAACATATTGTCACTAAAGCGAATACCGCTAATATCATCATATACTGTAAAAAGGCTATCCGTTTTTTCATTATAAAAAATATTGTTTTGTACCACTGTATTTACAGGTACAGCACTCCGCTCCGCGTCGCTGCCCGCACAGAGCTGGATATAATCGCAATTCACAAACGTATTATTGGAAACTTCAGAATCTTTCACCTGAAAATAGCGGTTGAGCGGAGAATTTGGTACGCCATTCATAATCACCAGCGCGCCCCGAAAACGATAACCGGTCAGCCCTTCGCAATAATTATTGAATACTTTTTGCTTTTCATTGATGACGCGGATGCCGCCGGTATTGGGTGCACCATTACCAAAAAAGTAATTGCTTTCCACCAGTGTTTCATTGCCATGGCGCATGGTCAGCGTACCTTGACTCTCGTAAAAAGTGTTGTAACGAAAGATATTTTGACATGATTTATTGGAAATAATCTCGTGTTCACCATTACATTGGTCGAAGTAATTATATTCAACAATGGTATTAGAATTGCTCATCGAGTAATGGCTCGTGCCAATGCGCAAGGTTTCGCCGCCGTTACTGCCCAGTACTTGGCGCGGGCCAAAATAATTGTGGTCAATTTGGTGGAAATTTTGCTGACTTTCTTCTGAATTCAAGCGCACTGCAAGTGTTACGCCGTTGTTGCCTTTCCCTTCTAAATGATTGTGATCGAATCGATTATGCTTGCCATAAATGGCCACCCAAAGGTCTGTTTCGCTACGCTCAGGATTCGTAAAATTATCGACTACACACTCTGTAACCCGGCAATAATAAGCCAGGTTTTTACTATCTTTTTTAAACGAAATCAATTCGCTCGTCGGCGAATAGCCATTCTTAAAAACCAGTCCCGACACTACCAAGTATTTGCCTGCCAAACGCAGATTTGACAAGCCTTCCAGCGTAACTTTGCCTGGTTCCTGCGCCATCAATACAACCGGTTTTTGCTCGGTGCCTTCCCCTTCAAACAACAATTCTGCGTCCTTCCATACCCCATTTGCCAGGCGGATAGTATCGCCAGGCTGAGCATTTTTAACCGCCGTATTAAACTCCTTTACATTTTTTACTAAATGTTGTGCAATAATTGGACTGTTTAATAATAAAAGTCCAATAAGCATATAATATTTGAAGCTAAATTTTAACATCGTTCCTGTTTTTTATATAAAATCAAAATTTTTCAATAATTGCGATAATGCCATTATACGAAATGATACAAGCGAACAGCAGCGACAAACCCATGCCAGCATTGAGCAGCGCGCCGGCTTTATATTCACCCATCAATTTTCGGTTATTAATTAAAATCATCATGCCCAGGATGACCAACGGCAACACAAAGACATTAAAAACCTGACTCAAAATTTGAATCTGTATCGGGTTGGCGTTAAAAATAGGCACGGTCAAGCCAATGACGCAGGCAATACCCGCAAGCAAGCGAAATTGCTTAGAACTTGTATCCAATTTACCAGACTGATAATCAGCGATTAACATCGGCGCAATCATCAAAATCGGAAAAATGGACGACAAACCTGCGCTCAGGGTACCCAGGAAAAAAATTGCAATCGCGAAGCGCCCGGCGATAGGTTCCAGCGTATATACCATGTCAAGCACTTTGGTCACGGCTTTGCCATTGTGAAAGAGCGCCCCCGTTGCGACCGCCATGATTGCAGTACAAATCACGAAAATGAGTATAGCTGCCCAAAGTGCATCTTTTCGCTGGTCTTTGAGGTTATCCGCTGTCCAGCCTTTGCCTTTGATAAAAAGCGGGCGCGAAAGAAATGTCGCTGCTGCCATCGTAGTGCCCACAAACGCTGCCACGAGCATCTTGCCGCCTTCCACCTGCGGAATACTTGGAATGAAACCCTGCGCAATCTCCTGAGGATCAGGGATTACTATAAATAGCGACAGTAGGAAAGACAAGCCCATCAGCGTGACAAAAAACACGAGAATTTTCTCAAAGAAATTGTATTTGCCAACCCAAAGCAAGGCGTACATAGTGCCAATAATCGCAACGGCAATACCCAAGACGAGCCAATATTCGTTTTGTCCCAGCGCGGGAATAAAGAGTTCCAGCGTTTCAAAAATGACATTCGCCGAAATGCCGAGAATGCCCATGAGCGAATTCCATTGCCCGAATGTGACACCAATAATGATTAAAATAGCAACCAGTTTGCCGTATTTTAAATGTTGCCGAAACGCAAAAAGTGCCGTCTCGCCGGTAACAAGCGTGTAGCGCCCGTAAGCTTCCATGAGCACCCAGGAGAACAAACAACTCAGGAACAAAACCCACTGCAACTGCATCCCATAGGTGCTGCCCGCCACCACCATCGAGGTCACGCTGCCTGTGCCAATGGTGTAACCGATTGCAAAAAATGCCGGACCGATGCTCAGCAGTCGCTGCAATAGGTTTTTGCGAGGTGCCCCCAGGGTTGTTGACTTTTGTTGTTGTTCTACCATTACCACTTATTTACTATCCGTTAATGCTTAATTAATAATGTTTTGTGTCAAATTATTGGCAACTACAGTTGCTTGCTTCGGACTTAGTATCGTTATTTGCAATCCTTCCGGCGTTTGTTGAATAAAAAGGCTGGTGACATTTGAAAAAGCGATACGTTTGCCATTTTTTTCAAAATAGGAAGCATCGAGCAGTAGCCAGTTTTTTTCATTAAAAACGACCGTTGAAGCATCACTGCGCCAGTCTTTCTGGGCAATTGCTACAGACTGCTTCTTTACAATCTGCCAGGTTTTGAATTTAAAATCATCCAGTTCAACACCATCCAGAATGCGCTCATCAAAATTGCGAAAAGGATATAGCAAAGTGGTAAACGTCAATGAATCTGGGGATTTTGCCTGAAAAATGGCGTTGCCTTTGCCCCGCGCGTTACCAAAAGTCAATCGATTTTCAGAATTACCTAATTGAATGATATCCAGTCCTTTACCGTCTGCAAAAGTGGTGCGTAGCCATTTGCCGTTCTGCTCCACACTATAATGCCCTTGCCAGATTTGCTGATAATGATGAGGTTTCGTTGCCAAAAAGTGGTCACGTACAATCCAGAAACCATCTTTAATAAAAATCACTTCGCGTTGATAATCAATGCCTTGCTTTTTATAAGCATCGTGCAAACCGGCAAAGTAGTCGAACGTTGGTGTGGTTTTCCACGCGAGCACCGCGGGCTGCGGCAACGTTTCCCATTGACCGTAGCCAGAGCCACCGCTGTTGGGTACCCATTTTCCACCTTGGGCGATGGAATCTGCCAGTGCCATGTTTTTAACAAAAGAACTTTTAAAGTGCTGAAAATCAGGAAGTACGTAGCGAACTTGATAGTTGGGCAGCACTGCATTGCCATAGGCATACGCTTCGATTCCCAAAATTCCGGCGTGCTGATGCGACGGCTTATCCTTCTCCAAACCCGCGTCAATTATCATGTATAAAGAATGATCCTTATCCCAACCGTTGCGCATGATGTAATACCCCGTTTCTTTCAAGACCAGTGAGCCAATGTCAGGCGCTTTTGTATCCCCGGATTTTAATTTATCCAGTTGATTATCAGTTACAAACCAATATGTAAAAGGATCTATTTTATCAGCTGCAAAATAGCGATAGGTTGGGTTATCAAACAAAATCGCTCCAAGCGCCATTGCCTGACTGATGTCATTTCGCTCCGCCCAGGGCGTATCCGTGTCATCCTGCAAAATCGGCGCCGTACCATCAGGATAAGCAATAGCTACGAGCGTCTGGAACATCTGATTTAACTTGTGTTCCCAGCTTTTTTCTACCGGAAATTGATTCAGCGCAGCCAGTTGATACACATAGAAATAATTATCAATATCAGTTAAATGATAATGCACACTGCGTTCAAACTGAAAGCCATCGGTATTAATTTCTTGTTGCAAATGTTCGCCCAACCGTTGCATGGAATGCTGATACCATTTGTCCGTACCCTCGAAATCCTGCAACAAAATAGAGAGCATCGCCAAAGCACTCATGCCACGGGTTTGGTGATTACCAAAGTGAAATTCAGTCGATTGCGCCTGCAATTGTGCCCCATGATGCAAAAAAGCGCAAATGACGTTCAACTGGTCTTGCCAATTGTAAGCTTCTTCAGAAAGGTAGGTTTGATGAATCAAAAGCCAGTTGAGCATGCGATAACCCGCGCGAAACACCTCGTACACACCATTGCCGCCGTCGGCTTCCTGGCGTTCGTATTTATTTTCGTTAAAAGCCTGATTCAACGATTTTACCTGTTGCACAAAATAATCCAGCGCCGCAGGGTCATTTTTATAATGGCTCATCCACATCACATCCACCGCTTTGTGCTGGCGCGCAAGGTGGCGAAATTCATAGGCGGTAACCGACTTACCGAGTAAGTTTCCAGAAGGCTGTTTCCAGGGTGGACGAGGAGCATAAGTGTCTAAAAATTCCTGCCCGCGCCGAAAATGGGTTTCTTTTTGATTCGGGTATAATGTTTGATATTGCGCAAAACGTTTGGCAAAATTGCGCCAATCAAAAAAGAAGCGTTTGGCAAAAGCCTGTTTTAAATAGTTAGCCAGTTGCTGCTGTGCCTCCTGTTTCTTGCCACTTTTATTTAAATTGTAAATCTTTTGTAATTCAGGGTTTGATTCAATATTCAGATAATCAATGAGTTCTGAAGGGACTAATACCCGGTCCGCCGGAATGTCGCCGGCAGCCTCTGCCCAATATCCGAACACGCAGATCAATACGCACCAACTATATTTCAAAAAATTGTTCATGTCTTCGTATTAAAAAAAGCTTTTCAAAACTGAAAAATCCCGTTTCATCGCTTCCAGCACCTCATTTTCAGGGATTTCTAAAATTTTACTCCCCTTCTCTGCGCCGCCGAGCGGATATTCGCAATGCAGGCTAATCGGAGCATTGATGTTTTTTGCTTTTAATTTTTGAAAAAACGCTCTCCACTTGACTACGCCTTCGCCCATTGGCACATTTTGAACCAATGACCCTTCATTTGTAAAATTGAAGTCCTTCACTACCAGTACTTTGATAAAAGGCGTGATCAGGTCAAAGCCCAATTCCCAGGAATTCAGTCCTTCCACCATCGCATGACGCACGTCGTATTGGCAGCCGAGATAATCGGAATCCAGTTCATTTAATAAAAACCAGAGATCCCACACCGCCGAACCAAAGCTCATCCCCGCATGATTTTGATATACCCCGCGAATTTGGTAGTGCTTGTTCATCGTTTCCAGTTCTTTCAACTGCTGTTTGATCCCATCCAACTGCTTTGAAATTGGCTTGCTTTGATCATACTTGATCCACCCCATTCGGTAGTAGGAAATTCCGAGTTGACTGGCAGTTTTGATAATTTCCTCTGTATGATAATCTTGTACCTTTTCAATGGAGGTAGTGATCATCGTAGCCTGCAACCCCGCTTTTCGTAATTGCTCTATGGCTTTTGGCAGGTCCTCTTTCACGCGTGCCGGCTCTACGTGTCCACCCGGACGTACCGTCAGATCGGTGCCGTCGAATCCCATCTCAGCCACTTTTATTGCCATTGCCGAAAAATCCAGCCATTGCAGATGTTTGGAAAAAATATGGATGTCCGGCTGGCTGCGCTCTGTGGTTTTGCTTTTTTCAAAAAAAGGCACAGCGCCCATCAGCGGCAGCGCTACACTCGTTGTGCCGAGCATTTTCAGACTTTGGCGGCGTGTGATGTTACGTGGCATGTGGTTAATTTTTGAAAAAAGGCAGGGACTCCTGTTCACACAGAAGTTGCCGGACAGGATTCCCTGCGTCAACCCTAACCAAATTATTGTATGAAACTAATGACCGAAAAGGTCTATTCTCTGTAAATTCTTCGTTTTGAAGGTGGTATAAATTTCCAAAATCATGAAGACTTCCGAAATCATTGTTTAATGACTCACCTTCAGCGAATAATATTTCACCTTTGCAGAAGCACCTGTATCTTTCGTTTGCAAGTAGTTGCCAGCCTTGAAGTAATTTTCGAAAACACCCCATTTCTGCATATGCACACCATCGTACACGACGGATTCACTTTCGTTAAGAATAACTTCCAACCTGCCATCAGAGGCGATCACTTCAAGGGTAAATTTTTCGTTTCCGACCGTTTCCGAAAAGGTATGGCCATCATCATCTGTCCAGGCTTCCTCGTGGAGGATTTCGGGTTCGGTAGTGTTCACATTCTTCAGTTCTTTGGTTTTGACACGGACTTTTCCGTTCTGCCAGTAAATTTTAAGCACAGGAGGTGCATTGTTATCTTTCTGCCCTATCATGTCCCGTTGAGCATTTGTGAGTCGCCCGTGGATTTGCATAATGATCGTACGGTGATAATCCCCCTTAGCATCTTTTGATATATCTGACACGGCAAGTGTACCTTTCATCCGACCTCCTTGCTTGAAAGTCCAATTGGTATTATTACTTCCCGGAACCATTTGCTCACGTAGCTCTGTTCGGGAATAGGAAGAGTTAGCGGTAGAAGCCCCCGGATACGTATAAAAAACCAGTGAGGCATCCGTCGAATCATTATACATGAATTTTTTTAATAATTCATTATTGGCATAATTGAGAATCTCAGGAGGACTAACTTCTGTAGGATTACCAATCGGCAGCGTCACTTTCCAATGGCTCAGGTCGATGCGCGGCAGAAAATAGTCAACACCTTCCATCAATTCCGCTTCCTCGGAAGGGGCGTTAGCAGGGCGCTCCATTTCTGGCTTGCAACCCATTGCCAATAAAAATAAAATGGGGAAAATTGAATTGAAAAAATTGATTCCAAACATGATTTGAAGCATTATCATGAAATTAATTTATCAAGGCGTGTTAGCACTATTGGTGCTAACACAGCCAAACTTATATGTTGATTTTTGCCAAATATTTTTTATCCTCGTATTTACTTTTTGGGATATACCTTGACATTATCAACATACGCATCCACATCCGTTACTGCATATATCAGAATAGCAACTTCACCCTTAGCATTTGAAGTAAATTCTGTTTGAACAATTGTAAATACACCTTTTCCAAGAACTTCAGTACCAATATGGCTTACTAATGGCACTGCATCAAATTTTGGAATAGCTTCAGCCCCATCCTCAAAGTGACCATCTAAAATTCCTCCAATTATTCTATTACCTCCTGGAGCAACACCGGCTTGTTCCGCTTCGGTCTTTATAGAATATTCATATTCTAATACATATTCTGTGTTGGGAGAGACTACTATTGCCTGGTAAGCATATCTGGTATTAGAGCTTAGGTAAGCTCCTGCGGAAGTAGCTTTTGTCCATTTTGCACCTGCCGTTTTAGAGCTAGTACTTGTACCATCATAATTCAAAGGAGAGCCATCACTACTCGTATTAAAAGGGTTGGTAGTACCTCCGGTAAACTTGGAAAATTTCCAACCATCTGTACCAGCTTCGAAATCTCCATTAATAATTTCAGGCTGAATAGCTACAAATCTATCAATTACTTCAACATTTAGTGTTACAGTGCTTGAAGCTCCGTTTTCATCGCTGGCAGTTAAAGTTACTGGATAGGTACCTTCTCCATCTTTGAATGTATAGACAGGGTCTTGTTTAGTCGATGTATCTCCTGTACCAAAATCCCATAGATATTTGGTAGATTCAAATGAAAGATTTTTGAATTCGATCGTAGTGAAATCATTCGCATTAGGAATATAAGTAAAGTTAGCTGAAGGTAAAACGGTGTCAACTTTAGAGTTTGCTTCTGGCAAGTCATACTCGTACCATTCTTCACAGCTTGTAAAAAATAGCGCTACTGCTAAGCATAAGAACATTTTAGTTACGCTGTTTAAAAAAATTATTTTATTTTTCATTTCTTAGAAATTTTGAATTTTGGAAATTTAGTTTTAGTAACCAGGGTTTTGTTTTAAAAGCCCACCACTTAAATTAATTTCTCTTGCAGGGATTGGTAATAATAATTTTCTAGAATTATAACTACCGTATCCCATTTCGGCAGCGTGTGCACTTAATACAGCATCAGCAACTCCGAATCTGAGCAAATCAAAAAAACGTTGATTTTCAAAAGCCAGTTCTACACGTCTTTCTACAAGCAACGCATCTTTAGTCAGTATTGAAGGACGGTCAGCTACTGGATCAAAGCCTGCTCTTACTCTAACTTTCATATAAGAATCTATCGCAGCACTATTTGTAGTTTCCGTTCCTCCTGCTAAAATTGCCTCCGCATGCATCAACAATACATCTGCATAACGTAAAACAATCCAGTCATTGCCCGCATGACGAGCATTTGGACCATAAGTAGGTGGAGTAGTAGAAACATCAGACCCTTCAGGTAAAAACTTTGCCACTTCATTTGAAGTACCTAAAGTAACATAAGAAACAGCTGTTCTATTTCCACCATATATAGCGAAATCGGCAATAAGATTAGCATTCACAATATTGAGACCATCCTCTCTACCTTGACGGACAAAGGATGTAAATTCCGATGAGAAACTTTGACTTTCCTGGGTGTTTCCCGCTTGATATTGAACGGCAAAAATTATCTCATCATTCAATTCATTATAGAAGACATCCCTAAAATTTGCTTGTAAGGCAAATTTTCCACTGCTTATTATATCCTGGCATAGCTGCGCCGCACCTTGATAGTTGCGATTATCTTGTGTGAGATAAACCTTTGCCAAAAGACCTTGTGCTGCTGCTTTCGACGCTCTGGATTTATGTGTATTGTCTAAATTGCTAATCGCTTCCTGTAAATCTGATTCAATTTGTTGATAAATCTGTTCCGCAGGTACTCTCGTAAAGAGTTTTTCATTTTCTGAAGGACCTACTACCTCGGTTACCATTGGCACATCGCCAAACAATCTAACCAAGTTAAAATAGGCATACGCTCTTAAAAATTTTGCCTCTGCCATATATTTACCTTGATTACTTTTATTTGCGACATCAATGAAATTCATGATATTATTCGCTCTAAAAATAATATCATACATAGATTGATAGTAATCTTCTGATTCCACGTTGTTAGGATTAACCAAATATCTGTGGAAATCCGCCTTTGAACCTTCGAGCGTCGCGCCTCTGGTATTATCAGAACGATGTTCCGTTAAAAGATATTCAAATTGTACTCCCCTGTTGGAATTTATAATACTTGTATTTGTATTTTCATTGACACCTTGCAGGGCGTCATAGATACCTATAATACCAGCCAATACATCAGCATCCGTTTCAAAGAATGCATCAGCAACTACAGCCGTATCTGGCAATGGGTTTAAGAACTCCTCCGTATCACATGAGTAAAAAGCAAACCCAATTACTGCAAGAATTAAATATTTATAAAATTTCATCATTAGGATCTTTTAAATTAAAAATTAATGTTCGCACCAATTGACATGGTTCTGAACAAAGGCGTGCCTGCTCTTTGTTCTCCGTACTTTCTAGGATTAGGATCATCAATAAATTCCGGGTTGAAGCCGTGGTATAAATCAGAGGTCTTATAAATCAAGTTCTGCCCAGAAATATAAATCCTTGCATTTCCTATACCCAATCGGGATAATTGACGATTTGAGAAGTTGTACCCAATGTTTACATTTCTTAATGAAAAGTAGCCTGCGGGTTGGACAATTAGATTTGTTAAGACCTTTTCTTGAATGAATGATTCATGCGGCACTACACCATCCGCAACCACTTGAGCTGGATTCACGGTCGCATTGCTAAACCAGGTAAAGAAATACTGGTCACCTACATTTCGCACTTCAGCACCTTGACTTCCCTGGATCATAAAAGAAAAGTCAAAATTGCCGAAAGAAAATTCATTGGTAAAACTCCATATCAGATCTGGATATGGATCTCCAAGAATCGTCTTGTCCTCATCCGTAATTAAACCGTCACCATTTAAATCTTTAACGATGATATCTTCAGCTGAGCTGTTGATTGGATGATAAGGTGTGCTAACATATTGATTAGGTAATTCCCGATCTACTACGTAACCATAGAAAGAAGATATAGGATTGCCTATCAGGTTTATCCATTGCGAATTTCTACCATAGGTATCTTCTAATAGTGCCCCGTTCGATTCGCCAAAGCTGAGTAATTTATTTTTGTTTGTGGATGCAATTAATGTTGAACTCCATCCAAACTTCCCTTTAGTGACATTTTTTGTTCTCACTTCCAGTTCCATTCCGCTATTCTCTACTTTACCTAAATTCACAATACCTCCACTAAATCCAGTAACGTAAGAAACAGGGTTTTCTAAAAGTAATTTATCACTTGTTCGTACATAGTAATCAAAAGATCCTGTAATTCTATTATTCAAAATCCCAAAATCAATCCCCGGACTGAATTCCTTTGATGCTTCCCATTGCAACAATGTATTCGCTATATTACGAGCGGAAACACCGGCCGCAACACCATTGTCAATAATAGCATTGGAAGTATTTAATAATGCCAAATAAGGGTATGCATTGATAATATCATCACCTACATTGAAATTCTCATTACCTGTAAGTCCGTAGCTGACCCTAAACTTCAATAAACTAATTAAATCGCTTTTATTTAGGAAGTTTTCAAGGTGTGCATTCCAACCTACAGACACAGCAGGGAAGTTACCCCATTTTGAGTCTATGCCGAATACCGAACTACCATCCCGCCTAAAAGAAGCACTCACTAAATATTTATTTGCGAAAGCATAATTAACTCTGGCAAAATAACCAATCTTCTTTCTTTCAAAATTGAGCTCTTGAAAGTTTGAAATTTGAGTTGCTCCTTGTAAGTTTTTAAGTAAATCATTGGAGTATCCATTACCTGAAATTGTACTATTTTCAGAAGTTCTTCTCTGAAAAGTTGCACCTAATAGTGCGTTGAACTCATGATTACCAAATGTTTTTGAATAATCAAGCGTATTATCCGAAATTAGCCTTGTGTTAAACCTGTTTTGTAAATTATAGCCGGCATTACTCGGATTTGCATGATGTAAAATACCATCATATCGGGTTCTTTTGCGCTGCTCTAAAGTAGTCCCAAAAGACGTTTTTGCTGTAAGCCCTTGTACAATTTCATAGCTCAAATATGCGGAGCTCAGCATATTAGTTTTATACTCATAATGTTCTCTTTCAACATATTGAGCATAAGGATTCATATCTCCTGAAGTACGTGGTCTGCCTGAACCACCTGAACCATCTATATCTATATTACGCAAATGGTTCTCAAGAAAATAATCTCCCACTCCAACATTTGGATAAGCAGTTCTATTAATGAATTGAAGTGTTTCTTCCGTATGGTATATAGGCAACCATGGAGATTGTCTTATAGGATTATGTATTGATGTTGGTAACTGTCTTGCTTTTGAATAAGAAGGCGTAACACTAAGTCCAAATTTTACATTATTAGACAATTTAGAATCTAACTTTAGATTTGCAGTATATAACTTGTAGTCATCGGTTATTACAACCCCTTCATCATGCAGATATCTTAAGGAGGTGCTGAATTTGGTGTTTTGACTTCCTCCTCTTGCAGATAGAGAATGACTCATAATGTTTCCTCCATCAAAAAATACATCTTGCCAGTCTCTGTCAATACCAGTTGTTTGGACTAGTAATTGTGCGTATTGGGTTTCATTAGAAAGCTCACCTGCTTCAGCTAATTCTTTTGCAGCCCAGTCAGCCACACTCTTTCTATAACTATCGCTTCCAAATGCCTCTTTCCGAGCAAAATAAGTTTCATAGCTGAATATGGTTTTACCAGCTCTACCACTCTTAGTCGTAATCATGATCACACCATTGGATCCTTCACTACCATAAATGGCGGCAGATGCTGCATCTTTTAAGACTTCAAAGGATGCAATGTTATTCATATCCAGCGTTCCTAGAAAATCAGAACTTACGACTATCCCATCTACCACTACTGCAGGTCCAGAGTTAGCATTTATCGATCCGAATCCTCTTATGGTAATAGTAGGAGCAGCACCAGGTTCTGCGTTAGTTGCTTGAATATTAACCCCAGATACTTTACCAATAAGTGCATCATCTACTCTCGATACTGCTATTTGATCCAAATTTTCATTTTCAACTTTGGATATGGATCCAGTTAAGTGTGATTTCTTTTGGGTACCGTAGCCGACAACAACAACTTCTTCCAGGTTCTGAAAATCCTGTTCCAATGTAATATTGATCGTTGAGCTGGATCCGACTTCCACTTCCTGTGGTAAAAATCCAATATAACTGAATTGCAAAATTTCATTGGGTTCAGCGTCAATCTGATAGCGTCCATCTACATCAGTAACAGTGCCGCGACTTGTCCCTTTAACGGTGATGTTTGCACCAATTAATGGCAACCCATCGGCGGCAGACGTAACCGTTCCGGTGATCGGTTTAAACTCTTTTCGATTATAGTCGTTTAATAAGTTGTCGGCAAGTAGATTGCCACTTGGTAGTAATAATACAATGTAGCAACAGGCTATTAACCAAACGCTACCATTGTTTAGGTTCCATTTTTTTAATAATTTTGTTTGCATAATTACCATTAGTTTTTTATCCAATAGATACTCACCCCCCGGTGAGTGCAATAGCCCACGAGGCTCAAAGGGTATTTTTATATTCGGTGAATAGCGATCTCACAGGTTGCATTGGGGCAAACCGCTCCTAGGCTTTATCGAAGGTGCTACTTGATAAAGTTTTCAATGTCTGGAAAATTGCTAATGCTCTGAGTGTATAAAATGCCCTTTTTCTTAGTTTTCTGCTTTTTGGGTAAGTAGTCGGACAGTTTTACAGTCGATTGTCGAAAGTCCGATTAAGCTGACAACCAACTATGAAATATTTTATTTTAATTTAAAATTGGCCCTTTGCTTACTTGAGGTAATTTGATGATATTCTTGGCTGTACTCTAGTACGTCCTTCAAATGCAGGCGCATGGCTAAAGCCGCACTATCACCATCTTGATTTTTGATGTGTTGCAATATGAGTTTGTGCTCTTCCAATGCTTGCCAGGCCCGATCGTCAGAACAAACTTTCAATTTATTATAACTATAAACAATATCAGGTGTAATAATGAGCATTAAAGATTTTAGCGCTGAGTTGCCACTTGCTTTTGCTATTTTAATGTGAAACATTAAATCTTCTTCCACTGCGGGCAATCCTTTTTCTAATTTAGTTTCATACGCAATCAGTGCCCGTTCTATTACTTTGAGCTCCTCTTCCGTGCGGCGTTGTGCGGCCAGTCTGGCTATATTGGTTTCTAATATTACCCTCGTTTCCACCAAAGAACCAAAGTCGCTATCCTCCAATTTTAAAACATCCGAAATCAACCCCTCTAGCGCCGTAATGCCAATACCGGCTACAATTGTTCCACTTTGTGGCATTGTTTTTAGAATACCGTAAAATTCAAGCTTATGAATGGCCTCTCTTACATGGCTTCTTCCTACCCCCATTCGTTCGGCAAGCTTGCGTTCGGGAGGTAATTTGTCTCCCGGATTTAGTTGACCAGATTTGATCAAGTCCCTGATTTGTCGAATAATAATATCTACTGGGGTTTCTACTACGATCTCTTGAAAATTTTGAAGAATGTGCTCCATTTTTGTGAATTTAAAATTGGTTAACCAATTTTTGGTTGTCCAAAAGTAGTTATGATTTCAGATACTTGCAAGAGAATTGCAATTTTTTTTTTGCAAAAAATATTTGATTCCGAATTTTTATTCTGATCTGGTGGCATTGGTTGCATTACTATTGTGTTAATACAGAATTCAGATCAGTAGAATGGCGTCTTCTTTCTATTGGAGGTTTGGAGCAATAATTTATGTTATGTATAGATTGGACTCTATTAGCAAGTAAGTGCTGTCAGAAATAGTAAAGTCAGAAATTTTGAGGATATATTTTTAGCGATAATTGTCGCCGTGTTCGTTGAGGCAGGCTTTGTATCAATCATCTTCAAAACAAAATGCAATCAACTGAATAACAGCCAATTGCACAGAGCGCTGCTGATAAGTATTTAAGTTTGACCCCCTCCATGAATTGGAGTTCTAACCTTTAAAACTTCTATACTGATACTTATTATCCCGCGCTACATCATTCATCAGCCAGGGACCTTCGTAGTTTAGTCCAAAGGGGTAATAATGGTTTTCTTGTATAATATCATTCGTACCAGCGCTGTTGGTCACATCCACGATGCCGTTGCCGTTTTTATCGGTAAAGGTAATTCTGGCATTACCCAGAACTTGTCCCGTACCGAGCTATGCGAGGTCGGGATGGTCTTTGAGGGTGTATTCCTTGCGCCAGTTCACGGTATTGCTTACCTCCACATTCAGGTTGTAGTAGCGCCCTTCGGCGTGGTACACCGCTTCTACGCGTTTGCTGCCTGTGCCTACTTTTCGGTATTCCAGTCCACCTGCGTAGTCCTGCTCGTATTGTATCGTAGCGCCTACCTTCACGATCTTTCGCAGCTTCATACCCGCGGCATCATAGATGAACTCAATACTATTGCCATTGGTATAGCTAATAACGCTGGGCAGGTTGAGGTGATTGTATGTAATAAAGTCATATGTCAATGAGCAATAGCGGCACAGCCGCTGGAAATAAAAGCCTGCTAATCAACCA
>CAZGAU010000077.1:0-22711 GCA_964523725.1 uncultured Saprospiraceae bacterium
TATTGCCGTGCGTCCGCATTAATTTACCATCGATCTGTATTATATCACCGTCCATTTGTATTAATTTACTGCCAGGGTGTATTATATTACCATGCGCCCGCATTATATTATCGTCTATCCGTATTAACTTGTTATCAATCTGTATTATATTGTCATCCATCTGTATTATATTGTCATCCATCTGTATTATGTCATCATGAGTCTATATTATATTTCCATGCGTCCGTATTATGTAATCGTCTATCTGTATTATATGATCGCCCATCGGCATTATATTCTCCTGTCTTGGTATTACATAAAGTGCGTGATTCTATAATATTTCCTGGAAAGGATGGGAGTGTAAATAAGATGTAGCGTCCTCTTCGAGAGACACCGCTTGAATCCGAAAGATACCATTTTATTAACATGAATTATCCCGAATTTTTGCTGTGCCAGTCCCGTCGGGACGAAATATGGGTAGATATTTGCAAAAAACACGTCTTGGCGTGCCATCGGTACGCGTTATAAAGCATACCTACGGCATGCAAATCGACACAATGGATCATTTCTACCCATATTTTGCCCCTAACGGGGCATTTTTAAAATTCGGGATGACTCATGTTAAGGGCTTCCTACTTATACCTTTTCCCGTGCTTGATCACCATATCCACATCTTGCAGCAAAGCGATGTAGCGCAGCACGTCGCCCTTCACGGCGATGATATCCGCGTATTTTCCTTCGCTGACGGTGCCCACCTTGTCGGAAACGCCCATCATGACCGAGGGCCAGTAGGTGGCGGCTTTGATCGCGAGGATTGGGTCGTAGCCGAATTCATTCACCCACACATCCAGCTCGTGCCAGGTGGACTGGCTGTGAAATTTCATCGGGATGCCGCTGTCGGTGCCGATTAATTGCACAACCCCTGCTTCTTTGAGTTGATTGAACTTGCGTTCCAGCGTGGGTCGGCGAATGGGCGTCAACTGAAAATAGGGCAAGCGTCCGGGGTGCTGGAATGATTGTTTAATATCCTGAATGATCGAATCGGGCAGCCCCAGATGCCAGGAATCGTTGTCCAAAGCTTCGGGATTGTCGCGGGTGTATTCGTAATTGTACAAACCTTCCACCGTAGGCGTCCAGAAGAGCGGGCCAATGTTCATCTGCGCAGTGCGTTCCTTGATCATTTGCATAATATCCTCGGGGTATTCCGGCGCCGAAGAAAGCCCGGTATGCTCGAAGCAATCCACGCCCGCCTTGAGTCCGCGGCGAATCTCCTCCGGGCGATGCGAGTGCCCGACCACCGTGAGTTTGTGCTTGTGCGCTTCATCCACGACCGCCATCACTTCTTCCATGGTCATTTGATCCTGGTCGATGAGTTTGATGCAATCCACGCCAGCAGTGGCGAGCTTGCGCACTTTGGCACGGGCGTCCTCCGCGCCTTTTACGCCCCAGCGGAATTGCTCGGTTCCGGGATAAGGTTCGTGTTGAATAAAAGGCCCGGACACGTAGATCGTAGCGCCATCCAGTTTACCTTCATTAATAGCATTGCGTACGGCAATGGATTCTTCAAGCGGGCCGCCGAGGTCGCGCGCGCTGGTGACGCCGGCCATGAGTAATTGCTTGGCGGACGCCGGCATAATGACCGAACCAAACAACGGCGGATATTTTTTGTCCCAATGGCTGTAATCGGCGTGGCCATTGATCATCAGGTGTACGTGCATATCCCACAAGCCGGGCATGACGCTCATGCCTTCGGTGGAGATGATTTCTGCATTAGCCGGGATTTCCAGGCTGCCGACCTGCCCCACGGCTTTGATCTTTTCGCCTTCGATGATGATGACGCTATTGCGAATAGGTTCGCCGCCGAATCCATCAATGAGCGTGCCGCCTACCAGGGCTTTGAGGTTGGATTGTGCGAAAAGGGTAGCGTTGCAGAAAAGCAACAAAATCAATATCGTCTTTTGCATTTGTTTAGTTATTTGATAATTAGGAATAGGGTGGTTTGGACAAATTTAATTTTTCGTTTGGAATTCACGAAGGAATCTTTTTTTATTGTAAAAAGAAACATGAATGACATTCTCGCGCGGATTTTCGCGGATGAAAAAAGAATATCTGCGCCAATCTGCGAAATCTGCGGGATGCCGCTTATACTACATCATCTTATGGAAAAGCCTTTTAATCAGAGGGTTCTGGCAGGCAATGACGCCCACGTCCAGCATCCAGGGGAAGCGGGTAGCTACGCGTTGCGCCAGTGCTCTTTTGCGCAGTTCCGGCCAAAGTTTTTGGTATAATTGCTGTGTATAATTTTGCATAAAAGCTGCATCAAAACGGTTGTATTCAAAACAAGCCTGCGCCTGTCGGGCCGCCAGCTGCCCGCTCCACATCGCATTGCCGATGCCATCGCCGGTAGCAGGATCAATCAGGGAAGCCGCATCGCCGGTGAGCATGAAGCGCTCGCCGGAGACCTGAATTTTCTGCGAACCAAAAGGCAAACCGAAGCCTTGCAAAGCTCCTTCCATTTCGCTTGCCGCAAATTTTTCTTTTAGCAAAGGATGATGCTCTATAAATTCAAAAAAAAGCTTTTTTAAATTCAACCGCTTTTCGGAAATATGTTTGGACAGCATACCAAAGCCAGCATTGGCGCGGTTTCCGGGCAAGGGAAACACCCAAAAGTAGCCGGGTAAATATTTGCTTAATACATACACTTCGGTTTTATCAGGTTCTAAAAATTTTACATTCTTATAATAAGCCCGCACCGCGCCACCATAATGATGTAAATCCATTTTAAAATCGGTGAATGTTTTTCGGACTATGCTATGCGCACCATCGCAGCCAATGATGAGGGGCGCTTTGAGCTGCAATTCCTCTTTCCCACAGATGACATTAACGCCGGATTCATCTCTGAAAATTTCAGTAGGAGCTATTTCCTGGATAAAATCAATGTCGGTGTACGCCTGCACCATCTCCACCAGTTGATTGTCAAAGTCGAGCCGGGCGCAAGTGTAAGCCTGCTGTACCCAGCGCAGTTCCATGCTTTTGTGGTGATTGACAAAAAACTCGGTGCGAGCGGTAAAGCATTTTTGCGGAAAGCGGTCAAATTCCTGCGCCAAATCCGGGGAAATCTCACGCAGCACGCGCACCGCACGACCGGGAATAGCATCGCCGCAAACTTTATCTCTTGGAAAGCGGGCTTTGTCTATGAGTGCAATTTTCAAACCTGAATCTTTCAATGCCAAAGCACAGGCCGCGCCCGCCGGACCGGCGCCGATGATGAGGATATCGTGGGTATAAGGTGCAGACATAGTTTGTAAAAGTAGATAAAATCCTTTGTAGCTTGGGTGTCCGCAGCATTACATTTAGTGATAATTCCCTGAACCCCATGCCGTTTAAACTGTATTTTTGGAAAATGCTTACTTCAATGCACATGCGAATAATTATTCTGATAGTTTTATTTACTTCATTTATTTCATTTACTCATGCCCAAAGCGGCTGGGTGCGGGAGCCTGGTAAATATTATATCAAGGCGAGTTACAGTACATTTAGTTCCGGCAATTATTATGATACCCTCGGTTTGCTTCAGCCGAATGTACTAGAGTTCAGTCAGCAAAATGTGTTTTTGTACGGTGAATATGGCTTCGCCAAATCTTTCGCTTTTACGCTCAACTGGGCGCCTTTCCGACGCAATCGTTATGGCAATACCGACTGGGTGAGCGGCACCGGCGATCCTATGCTGGAAGTGAAGTATCAACTACCCGTGCCGTTGCCGGTTTCGCTGGGGCTGGCGGCGGAGATTCCGCTGGGCAATGCTGATCTGCGGGTGCGTGATGCGCTCGATCCGGCGGTGGAGTACATCTTACCCACCGGCGACGGTGAATGGAATTACCTGGCTACGCTGGCTTTGTCGCATTCTTTACATCCCGAACCTGCTTATATTCAGGGTTTTGTGCAATATAATTACAGAACGCAATATCAAGGATTGGATTTTCAAAATCAAATTCGCTATGGTTTGGAAATCGGCTATCGTTTTGGCGAAAGCCTGTGGATCAATGGCGCGCTGCGCGGTCAGTCGCTCGCGGGCAAGCGCGAAGGTCCGATCGGCGACTTTACCCGCGGCGACGGCACCACTTTCAATCAATTGCACCTGGGGGCAAGCTGGAATGTGTTAGGCAATCTGAGTCTTACCTTTGACTATGAAAACTACGCCAGTTGGTTCGAAGAGCGGCGCAATATGTACAGCGGTCCCGTGTTTATTTTCGGATTGGCTTTGCAATCGGCATCCGATTAACCTTTAAATTCGCAGGATTTTCAAAATTATTTTTCCTAAATTAGTTATTATTATATCAAATCAACCCGATGTATCATGAAATTGCAATTGCTGACCCTATTTTTATTTATTACATTTATTACAACAAGCTGTGAAAACAATGAAGACAAAGTAAATAACACTGTTTCTGCTCCCGAGCCCGAGATAATGACTTATGATTCCTTGCTTGCCCAACGCCTTGGCGCTGATGAATATGGTATGAAAATGTATGTAATGGCGTTTCTGAAAGCCGGTCCAAACCGCTCGCAGAGCCCCGAAGAGGCCGCTGAGTTGCAACGCGCCCACCTCGATAATATCAAACGCCTGGCCGAAGAAGGGAAACTGGTATTGGCCGGTCCTTTCGGAGATGATGGTGAAATCCGCGGTATTTATGTCTTTGACGTCAGAACAGTGGAAGAAGCTCAAGCTTTGACCGAGACCGATCCCGCGATTCAAACAGGTAGATTGGTGATGGAGCTGCATCCCTGGTATGGCTCAGCTGCCTTAATGGAACTAAATAAATTGCATGCGAAAGTAGCAAAAAAGGAGATTTGATATTTACCGGTAAGTAAGTAGTCGGACCGTTTTACAGTCGATTGTCGAAAGTCAAATTAAGCTGACAACCAGCTTCTTATAAAATATTTTATTTTAATTTAAAATTGTCCCTTTGCTTAGTCGGACAGTTTTACAATCGATTGTCGAAAGTCAAATTAAGCTGACTATCAAGTTCTTATGTGGTTTTTTATTTAAACTTAAAATGATCTCTTTGCTTATTTAGTTTATCCCAGCATTTTTAAAAATTCTTCCCGCTTGCTTTTGGAAACGGGGATTTTGGCGTTATTACGCATCACTAAATAACCGCCGTCGGTGCGGATATATTCTTTCAAATGATGTAAATTCACGAGAAAAGAATGATGCGGGCGAAAGAAATCATAAGCAGAAAGCATCAGATCAAATTCCTTGAGCGTGCGCGCGATCAGCTTTTTGCGGCCGTCGGCGAAGTAAATAGTGGTATAATTGCTGTCGGAAGCGCAGTACACAATCTCATTGGGCTGCACGAATTCAATGCTTTCCTTGGTAGCCAATGCAATAAATCCGGGCTTTCCTTCGCGTTCAAGTTTGATGTTTTTAAAAAGTAAGTCAATTTGCTGTTGTTGCCAGGACACATCTTTATTTTTACTTTTATATTTTTCAATAGCACCCTGCAATTCATTTACCTGTACGGGTTTAAGTAAATAATCCAATGCGCTGAATTTTACAGCCTGGATACCAAAATCATCATAAGCCGTAGTAAAAATCACTTCAAAAGAGATATTGTCAAGCGCCTGCAAAATATCAAATCCATTTAGTTTGGGCATTTCAATATCCAGAAAAAGCAAATCAATTTCATTGTTTTTCAGAAATTCCAGCCCGGCTACCGGATCCTGAAAGTGTTGAATTACCTGAATATCAGTGCAGTAGTTCTCGATCTTCCAGCTTAGTGTTTCGATGCTGTCCATTTCATCATCTATAATAATTGCCCTGATCATAATGATAATGTTTAAAGCGAAATATTTAATATCACGCGGGTGCCCAATGGATTTCCTTGGTCATTATACAAATCGATAATATCCACGTGATTATGCGTGTCGTATAACTTATTGATAATCGCCATGCGTTCGGATGTAATATTCATGCCCATCGACTGGCGTTTTATTTCTTTATTATTCATCATAGCTTTGGAGGCAGCGCGCCCAATTCCATTATCTTCCACGGTACAAATTACAATGTCATTATGAATACAAATGCTCACCATTACTTTTCCTTTTTCCTTTTTATGATTGAGCCCGTGCCAGATGGCATTTTCCACGTAAGGTTGGATCAACATCGGCGGTATTTCATAATTTTCGGGATTGATATCATGTTGGACATGGATTTCATAATCAAATGAATTGCGGAAGCGCATTTGTTCCAGCTTCATATATAATTCCAGTGCTTCCAGTTCGTCTTTAAGATTGACATAATTACTGCGGGAGTTTTGTAAGATAAGTCGGATCAGTCGCCCGAAATTATTTAAATATTCCGAGGCTTTTTTAGTATCATTTTTAATAATGTAACGATCTATTGAATTCAGGCAATTAAATATAAAGTGCGGATTCATCTGCGCCCGCAGGGCACTCATTTCCACATTGGCAATTTGCTTTTCAAATTCGGCTTGAAGGCTTTCTTCTTTTCTGATTTCATTCACCCGGTAGCGATAAATCCCCAGCACCATCGCGGCGCCGAGCGCGCCCAGCATCAGATAAAAAATAGTGGTTTTGTGCCAGGGCGTGCCGATATAAATGGGCAGTTCGTAAATTTCATCCGACCAGATCCCTTCATTATTGGCAGCTTTCAGCTGAAAAATATAATCTCCGCCTCGCAAATTGGAATAAGTAATCGAGCGGTTTTTACCGGGATCGCTCCAGGTTTCATCGGCGCCTACGAGTTTGTAGCGAAACTGCGTTTCTTTGGCCAGGGTGTGATTGATGGCAGAAAATTCGATGGTCAGCACGTTTTCCCTGGAGGGGAGCTGTAGCGGTAAATGTTGTAAATAAGCCGGAAGTGCAAGCTTGTCGCCTTTGGTGGTTCTTATATTTTGCACATAAGGTCTGGGGGCTTTTTGATTGGTCGTCAATTTATCAGGATCAATAATATAAATACCACCCCGGCTTCCGATTAAGAGGTTTCCATTTTTTAAAAACCGAAACAAGCTTGAAACTTGATTTAATCCATATTCATAATTATAAGCTGTAAATGACCAGTCTTTTTTATTAATTTTTACTAAATAATCTATATCCAAAACCCACAAATTATTATGCTGATCGCATGCAATTCTGGTGGCTATGTAATTTCGCCCCGGATGCTGTTGTAAAATAATTTTTTTTAGTATCCCTTTTTCGGGATGGTCGTCTGAAAGCAAGCCGATGCCATCTTCATTGCCGGCTACCCAGATTTCTCCGTTGGGACATTGGCAGAAATTTTCGGGAGTAAGGAAGGTGGTCTTGGTATCTTGTTCATATTCAAATAATTGAAGCTGTTGCGTTCGTGCGGGAATGACCGCATGCCCCTTATCGGTGACGCCCCAGATATTTCCTTTAGTGTCGCTAAATATATTCACAAATTTTCCGCCGGGTAAGGCAGTAGCATTTTTTTCAGCCGTTTTTGCAGACAAATCAAGCATCCAGACATCATCATTAGCGGAACCCACCCACAAATGGCGCGCCTGATCGAGCGCAACACTTGAAATGGAAGCATACTGTAGTTTGGGCTGAACCGGATAAGGCTCGAGCGTTTTCATGCCCTTTTTATAATAAAAAAGTTGTCGATTTTCACTGATAATCAATTCGTTATCGCTGGTTTGTGCAATGCCCCAGGAGTGGAAATATTTGTGTTTACGAGCGACGGCTTCGGAAACCGGCGTTTTGAAAGTGTGGCCGGTGGCAGGATTTATATGATAAATACCATCCGCATATTGCCCAACGATTGTAATATAACCCGGGTAAAAATCCTCGATCGCATCGCGGGGTAACAGCCGAATATCAGAAGTATTTAAATGATCTACAGAAAACTGATCATATTGATTGATCATCGGATCAATACAACGAACGCCCTGCGGAACACCATGCCAGATGCGCCCCGCGCTGTCAATGTAGGTAATACCGTACATCTGAGTCTGGAATGAATTTGTAAAGTTTCTCTTTATTGCTCTAATTTGTTTAGTTTCTGTATCATAAATGTAAATACCTGTTGAAAAAGTTAAATAAAGTTCTGTATTATTTCTGGGCACAATGGTATGGAGGTTGGCGGCATTCAGCTCGTGCGGCCAGTTTTCGGCATTATCAAGAAATGGGACAATATATTTACCCGAAGCCGGATTATAAATAATCAGTCCTCTGTTGCGCGCGCCCATGTAAAGATTGCCATCGGTATGTGAATAAATGCAGAGATAACGATTAAGATTATATTCGAATTCATGATCTTGATGATGATACCGGAATCGTTCGATTTTACCGGTCGTTGTATTTAATTTTACAAGATCAGCGAATGTAATACCCCAGAAAATAGAATCTTTGTCATGATCCTGCACAATCTGCAGCAGGCTGGTTTGGTCCATTAAAGAATGAATTTCAGGTATTTGCGCAGATTTACCCAAAGGAAACCTCTTCGCGGCATGCGTACGCGGATCCACGCGCACAAACCCGCCGAACGCGGGCGCCATCCATACATTGCCCTGCCGGTCCTGGTACATGCTGCGCACCGATTTGCTGAATCTTTCGTCCCGGGAAAGCTCGGCTTCTTCGATGTAAAAAGGAAACCGGGTAACGGCTCCGCTGGTGAGATTCATAAAAGCAGCCCCGTCGAAGGTGCCAATCCAAAGTGTATCGCCGGTTCTGAGCAAGGATCTGATGCGCTCACTTGGCAAGTGTACACTATCCTGACCGTTTTTTCCCAGCACCAGCACATTGGTTCCGTCGAAGCGGCACAATCCGCCATAGGTCGCTATCCAGATAAAGCCGTACTGATCTTCTTCAAAATCATATACCCAGACATGCGGCAGCCCATCTTCCAATGTAATATCTATAGGGTTATTAAAACGGTATTGCGCCGAGCCCGGCGAGGTGCATAAAAGGAGTAAGACGATATGTATAATTCTATTTTTCATCTTACTGCAAGTTAAGGATTTTCAGGTATTTATACCATTTAATTGAGTGAATCGACCTTTTAATGAGTGGACCGGCTATTTCCTGAGTATTCGGATTTGGTCAGGCTTTTAGGGGCGTAATAATATCGGCTCGGTGGATGTTTCAAATAATAGGTCAGGAGTATCATCTACTCTTTAATGGTTTCATTTTTTATGATGTAGCTGCAACTTTGCATCATAATAAACAAACAAACAAAAAAATTAAACACCAAATGAAAAATCTGACTCAATTAATCGAAGCCGTAAAATTCAAAGTAAATACCGGCCCCATTGAAAATGTACAGGAACTGATGTCGCTGGTAGATCAATACGATGGAAACGACTGGAATGACTACCTAACAAATGAAAGCAATGCCCCAAAAACCAAAATTCTTTTGCAGGAAGAGCAGGTGAAAATGATTCTTGTGTATTGGCGAGGTTTTCAAAAGACCCAGAAACACGGACACCCCGAGGGTGGGGGATTGTTGAAAGTATTAACCGGCAGTTTGAAGGAAACCCGTTTTGATCCTCATGACACCGACCGGATTATTGGAACGAATCACTTCTTCAAGGGAGCAATTTCTTACATTCATGATGCTGAAGCATATCATATTGTGGAAAATCCCATCCCATATCCTGCGGTTTCTTTACACATTTACATCCCAGGTATTTATGCACCCAATATTCTGGCATTAAATAAACCGGAAGAACCCAAATATATAACTTCCTAAAGAACACAGACATGATACAGATAAATGAGTTTGTCAATAAATTAACTACGCAGCTGCAAGCGCAGCCTGTTCAGCATGTAATGGAATTGAAACCATTATTGGAATATTACAATGGATTTGACTGGATTAATCATATTGAGATTGAAGTAAATGTACCGAAAACGATCGTCCTGTTTCAGAATGAACAAGTAAAGGTACTCCTTGAATATTGGCCTGGTTATCAGCAAAATAAGCAGTCCAAAAACCTGAAAACAGGGGGACTGCTGAAAGTATTGTCAGGGCAATTGACCGAAAGCCGGCTTGATCTGTCTGCTCCGGGGAAGGTGACCGAGAAACTGACCTATCAAAAGGGAGACATTATTTACATTACAGAGGGGGCAGCCTATCAGGCTGTAGAATATCCCGTGCCTTATTCAGCGTTTTCGCTGGCTATTTACTTGTCAGATGCTTACCGGTCAAAATCATCAACGCAGAAAACTGTGGCTACACAAAGATAATGAGTAGCTTATAAAGCAAGAAACTGATTTATATTATAAACAATCAAAAACATTAACTTAAACCCGATTATCATGAAAAGAGTACTTGTTTTTTTATTTGGCGTGATATCCTACGCCGTTTTTTTCTTTGCCTTTTTATACGCTATAGGATTTACCGGCAATGTGCTGGTACCCAAATCCATTGATACGCCTTCGGATGCGACTGTTTTGCAGGCGTTTATCATTAATATGGTGCTGCTGAGTATTTTTGCGGTTCAGCACACCGTCATGGCGCGTCCCGGATTTAAAAAATGGTGGACTAAAATTGTCGGACCGGCTATGGAGCGGAGCATCTTTGTGTTGTTGGCGAGTCTGGCTTTGTTGCTTTTGTTCTGGCAGTGGCAGTCTATGAATGCTATTATCTGGCACGTTGAGGATCCGGTCATCGCCGGCATTATCAAAGGTATTTTTGCCCTGGGCTGGCTCATCGTTTTACTCTCCACCTTTATGGTGAATCATTTCCACTTGTTTGGGTTGAAACAAGTAATAGACAACCTCAAAAATAAGCCTCAGGCGGAGTTGAAATTTGTGAAAAGGTATTTGTATAAATTTGTAAGACACCCGATTATGCTTGGATTTCTGACCGCCTTTTGGGCAACGCCGACTATGACGCTAGGGCATTTGATTTTTGCCGTGGTCACCACACTTTACATCTTCATCGCCGTGAAATTCTTTGAAGAAAAAGACTTGCGGAAATCGCTCGGTGAAGCGTACGCCAATTACCAACGAGAAGTGCCGATGTTTATTCCATTCACTAAATGATCTGTTGAAAAGGTGAATTGCTTCCGGGGTTACAATGCTCCGGGAGCCTTTTAAATCAAGTGTTTTAATGAACTAAATAAATGGGGTAAAATATTTACATCATGTGCATATTCGCCAAAATCACCCGACTTAAAAAAATCCCCTCGCCCGTTCATCCGAATGAAAGCTTAGTGGCTGTGAAAGAGTTCGACCGGATCAACCTGATCAGCTTTTTATTTGCTGCGCTGGGGATTTCCATCCTTTTGCTGGGCATCCGGTTTGTTCATCCGGCAGGTGCGATGGGCGTGCTGGCGGATAGTTATGAGGGCTGGCTCGGTATCGTTGCAGATGCATTGTTATTATATTGGATTAATCATTCTATTAAAAGAGAGGAAGAAAAAAAACTGATCGAACAATTTGGCAGCGAGAGCAATGCGTTCGCGCTGGATGCCGCCAAAAAGCTCAGGAAAAAATCATGGCTGGTAAATGGAAAACTAAATAACCGGAGTTTTATTCATGCGCAATTACAACATGCCAATTTGAGCAAAGCACAGCTACAAAATGCAGATTTGAATCATGCCAATTTATCTCACAGTTTGCTGGTGGAAGCGGATTTCAACGGCAGTAACCTGAGCGGCGCCAACCTCAGCCACGCCGAATGCCGATGGGCGGACTTCAGAAATACCAATTTGCGCTGGGCCAATCTGGAGGGTGCGGCACTGGAAGGCGCAAAATTTGACGGAGCAGATCTTCGCTTTGCCAAGCTGGGAAAAATCAACATCAATGCGACTTTGCTGGATAATGCGTTAATTGAAGAAGGTCTCTCTGAAAAAGAGATTGACCTGGTTCAGAATAGTTGCAAATTGATCCGAAAATCGATGGAGGAATTTTCGCATTCGTTTTACCGGGAGTTATTCAAAACAAATCCAATGGTTAAAACTTTGTTTTTGAGTAACATAGATAATCAGGCGCACAAATTTGCACAGTTTTTTGAGTTGCTGGTCGGTAGCCTGAATAACCCCGAAAAACTACTCCCGGCCCTGAAATCCCTGGGGCGAAGGCACATTAATTATGGCGTACAGGAATATCATTATAAAATTGTGGGCGTAGCCTTGATGCATACTTTGAGGAAAAGCCTGGGTACTACGTTTACGCCTGAGGTAGAAAGCGCCTGGTTGAAAATGTATGACCTGGTAACCATGATCATGATCGACTCATCCAGAGGCTTGGTATGATGTGCTTGTAAATAAGTAGCCGGACAGTTTTATAGTCGACTGTTTAAGGTAAATTAGTCTGACAATCAACTTTTTATAAAATATTTTACTTGAATTTAAAATTGGCTTTTTACTTAAAAACTAAATGATTAGTAAATAAAATTGGGTTATTCTTTACTCACAGAACGAAGATCCACCGATACATTGGGCAACCCGACCAGCTCAAACGTAGCCGAAGCCAGTTCTACTTTGCCCTTGGTTTTTTGAAATACCTCCAGAATCTCCCGTGAAAGCTCATTTTTGGTGGTGCGGCGCTTTTTATAATCCACCACAAAACGCAGCGTAAACTCGACCCAATTATCGGTCAGTTTAACGGATAGAGTAGGCTCTACCATTGCGTTTTCAATGAGATATTTTCTGACCATCCCGCTCCAGTGTTCCTTGGCATAGTCGGCATATTCGCTAAGTTTTGCATGCGCAACCTGCATGATAAGTTCACCGGCAAGTTTTGTATCTGATTGATAACGAACGGGTAACATAATTTCATCCCAAAGAAAAGGAAAATCGGTGGAATAATTATACAGCGGACTCTTGAACACAAAGGCATTGCTGATGCGTACGATGCGCCCATTGTAATTATCGCTGCTTACCCACTGACCCATTTCCATAAGGGTGGTTTGTGTTACACTGATATCGATTACATCGCCTTTTACACCATTTATTTCAATACGATCACCGGGTTTATAAAGATTGGTGGAAAAAATGGCAATCCAGCCCGCAATGCTTAGTATCACTTCTTGCAAGGCAAAGGCGATCCCCGCACTGATAAAACCAATGGAAATGCCCAGGTATTCGAGTCGCCCGGTAAATGTGGCCACCGCCAACAACAAGATCAGGAAATAACCGGCGAGACGAATCGCTTTTTTGGCGCGGTACCGGTTGGTATTATCAGAAATAGTACGCGTAACAACGGTACGTAAAAACCAGGCAATCAGGAGTATAAAAACACTCCAGAGCACAAATTGAGTAATGGTAGTAGCGGCCCGGCTGGCCAGCCATTCATTAAACTGTTGTAATAATTCTTCCATTGTAGATATTGATGAAACCACATAATATTAGTCAATTTTTGCAGGATTTCAAACTAAAAAATAAAGTGGGTTCATCACAAAATAAAAAGCGGCACGATGTACTTACATCATACCGCCTTTCATTATCATTTCGTGTACGTTATTACATCTTTACATTGCCTTTCTTGGCATCTTCTTTCAATTTTTCATTGGCATAAACAGCTACTTCCACGCGGCGGTTTTGAGTGCGACCGGCATCGGTGTCGTTATCGGCAACCGGGCGACTTTCACCGTATCCGTTGATTTTCAGGCGATTACTTGCGACGCCTTTTTGTGTCAAATAATCGGAAACTGCCCTGGCACGGTTTTTTGATAAAGTCATATTGTACTCATCCGAGCCTTTGCTATCGGTGTGACCTTCCACCAGAATCTCGGTATCTTCGTACTTCTTCAGGATGTCGGCAAGTTCATTCAGGTTCGAGCGGGTCGTCGCGGTCAATGCATAAGAATCAAAACCGAACAACAGCCCGGAATCAAAAGTAATCAGGATACCTTCGCCCACGCGCTCCACTTCCGCGCCTTCCAGTTCTTCTTCCATTTCCTTGGCTTGTTTGTCCATGTAGCGACCAATCAGCGCACCGGCCGCACCACCAATGGCTGCACCAATAATAACACCGGCAGCGGTATTGCCTTTTTTCCCACCGATCACGCCGCCAATAGCGCCTCCGGCTGCTGCGCCAATAGCGCCTCCTTTCACAGTTTTACTCGCATTGCAGGCTTGCGCCAGAACCAAAGTCAAGGCTAGCAAGACGTGCAGAAAATTTAAATGGAATCTCGTTTTCATAAGTTTAAACTTTTGGTAATCAGAAACGTGTTTTGAATAGAAAGAATATACAATAAAAATGTTTATTCACCTGATATTCATAAAACGAATACATTTACCGAAAGTCACTTAATAAAATCTTAAATAATAAAATTCTAATAAGCATCATTATTTTAAGGTCTCTTGAAATAATTTGAAAATCCGCTTGTATTCGTCGGTCCAGCTACTGGGTTCCACAAAACCATGATCCTCAAGCGGAAACACCGCAAATTCCCAGTTATCCTTGCCCAATTCGATCAGTCGTTGCGACAAGCGCACCACATCCTGGAAATGGACATTGGTATCGATCATGCCATGTAAAATAAGTAAATTTCCTTGTAATCCATCGGCAAAATTGATCGGAGAACTGCGCTGATAGGCAATGCTGTCTTCCTGGGGTGTGTTGAGAATCGCCGAGGTGTAACCGTGATTGTAATGCGCCCAATCGGTCACCGAACGCAGGGCCGCGCCGCTTTTGAATGTACCGGGACTGGTGAACATTGCCATCATCGTCATAAAACCACCATATGAGCCGCCATAAATACCGATTTTATCTTTACCAATATTATAGTTATTTACTAAATATTTAGCACCGTCGATTTGATCCTGCAAATCCCGGCCACCCATGTGCCGGTAGATCGCGGTACGCCAGTCGCGGCCGTAGCCTTCGCTGGCACGGTAGTCGATGTCGAGCACGGTAAAACCATTGTCTGCCAGTAAGTTATGAAACATATATTCCCGATAATAACTCGCCCACCATTTGTGCACATTTTGGGTATAACCCGCGCCATGCACGAAAATCACCGCCGGGCCGCCTTTCTTTGGCTTAGCCGGGCGATACAGCCTGGCCGGGACCTCCACGCCATCGTTTGCTTTGAACCACACGATTTCCGGGTCGCGCCATTTATATTTATTAAACGCAGCAGTGGTAGATTTTGTAATTTGCTTCATCTCGGCGCCGGGGCTATTTTCCATGATGTATAATTCCCAGGGTTTATTACTATACGAATAACGAATCGCTACATATTTTTCATCCGGGGAAAGCGTCACTTCATGATTGCCCACGGCGCTTGTGATTTTTTCTAACTTTCCGCCGCTTGCGGGCATTTTATAAAAATGATGTTCATGCGGACCTTCGGCATTTGCGGTGATGTAAAAATATTGCTTGTCATGTGATAAATCTGCATCCAGAATTTCATATTTCCCACTGGTCAGCGCCTTTTTCTCGCCGGATATTACATTTGTAGTATAAAGATGTGAATAACCCGTTGCTTCCGATTGAAAAAATAAAGTTTCATTATCAACCCAACCGATGTTGCCGCCACCGAACCAACCCACGCCGGGCCCGCCGATCCAGGCTTCATCATGCTGGTGGTCAAGTAATTTCAAGCTGCCGGTGGGCAAATCCAATAACATAATCCAGCGATCTTTATTATCAAATGATGTAATATCGACTACCGCCTTACCATCCTCCGAGAAAGTCGGGCCGCGGAAACTCACCTCTCGAGGCTTGTCGTACGTGGCTTTGTAAGGCTCTTCGCCGGTATGATATTCTTTTAAAAATGCGGGCTTATCATAAATATTCGGAATTTGTTTAGTGTCAACTAAATAAACCGTGTCTTTTTCTATATCATAAACACCAAATTCATACGTATTCTGTGGCGAGCCAACCTTCGGGCGGGCACGCAAATCCTCGGTGTAGCCGGATTCGGTCACATAATTAGGCACCTCGGTATTTTTATCGCGCGCACTTTTGCTCAGACGAAAGGTGACAAATTTCAGATCAGGACTTGCCTGGATGCCAAACATATTTTGATCGCCATAATAATATTCATACGGGCGCTTCGGCTGAAGCTCTTTATTACGTGCCTCATAAAGTTCTCGCTCGGCTTTGCGTTCGCGGAAAATGTTGAACAATTCCATTTGCTGAGCTTCCAGAAATTGTTCATTGTCGGGCTTTTTAGGTTCGTCGCGCTGGTTACCTTTTTTAAAATTGGTTACTTGGGTGATGATGCCATTATTCATATTCCATGTAAAAACATTGCCACCGGAGGTGTAAATAATCTTGCTCTCATCCTCCGAAAACTCAGCGCCAGACTCTGAATCCAGCGTATTGGTGATTTGTGTAATGTTTCCATCGGAGGTGTTCATGATATAAATATCACCGTTTTTAGTAAATAACTTACGACTTCTGTCTTTATTATATACACCGCCGGAAGGGAGATTTTTTTGCTCCCCGAGGCTTAATTTCTGCGGCGGAGCGCCGTCCAGCCCTACTTTATAAAGGCTTCGCAGCGTATCCATCTCCGGATTCCAGGAAAAGTAAATGGTTTTACTGTCTTCCGACCAGGAAATTCCGCTTGGTAAATAACCTACAAATTTGTCGCCCTGCATGATCTGCTCGATGGTGAGCGCGGAAACATTGGGTGTTTTTTGACTAAAGGCAAAAGTGGAAACAAAACAAAGGATAATAATCAGTCGAAATTGCATGTTGAGTAAAATTTGAAGTTTCAGGTTTAAAATTCCAATTTGCGTTAAAAATAGTTAAAATAAGCGAAGTTTTCCTATCGCTCCGCATACTGTGACCCCTGTCACTTACTTTGCCTGATCGATGCCCTTAACTTTGCAATAAAAAAGTAATCAAGCTATGAATTTATCACAGTTATTAAAACAAGAAGGATTGACCCTGATTGACGTGCGCGAACCGTTTGAATTTGCCATGGGACACGCCGAAGGCGCGATCAATATTCCGTTGGGGAGTCTTCCGGCCAATATCGACCGCATTCGCCAGATGAAGCAACCGGTGGTGCTGTATTGCCGTTCGGGCAATCGCAGCGGGCAGGCGGAGGCATTCCTGCGCAATTGCGGCGTGACGCAGGCTTACAATGCCGGCGGACTGGAAGACGTACTATATTACCAACAGGTAGCGAAAGTATAATTCGTTGTTAACAGGATTAGGATGAGAAAAGGGGCAGCGCGCAAGCGTTGCTCTTTTTATTTGATTACTAATCTTTTATGAATTTATAAAAATAAAAAAGTAAATAATTTAAATAAAAAAAATTAACACTTAATAAATGGTCAATAACTCCGCCAGACTCGGATGTGCCAACGGTATCGTGCTCAGGCTGTCGTAAGGGAGGCCCGCATTCATTGCTACCTGGATGGCAGAAAGAATTTCGGTCATATAAATACCAAAGCCCGCGGCGCCTTCAATGCGGTTGCTAGCTTTATTTACTTTAATTTTTAATAATCCCGAAGCTTCTCCCAGTAGATTGGTTTTCAGTAAATTATTCATCGGTTTTACAATAAAATCCGCTCGCCCGGATGCAGTCATATCGCCAATTTGTGCAACTTGAGGCTGGGTATAAACCGCTTCAATGATCGGGCTCACAAATAAATCACTTTTTTCGCCCTGGGCAATATGCCGCACCGCCACACGTGCCTGCATGGTCGAGCGGTTCGCCATCATGGGTACGCCCGTGGCATCACCGATGGCATAGATGTTGGGAATGCTGGTCTGGCAGCGATTGTTGATGGCGATGGCCTTGCCCTCCAGTTTGATCGGATATTTTTCCGGATCAAAAAAAGAAAGATCGGGCGAGCGACCAATCGCGATAAAGCCGTAATCCGCTTCGTATTTTTTGCCCGAAACCGTAGCGGCAATGACTCTTTCGCCTTCCTGGTGCATCAAAGCGACCGGGTCAGATTTTTGAATGATGATATTATAATGTTGGGTTAAATATTTGGCGAAAGCCTCCGAAATTTCAGTATCTACGCGGGGTAGCAGATGTTCGCTATTTTGTAAAATCGTGACCTGTGCGCCCAAAGCGGCCAACGCGTATGCATATTCGGTGCCTGTAACGCCTCCCCCCGCCATGATAAGGTTTTTGGGCAATTCTTTCAGCCCGGCCGCAAGGCGCGGTGCAATGATACGCTGACCATTCGGCTTCAATTCGGGTAAGAAACGAGGCTCCGATCCGGTAGCGATCATGATATACCGGGTCGTCAAACCTTTTATAATTTGTTCCTGCTCATCCTTGATATGCACCAGGTTTTGCTCGACAATCCAGCCTTTACCATGTATAATTTCCACGCCTGCTTGTTGCAATGCCAGTTGATAACGGTCAGACGCCGCACCGCTTTGCTGCTGAATTTTTTGTCCCAAATGTTTTATCTCAAATGTTGGCGTCGTCGTTTTCAAAGCAAAATCCTCCGCATGCCGGAATGTGTCCATTTTTTCTGCTGCCGTGAGCCATACTTTGGAAGGCACCAAACTCCCGAAAGTAGCGCGCCCGCCGATTTTTGCATTGGAAATTAAAGCCACTTTTAATCTCGCTTTTGCAGCTTGCAAGGCTGCTTCAATTCCGCCGGGTCCGGCGCCGAGGATGAGGATATCATATTGAAAATTAGACATTTATCTGATGATTTTCTGTTTGACAAAATAACCTGTATTTGAGCTTAAAGTATGTAATGCCCGTCACAGAATTTGTTAAAAT
Organism: uncultured Saprospiraceae bacterium; assembly: GCA_964523725.1. Lineage (GTDB taxonomy): Bacteria > Bacteroidota > Bacteroidia > Chitinophagales > Saprospiraceae > JADJNW01. The sequence goes on from CAZGAU010000077.1 coordinate 18,629, forward strand.
TCCAGGAAATTTTTATCGAATCGCGAAACTTATTTCTTGGATTTTCGTAAAACCGTCTGGAAACATATGCTTGATTATTTTAATAAAATCCCTGACAATAAATAACAGCTAACAAATATTAATCTTTACACATGGCTAAAGTGCTTATAACCGACGACGAGGGGAGTATCCGGCGTACCTTAAAGGAGATCTTGCAATTTGAAAAATACGAAGTGGACGAAGCCGCCGACGGGCTGGATTGTCTTTCAAAAGTAAAAAAAACACAATATGATGTTATTTTACTTGACATCAAAATGCCGAAAATGGACGGGATGGAAACCCTGGAAAAATTGCAGGAATTGGCGCCCGATACCCCGGTTATCATGATTTCAGGGCATGGTACAATTGATACCGCCGTAGAAGCCGTGAAAAAAGGCGCTTTTGACTTTATTGCCAAACCGCCGGACCTGAACCGCCTGCTCATCACCATTCGCAATGCAATGGATAAATCGAGCCTGGTGACCGAAGCTAAAGTACTGAAGCAACGCATCGCCAAGTCGAAAGTGCAGGAAATTATTGGCGAATCAACTGGTATTCAAGCGATTAAAGAAACTATTGAAAGGGTGGCGCCCACCGATGCACGCGTGTTGATTCTAGGACAGAATGGTTCCGGCAAAGAATTGGTCGCCCGCTGGCTGCATGAGCAAAGCCATCGCGCCGGCGCCCCGATTGTAGAAGTGAATTGCGCGGCTATTCCATCGGAACTAATTGAAAGTGAGTTATTTGGGCATGAAAAAGGTGCATTTACCTCCGCAATCAAGCAGCGGATTGGAAAATTTGAACAGGCGCACGGCGGCACACTTTTTCTGGATGAAATCGGCGATATGAGCTTTTCGGCGCAAGCCAAGGTACTCCGGGCGTTGCAGGAAAATCGCATCACGCGCGTGGGCGGCGACAAAGATATCAGCGTGGATGTGCGTGTGGTAGCGGCTACCAATAAAGATTTGCGCAAGGAAATCAAAGCCGGGCACTTTCGGGAGGATTTGTACCACCGCCTGGCTGTCATTATTATACAAGTGCCGGCCTTGAATGATCGGAGAGAGGATATTCCATTATTGGTGGAACATTTTACAGCTCAAATCTGTGCGGAGTACGGAATTGCTCCGAAAAAAATAAGTGTCGAAGCCCTATCATTGCTGCAAGAAGTGAACTGGACCGGCAATATTCGCGAACTACGTAACGTGGTAGAGCGTTTAATTATTCTGGGCGGCACTGAAATCATTGCCGACGACGTAAAAAGTTACGTATTGCCCACAAGCGCTGCTTCCCGGCAGCAATTGCGGGATGTGTTTGAACAATTTGGTAATATTGACGACCTGCACCGATTTATTGAGCAGGAATTTGCCAATTATAAAAGTAATTAAGTATTTTTCGCATAGAAAGTAAAATGAAGCCTGTCGGAGTTTCCGTCAGGCTTTTTGCGCCTTTACCTGTTGCAGGTTACCCGATTTTGAATTTTATTACAAGGCGTATCATGAAAGTATAAAAAAACAAGTACTTATGAGTGAAAGTAACGGAAAAATTGCCGAACGGCATCAGATGAAGAAATGGGGACGCAACATCCAGGGAGAAAACTCCTGGACGATGTTCAAAGTACTCTCAGAATTTGTGGAGGGTTTTGAAACCCTGAACCAGATTGGTCCCTGCGTGTCTATTTTCGGCTCGGCGCGTACCAAGCCCGATCATCCTTATTACCAACTTGCGGTAGAAATTGCGCGGCAGCTCACCGATGCGGGATACGGCGTGATCACTGGCGGCGGCCCGGGCATCATGGAAGCCGGCAACAAAGGCGCGACCCTGGCCGGCGGAAAGTCGGTCGGTTTGAATATCAACCTGCCCTTTGAGCAAAATAATAATCAATTTATTGATTCCGATAAAAACCTGAATTTCAGGTACTTCTTCGTTCGAAAAGTCATGTTTGTAAAATACGCTCAGGCGTTCGTAGCGCTGCCCGGCGGCTTTGGCACCATGGATGAATTATTTGAAGTGCTTACACTGGTACAAACCGGGAAAATCTCGAAAGTGCCGATCGTGTTAGTAGGGACCCAATATTGGTCTGGCTTGCGTGAATGGCTGAAGGTAACCATGCTGGAAAGCGAACAAAATATCAATGAATTAGACCTCGATCTATTACCAATTGTAGATGAACCGGAGGATGTCATTCGCATTATTGACGAGTTCTACGACCGGCAGGAAAAAGAATTGGGTCCAAATTATAATCTGTAACCGCCAAATTTATTTGGCGAACAGGAAAAACTTCCGAAGCCCGAAGGGAAGGCTTCGGAAGTTCTGTAATTTATTAAAAACAGGGATCAGCAGCCGTGTCTATTTTTACCCCGCCGTGCACTACATTATCTTCACCGCAATCTTTCACGGTTTGACCCGGTTTTGCAAAAACTTCATTTTCAAAGGCTAAAGGCGTTAAGAAACCAAAACGCTCAGATTCACCCGCAATTTCATAATCTACCCTTACGTTATTGGAGGCGAAATTGTTAATCAACAAATTATGATTCGCACCATCAATCACTAAATAGCCTACATCAAAATTGCCATTGGCAAAATTATTGCGTACCGTCCATCCATTTCCGGAATTTTCAGCTCCTGTAAGATTTCCTTGAGGTAGTGGAATGACATTCTCAGGAACCCGGCAAATCAGCAAACCAATAAGATTGTTATTTAATTTATTGGAAGAGCATAAACCATCATCATCGCATGCAAATATTCCTTGCAAGCTGTTGGAAATCGTATTCCCCACAATTCTTACCCGATCACCGTTGATGTTGGTGATGCCGAATACAAGCTCCACTTCACCTGTTTGCCATAAGGGAGACGATGCAATGGTGTTAAGGAACATGGTTGCTTCATTACTCTGCTCATTTAAAATTCCAAATTGGTAGTCTGAAATATTACAATTAAATATCCGCGATCCATCGGAGTTTTCCAGCAAAATGCCCGTACCGCCTACATCGCCCACAGGACGCAGCTCAACACCGGTAATGGATGTACCCGGCGCATTGAGCACGTGAATGGCAGGTTGAATGAAATTAACTGTTGGAAACGGCTGCGTCTCGGAAATCAGCACAGCCCCTTTTTCGCCCAGAATACGCACACGTTGGGTGATGGTTACCGTACCCGATTCGCGATGCTCGCCCGCGCGCAGAAATACGAGTCCGCCCTCGCCCGCTTGCGCAATCGCCAGTGCCAGCGCATCCACTGAACCTGCCGGAACTGTTACAATCCTGCCTGCTCTTGGCGCAGGCTCGTTAATCGCATTTTCCATGTGACGGAGTTCCTGCATGAGCTGTTGCTCCACATCCGGTGCCCATTTGTCGGTGAGTTTTGCAATTTCAGGGGTGATCTGGATGGTATCATCTTGAACACAGCCCCACATTATAATAATTAAGAATAGGGAATAAATAATGAATTTGGGTTTCATAATAATAATAGTTTTAAGGGTTGTTAATAATGTTTGTTTATTTTGAGGTCATACAGAGTCATTGTTTTATAAGAAATGATTAGGGGAGTTTTTCAGAACCCGAATTTTACTTCGAATAATTAAAAATGCGGATATGTATGAACATTTGCAAAAAAAGCATATTCCCTTCTTGTTCCTTTATTTATTCCCCTCGATTAAGTTGTTGATTTACAGAATTTTGCTATATTTAAGCCAATAACCTCGACACCCAATGGCAAGAACGGCACTATTGACCAATGAGGAACTTTTGTTTCTGAAGCAGGCGATTGTTGAAAAATTTCGCCGAACAAATCCCTATGCTCAAGAATTTAAACCCAACGCGTTCTTACCTAATTACAATGAATTAAAACATAGTATGGAGGTGGCGCTCCCGGATATGGCTACATCCATTAGCCTGAAGCGCCTTCGCAAGTTATTTTATGATACAGATACCGAAAGACGAGAGCCAGGGAAAGTGGTCAAGCCCAATTTTGGCGTAGATTTTCTGAATGCCTGTTATTTATATATTACTGACAAAAAGCATAACCGGCAAAGTTATTTACTAAATAATAAAAATCAGGAGTCCACAC
>CAZGAU010000077.1:22811-24020 GCA_964523725.1 uncultured Saprospiraceae bacterium
AAAAAGCATAACCGGCAAAGTTATTTACTAAATAATAAAAATCAGGAGTCCACACCCAGCATCAATTCCCTGCTCAGGAAAAGGTTAATAATCCCCGGATTAGGGCTATTGTTTATTATAATAATAGTTGCTGTCATTTGGTTATTTTATTTACAAAAACCAGTTCCTTACTACCAGGATTTTAATTTTGCAAGCTCCGAGCACATGATAGAAACTTTAAATAATGAAGGTTGGAATATTCTGGATGTGGATAGCAATTTTTTATACAAGCAAGACAAACCCGGACACCTTGCGTTGTACACGCTGGCAGGGGATTATTGGATAAAACCCAATGAAAATCCGGTAATAAAGAATCTTTTTGTTAAGAAATTAGACTGTAGAAATTGTACTATAGAACTTAGTATTAAAGACTTTAACCCTTCTAAACCATGGGAGCAGGTTGGTATCTTCTTTTTGGATGCAAATTTAAGCAGATCTGAGTTTTTTCGTATTACATATGCATTTGCTTTGGATCCAGATATTCCTGCTCATATATTTCAAGGTGTCTATGGAAAAGAAGGTACATTTGATGAGATAATTCGTAAACCCGTTACGGATAAAGATTACCCTAAAGGACATTTAAATGAGAATAATATTTGGATGAAAATCCAATTTGATGAAATGGGAAACTTTGAGATCACGGGACATAGAAGCTTTGAATGGGACGGATATAGATTAATAGGTAAGATAAAATTAGATTTCAAGCCCTCATATATTGGGCTTGCTGCTTTTCATGGTTTCACCTTTAATACAAATGAGCCTTTAAACGGAGATACTATACCTGTTTATATTAATTATATCAAAATAACGCCCCAATAAATTTATTTATTCGGCATTGCAATTTTAATATCAAAGCCTGCCTCCTCCACCGCCTCGATTACGGCTTCTGCCGTCAGGTTTTCGCCTTCAACGGTCAAAATTTTCTCGGGATTGTCCGTATCGACTGACCATTTTTCGATACCTTTCACTTCGTTGATAAAGCCGGTCACCGTGCGCACGCAATTGCCGCAGTTGATATTGGTTTTGAATTGTAATTTCATATTCCAGATGTCAGATTTGGAGATGTCAGAAGCCAGACGGTCTCGCATCTGGCATCTTATATCTATTTAAAAACGTTCTATCGAAAAACACTTGTACAAAAATAATAGTTGAATGCGAAAGGAAAGTCAA
>CAZGAU010000078.1:0-23880 GCA_964523725.1 uncultured Saprospiraceae bacterium
TACTCAATCAGGTAGCGACGTATTTCCTGGAAGCTACGCGCGACATCGTGCCCAACTGGCTGACCTCCGTGCCCGATCCCAACGTGGCCATTGGCTATCATTGCGAACCGATCCGCCTGGAAATGGTGATCCGCGGCTACCTCTCGGGGCATGCCTGGCGCACGTATCAGGCTGGAAAGCGCGAATTGTGCGGGGTTTCGTTGCCCGATGGCATGAAAGAAAGCGACCAATTCCCGGAACCGATCATCACACCCGCCACCAAAGCCGACGAAGGACACGACGAAGATATTTCCAGAGCAGAAATTTTGGAGCGCGGCATCGTCACCGAAGCAGAATATGAGCAATTGGAGCAATACACGCGGGCTTTGTTCGAACGCGGCACGCAAATGGCGGCGGAACGCGGGTTGATTTTGGTAGATACAAAATATGAATTTGGCAAGCGCGACGGCAAGATTTACCTGATTGACGAAATTCACACCCCCGACAGCTCGCGCTATTTTTATGCGGAAGGCTATGAAGCCCGCCAGGCGCGCGGCGAACGCCAGCAACAGTTATCCAAAGAATTTGTGCGGGAATGGCTGATGGCGAATGGTTTTCAGGGTTTGGAAGGGCAGGTCATGCCCATGATGCCCAAGAGTTTTGTAAAAGAAATTTCCGAACGTTATATCGAATTATACGAACGTGTAACCGGGAAGCCTTTTATTAAAGCAGAACTAAATAATATTGAAGCGCGTATTTATCAGAATGTAATAAGGAGTTTAGGAGGTGAGGAGATGAGATGAGGAGGTGATCAAAGCCAGGATGCATCCCCCTATCACCCTATCACCCCATCAACCTATCAACTTCATAATTCATCTACATAACTTTGTAAATATTGAAAATAAGCCGTCAGCTCACCATTTTCAGCTATTGTAGCCCGTTTTATTACCACACTATTATCATCCAATAATTCCGGCAGTACGCTATTAATAAATTTCTCACCGAAAGCCTGCGAAGCATCGCGTGGGAGTTCACTGGGCAAGTTATCAATGGTCATCATATCAACCACATTTTCATGATATGGTTCGGTTTCAGCCTCAGTTTGTGGATCATATCCAAACACAGGATTGGCAATGGTTGTAGCCCGAAGTGTGGAAGGAATCGAGGATTTCGGGGCAATATCACAAGTTACATCTGCTATTACATTTATTTTAAAATCATTACGTTTCATATCATCCGTTGTAAAAAAAGCCGGCGACCGCGTATCCCAGAAAATACCGTTGATAAAGACGTCCGCCACTTTGAAATAAGGCTCAAACGCACTTTGATAATGTTCAGGATGTGCATAAAAATCATTATAATCAAAAGCTTTGCCATCTTTACGGGCCACGTAATGTTTACTGCTTAAATGCGTAAAAACCGCTTCATCATAATTATAATGTAAAAAATGATGCGGACTCACTTCCCGGATGCCCATATCATGCAAAACCTCCGCCGCGCCGGAGCCCACGCGCCCCGTGCCTGTGACCACAATCTTGATCGGCGGAAATTTGATATTTTTGTATTTTTCCTTTGCTTCGGCATAATCGAAATGATCCTTGAGCCGGTCTAGTTTGAACAGGCAAGTACGCTGCCCGTAGGTCCACAGCGCATTGTGCGCACCCACCATACCCGCAAACCGCCCAAAAGCGATGAGCCGCTCGCCGTGTTCATTGGTCAAAACTTCATAATCGATCAAGCGGATTTTTTTCTTCAAAACCGTTTGCAGAAGCTTGCGGTTGTAGGGCTGCGCTTTTATTGTATGAGAAAAAAACATATACGTTTTTTCAGGAATCAATTGACCGATCGGCACTTCCTTGATGCCCATAAGCAGATCACAATCGTACAAAAACTCGGTGAGATGAATGCCCGCGGCTTCGTACTCTTCGTCCTTGTAACAGCGCACCGGAGAAGGCTCCACCACGACTTCCACCGGAAAATTTTTCATGATAAAGGAACACTGAACCGGCGTGAGCGCGACTCTTGAATCGGGCGGAATTTTACCTTCGCGGATGATGCCTATTTTCATGCGGTTGTTTTTGGTCAGGTCAATTTAAAGTTGAAATATGAGATTTGAAAGGAAAATGGTAGCTGTGCTGCTTTTCACAATTTTTCTTTCAAATCTCGTATCTGATTAAGGCGATTGCAAAAATCAGCAAAGCCAAAGGGATTATCAAAGTTTAATGAAACTTTTTTGTACGGGAATTAGTTAATACATTTGCAAAGCAGTCAAAAGAGACTGAAAGGAAAGTTGGCAGTAATGCCGCTTTATCAATCTTGGGGACGTAATGGTATCGACAGGATTGATCGTTGATAAGTAAGCATGCCGGAGCATGATAGTCCACTCCGTTATCAAATGACGATCGAACAATAACTGGCGAATATAAGTACGCCATGGCAGCCTAACTCAAGGAGTTAGAATGTCATTATGCCTAATGCATGCGACGCGACCAAGTCGTGATCGCCCGCTCCCTGCCTGACGGGGCCGCACTAGGTGTATCAACCAACCTCAGGCTGGGATATGTATCTGGCTCGGATGCATATCTGAGATCATGAGCTGGATGGAAGACATAGGTCCGTTGCTGAACCTCCCCTTTCGTTGAGACCCCTAATCGGTAACTAAGCATGTAGAAGGCTTATTGGCACTCTCTCTGGACGCGAGTTCGACTCTCGCCGTCTCCACTAAAGCCCTTGTAATCAGCTGGTTACAAGGGCTTCTTTTTTCATATACATCCGGATTTCACACAGGCATTCTGAGTTCCAGATCAGAGGTTCGACTCACCAAAAGCCGGAGATTCCGCAGGCGCAGCAGAGGCATCGGATGCCGTGTCAGATTGGACATCACCACCAGATCAAAACCGATGGAGCCTTCCTCGCCTTTGGGCTTGTGCTTATTGTACCATTTTTTGATCGCCGCTGCCCAGTGTTCTTCGATCATTTGTCCCAATGAGCCCGCTCCTGTATTTTCAATTGTGCTGACGTTGATGCTCACCGGCGGTTGCAGGAATACCGGCAGCTTGACCGGATCCAAAGCCTTGTTAATCTTGTGATTATACGTGCAAGTTACCTGTACTGTAAGTGTCGGTTGGGTATTGTTTTCCAATAGCGCACCCCAGAAATCCTGCAAATGCCTGACCAGTTTTTGATTACCCGGCGTTCCCAGCGCTGAAATCTCAATCACTTCCTGCGAGTCAATCGTAGGATGGTAAGCATTGGCAAACTCAATCAATCCGGTCGTGTACACAAATGGCTCTTCCGAAGGTCGATCCTTGATCAATTCCTCGTTGCGCTTGAGCTGAACCGAGGATTTTGCATCCTGGCGCTGGAAAATATCCATGCCCGGCAATACTACCACCCGATCCATGATCTTTTGTCCTTCCTCGGCTTTCAAAGGCGCACCGTCTTTTTGGAACCAATAGTAATACACGCCAGGTTCGTCCGGCTCTTCGCGGCCCTGTGCCCGGGAATATTCCATCGATTCGAATCCTTCCATATTTACCAATGGTTTCCCGATACCTTCGGGTCTGCCCTTGGCACTATCCTCAAGCCTTACATAGAGCATGCCTTCGGCGCCGTTTATTTTGCCGACGCTTTCCTGGATCACAAATTCATAAGTTAGCTTGTCATCACCGCCAAAGCCCCGGGGGCTTGGATTGAGCGTCAAACTCCTTGCTGTGGTTGCATTTGCCGCAGCCACAATATTGCTCATCATGGTATTAAAAGCGGTCAGCGCATGGTTAGCCACTTTGAAATCCTCGGCTTCGTGCTCCGTGTCCACTTCCACCTTACTTAAATGCAAATCCATGGCGGCTTTCACCTCGGGATAAGCCGTAACGAACTGCGCCAACTGGTTGAATGCATCCAGCAAATCGCCGCGATCTTTCTCGGCTTCGTTGATGTTAAACTCGACTTTACAATGCAAACGATCCTGTGGATAATGGAAACTCCTGGAATAAATGAAATGATATTCCCATATTTTCACCTGCCCGAGCTGATTTGAGCGAACGGGTTCATTTTTCTGGGATTGCCGGATCATCTCCGGACTCTCCGGATACGAACGCAGCACCAGTGGCGTTTTAAACTCCCCAAGAGAAGCCTTCAAAGGTTCCACCGTAGCCGGGATCACAAAACTCAGCCAGCTGGAGGCCTTGTAATCCTTGATTCCAGGCAGATTGTCGATCTGGTGCTCAATGGCGGTTCCCTGATATTCCAAATTCAGATCAAGAGAGGAAAGCACCTCACCTTCAGCACCTTTCACCAGGCCTGGCGCCGACAGCAGCACAGTAAATGGCTGGTTGGCACTTTGATTCAGTTCCAGTTTGGAAGAACTCAGGGTCACATTACCTTTGGCAGTATTGTTGCTATTTGCACCTGCAAAATTGATATTGCCGTATAGCTGAGGTTTATAAGTCGATGGATCAGGAATATTCGCTTGCACAGTAGCATCGAATTGCAAAGCCGCATGAATGTTATATGCGTTGCTCAGCCGAGACAGCAAGCGTTGCCGAAAGACTTCGCGTGCCTGAGCGAGCACACCGCCCGATTCACCTTTGAAAATCTGGGTCATCCAGTTTTGGATGATGTCTGCCAATGCCTGTTTATTATCAATCAAATCCTTCAGGAAACTGCTACTCGTCTTTTGGTCGATGATTTGAATCGCACCGGTAAACCGCGGATGTAGCACATAATCGACTGCGTCGAGCAACTGTCGTCCCCAAACGTCCATGTCAATATTGACAAAACTGGTCAACTCAATTTTCGTTGGATCTTCCACCAGGCCCTTGTCTTTTTCAAATCGCTTGATGGGCACCTTATCCCGGCTTTCCAGCTTGTTGGAAATCGGGCGGGGCGCAAAAATAACTGGCTCTCCAGCGTTGTTGATCCGATATAAAATACTGTCGGTTGATTGCTTGGACAAACCAAGTTTCACCACCCAAATCTTGCCGCCACTGCGGGAAGTCGATAGTTCAAAACGGTCAATGCCGGTCGCAATTTTCAATTGGTACATGCCTTCGCGTGAAGCCAGTTTTTCAAAATCAGTGGCAAAGCCGATGAGGCTCTTGGTGCCTGTATTTTCGGCGGTATTGCCCGTTGTCGGGTGAATTTGGGTCGCAATTTGTTTGATCGCTTCGGTGGTTGCAAAATCGCCCATAATCGCGTCGCTCAAGCGTCGGATCGTAAAGAACAACTCCAGCTCATAGATTTGCGACTGTCGTAACTCGCTGTGTTTCAAAGGGAATTCAAGCAAGTACACTACCGGCGGCGCGCCCACGCGAACCTGCCCTTTGGCTCGATCTTCCACAAAATGATAAATAGCGCTTAGCCATTCACCAATCAGTTTTCGCTGTTGTTCTCCATCAAGTTTGATCTCCCGGTCTTCCAGGAGCGTGGTTTCAACGGAGAATTCCACCCCATGCGGGTCATTCACCTGATGCCAAAGGTTTTCATACACCTTGCGTTCACGGGCGGCCTGCTTCATCAGCGTAGTCATTCGGCGCTTCGGAATATCCGGAAAGTGGAACAAAGCCTCACCGTCCGGGCTTTCGCCGCCGTTGGCCCAGGGCATCCGTTTTACGGCCAGGCTGTAATCAAACCCATGTAGCAGGCTATCCACATGAAGTATCACGGTTTGTCCGTCAGGTTTGACCTCCACTCTTTCAATCTGAATACCGCCAAGAATGGCATATTTTTCGGGATCTCTGGCTTCAAGCTGGTTGACCGGTTCAGAAAACAGAATCTCGATGGTTCGTTCATTTACTGCCATTGCGGAAAGCATGCCCCGGTAACGATTGATATCAAAACGGAGCTCAACATTCAATTGAAAATCCGTCTCAGGAATTGCCGTTGGCTCCAGACTCCAGTTATGCGAAACCGATGGCCATTGTGCCAAACCGATCAAATTATCGCTATAGCCGGTAAGTAAAGGCGGCCGATTGAAAATGTCATTTTCCTGATCCGGATTTGGATTCGATAAATTGGTCCGGATTTGATTTCCATACAAATCCAGCCATTCAAAATCCGCCTGCAATACTTTATCGATGCCCCGATAAGGGCTTGCGTCTGCATCCGGTAGCGACCCACCTAGGGAATCTCCATCTAACTTCAGGAAGCGAGTGTACGGCACTACCACTGTATAATCCCAGATTTCTTTGCTGGAAGCTGGTTCCGGCATGGTGGCCGGGCCAATCGGTAAACCAAAGACAGTTCCTTCAAAATCAAGGTTTTCCATCAACCGAAAGCGCATCAACTGGAAGTTGTGTCGTAGGAAAGTTCTGGCAAATTCGTCAGAACCAACATCTGTATTCGGGAAATCAAGCACCTTACCCTCTTCGGGTATCTCACATCTCGCTTCTAGTGCCATTTGATCTACCGCAATTGTAGCTGAGCGAATGCTTGGTCCACTGGGAACAGTGAGATCCCCATCAAATAAACCTTCAAGATGTTGATTATCAAAAGCTAAACTGGCCAGGCTCACGCCGTATTTTTGAGCAAGCTGGTGAAGATTCGTTTCGTTATTTTCAACAACGATCGTGCTCGTTGGAATCCGCAGTGCAGTGTAAGGTGGCAGGTCAACATCGGGATCCAATCTACCCAGAGGTTGATTGACCAATCTCAAGACTTTTGCCTTGACACCAAGGTATTCAGCAATAGCAGCGAAGGTACGCCCCGGCGTAAATCCGTCCGGTTTCACCAAAAAAGTACCCTGTTCTATCTTTAGATTGACACCCTGCCGGAGTGGCGTGCGAGCATTAGCTATGGCTATGTCGCCAATATTAGCAAAATAAGACGCTGCCAACTCGTGCAATGTTTTTGTATGGACAATATCTTTAGGAACCTGTTCATTGTGCACATCTGCCTGCGCATAAACGCTGGAGCCAGACACATCCAGGCTTTCGCCGGTAATCACTGCATTCATGAATCCAGTGAAACGGTTTTGCAAAGCAATTTCACCCGGTTGCTGATAAAGAACAATCAGAGTCACCTTTGCTTCGCCTTTGTCGTTGAACAGACGGTCTGGCAGCCCTTCTTTTGTGTCTTTGTTGTAATAATACAGGAAAAATCCGCCGGCTCGGGTAATACTCGCTTCCCAGAGTAACTGCAGAAAATCAAATTCCTTATTGAGCAGTGTTGCTTTTTTGGAAGTAGTCAGATCGCGGGATCTAAAGAAATCCCCGGCTTCCGGTGGTTTGGTATCGGTTGACAAATTGACTTTGGCAATGCCCATTGTCGTATCACCCTGAATATCGGTTTGGATGCCTTGTTTGTCACCATCCGCGGCAAAGGCCAGTATAAATTGCTGAAATTGAATCTCTGTATCGCGATTAGGCTGTTTGAACAGACGTTCCAGTAGTACAATCTCCTTGGTGCCTGCGCCCAGAATTTCGTAGGTAGTTTTCGCAGTAGCACTAGTACCGGTTTCGCTAAGTTTTTTAACCGTGAATTCTATTGCCGTTGACCAGCCGTAGTAACCAATTTCCCGCTCATTCATCTCGCCGCTGGCTTCATCATATTGTCCCAGCATCATTTTGAAAACAGGATCCACCGAGTGTTTGGAGCGATTAGGCACGTTGAGCAAGGCTTCGGGCAGTCGCCAGAGCTTAAGCGAAGTCACGCCCTGCGGTTTGTTTCCGTAAGGTAAAGGTATTTCCGATGCAAAATTCCAGGATGCAGGCGAAGCCAGCGAATAGGAGGTCGGAATTGTTTTATATGGTTTTTCCATCCCCAAATGCTGAAGCTCCAGATCAAGATTGCTTTCTGCTGCAAATTGCTGTAAAGCCATCACTCGTTGTGCATCGTGCCAGGAAGCACCGCCGTCGGCGTTCAGATCAAGAACCATCTGCCATTGCAGTGGAGATTCGCTGGATTCAAAACGCGCCCATCTTCCACCCCGCACGGGAGTACCAGCTTCGGCAATTGCTTGTAATTGGAACGAAATGGTCAGTGGTTTGTCCTTACGCAAAGGCGGCAAGGCAAATTGCTGCCCGGTCAGCGCATAAAGCCCGGCTTCTTGCGGTAGCACGAGCGCGGAGCCGCTTTCCTTTACCCACATACCCCGTTGCAAAGGTTGAATACCGTCCGTTGGTAAGCGCAAGCCATGCAAATAATAGCGGGAAGCCATCCCCGACAGGTGTTTCAAGCCATCGGTACGTTGAATATCCTTGAGAATTTCGGCAACATTCAATTGTCCAAGATGCGGAATATTCAGGAATTGATCCGGTTTAAACAATCCGGAAATTTGTCCATTTTCCGGCGTTTCTGACAATAATTGCAAGGTAATATCAAATCGCGCCGCAACCGACTGGAGGGTATCGCCTTCTTGAGTCGTATAATCAAATGTGGGTACTCGCAGCGTTTCACGGAAGTTTAGAATTGCTTTACTCTTAACAAACGGCTCCCCATCTCCGGTAACTTTCACTTTTAATAAATCATTCAAACTCAATCCATGCGCAACTGCAATCAGGTTTAAAGTATCGCCTTCTGTAATTTCGTATTGAATCGTACTGGAAATTTCAAGCTTGGCGCCAACCTTAAGCACCGGATGGTATTGATTTTGCTGCGCTAGCTGTTCGCCGGTAAACGCGCTTTCATACACAATCTTTGCAATATCGGCAAAGGAATCGCCTTCCTGGAGGTTATAGTTTGCAAACAGTGGAATATCCAGTGCAACAGTCGGTAATAAATAAACCCGAAGATCAGAAAGCCTGGTTTGTTTTAATAAATGGTTCAAACTTACTTTAAAATGCGCAGCAATATCCAACAAACTCTCTCTGCCAGTGGTCATGTACATTCCCAAATGCCCCATTCTCATTCTTCGGTTCGGCATCAAGATATCCTTTCGGTTGGCATTCGCTACAATGATATCAAGGACAGATAGCTCGTGGTCAAAGTCCATTTCGCCAATGTCAGCGAACGATTCTTCCGGTTTTACAAAATAATCGGTGAACGTGCCGATTCGTAGCTTTTTATTGGATTGCAAGGGATGTCGCCCGTTGGAAGCGAATAAATCAAACCGGTCGAAAGCGCCACTCAATTCCGAGTTATCATCCACCCATTGCAGGATTTCATCCACTGTTCGATCGTCGGTAATTTCATACTTGAGGTTCCGCAAAGTACGCTGAGCCGATTGCACCATCTGGCGAGCGATCAGCAGGAAATAATCACTACGGACGTAATTAGCCACCGACTTGGTTGATCCCGTCAGTCCACGACCAAACACGATCGGTTCGTCTTCTTCGAGTGGCTCTTCTACATGCGCGGCCAGTTGATCGAAATGTGCCCGGAGATCATCCAGAAATGTATCGGAAATAGAATTGTATTCACCAAAATTATAGCTGACACCTTTCGAATCATCATAATCCGGAATCGTTAATTTTAAATGGAGCGGGATCGGGAAATAAGTTGCCGGAACTTCGGTTTCATTAGCTTCTCCACTGCGGTCACGGATGGTCAGGCTAATTTGTCCGGTAATAAACTGGTCGATTGCTTCCGGCGGAATAGGTTCCGGATTTTCTCTGGTATTGTTCAGATACGCTTCAATTTCTTTTAATAACTCACTATTAATCAGTAGTTTATCAACTTCTGAAGCCTGGATCGAATCTGGCTGAGCCGCCGCAATGATCCAGCGGAAAACCTGTTTCGTCAATTTTTCAAAGGAGGAATCCGGAGTTGGTCCTTCCTCTCTACTTTTGGGACTGCCATTCAGCGCTACGGTATCAATAAACAAGCTGGCAATACCGCACACAAGCTGTTGATCGGAATCGGGGAACTCATTTTTAGCAACAGTCAGTGCCACGGTCAGATAGCCGTCTAGTTCAACTCTGTTCCTTGACAATTGCAAATTCTCCCATTTCGGTCGTTTGAATTCGTTCACAATACCTCTTCCGGTAAAAGTCAATGATCTGGCAGCTACCAGACGGCGCGCCGTTGGTGACAACAATACACCTCTTGCTCTTGCACCGGCACGTTCCACCTGCCAGGGCGGTGTGCCTGTGTTGTCCAGCGTGAAGGTTTGTTTCACCTTCATGGCAAAACTGAAGTGTATGGTAATTTTGAACAAACCAAGATTGATCCTGACAGCCACTTTCACCTCTACGGAGGCAATGACTGAGAAAATAATGGGTTCATAAGTAGCAAAAGTGATTTGTGCAAACAAGGCAAGCGTTACACTCACATCTGCCCGGATAATTGCAAAATCGATGGTGCCGTACAACCTGCCCATAATGCCGAAAGTACCCTGCAACCAGAAATAATATTCGCCTTGCACCTGGCTGTTGCCGTCCTGTGCCACAGTGATCTGATAAGGATTCCACTTGGCGATCACGCCTTCGATAATACCGACGATAGTCAGGCTGATGCCCGCCCGGAAGATGCCCGCTTCAAAGGATTTGCCCACGCCGATTTGCGCACCAAAACCAAAGACAATTACCGGGTTAAAAGTACCATTGATAGCCGCCGGCACCTTATTAGTTGTACCGCTCGACAATTTGCCAAAGTAAAGCCCCGCTGCCCCCACTACGGGAATTCCCGGTGGGATAATGGCTTCCACGCCAAAAGAACGGGTGAAATCGTGATTCCACGGGAAACCAAGATCAATCTGGAAATCGCCATTGGTGTAAATAGCAATCCCGAAAATCGGTAACGTGATGGTATAAGCACCGACCGTCAAACGCCGCATAATGTCGGGTAGTTGAATCTCCGCCTGGTAAACGCCAACCGAATCGCTGATCTGACGATACATCACCTGAAAATCGAGTCCGGCGAAAACCTTGGCTGGCTTGCCTTCCAACGCAATGCGCAAACCGTACAGGTAAGGGTCGTTGAAGACAATTTGCAAGGACAGGAAATAATTCTGTTTAACGCGTTGCACGCCACCGTCCGAAGTTGTTTCCTGATCCAGTTTCAAGATGCCAAAATCCGCACCGATGAGCCAGTTGCTCTTGGGATCAAAAGTAATTGCCGGCAATTTCCCGGGTTCGGGATCGGGCATATTCACCATGCAGGCAATCGCTTTTTGAACCGTATCCGCCGTGGCAAAACAGGGTAATGTGACATGCTGCCCCAATGCCAATAGCCTCAAATCCAGGTATTTGCTACCACCACCCGGCGGTGCGGGCGTAGTTTCCGGGCGAGCGGCATCCCAGGAAATTGGCTTCTGTGGGTCATCGGTTTGCCAGAAAAATGTACCTTCCAGGTTGACCAAAACGCCATTGTTGGCAGGGTTATTTTTATCTGAATTATAAGCTACACCAATCGAAATGATACGAGCAAAGCCCATCTCAATCGGACCGATAGTAACATTGAAGGAAACGCTACCGGCAGTAAAATCATAGGTTAGTGACAAATTGTCAAGGGTGACTTTGTTGAGTAAGTCCCAGGGCGGCGCCAACCCAAAGGCAGAACCCGTTGCCCAGCCGATCATCGTTTCGATCATTTCGCCAATCGAAGTTGATTCGGTGAATTTCAGGATTGCCGTTTTTTGTTTTTGCCCGTTGGGTAAGTCTTTGATATTCAGCACACCCACCAGTTTCCACCATTGAATTCCGAATTGTTTGACATTTGGATCAAAATTATAAAAAACGGTCATATCAATATTGCGCCATTGAACCTCCGCGCTAATCGTACCGTAGAATTGACGCGGACTCTGAGGTGTCGTTTTTTTAGAACCAATTAACACATTGCCCGTAAGGTTAAGGCCATTATCCGCTTCAATCGGGATTTCCCAGGCTGTTTTTGCTGTAAATTCAAAGTTTTTAGTAGCCGTTTCAATACTTAGCCCAAGCCCATCAATTTCAATTTGAAGGTCGGTTTCCCAACTAAGATACTCTTTGAGCATATCGGAAATGGAAATGATCCCGGAGGTCTGCTGTCCTACAAACACCCATCCACGATTCGTTTGATACGTTGCACTTACAAAAATGCCGATCTTCTTAGTCTCCGGCAAAATGACCGTTGAACCGTACAGCCGAACAAATTTATCTCCTCCTTTACGCCCGGATAGATTGAATCCCAGCGATTTAATGGCAAAGGCGTCCAGGGTCAATACCTCTCCTATTTCTAAATCAAAAGAATAATCGCTTAATTTGGGATCATAATAAAATTGGAGATTGGTGATTTCCGTATCCATTTCAAAGGCTGGAAGCGAAAATGCCTGAATAAATTCTGCCAGTTTAATAGTACCCTCATCCAGCGATCCGATTAATTTGAAGCCCGGATTTAATACGCCCAGACGCACCGTAGCATTTTGGATATTGAAAAAAGCAAATAGCTGGTGCGAAACCTGGCGATTGATTGCATCCGAAGGATTGCTGACAATTACATCCCATTCAATCCCTTTTAAATCAATACCCAATTGGGGAATTAAGGTGAAACCGTCTTCCGTTTGCATCAAGAACCTTATGTAAGAGAGTTTTTTAGCACCGCTGTCATACAATAATTCCATATCTCGAATCCCAAAACCGCTAATCGTGCTAAAAGGAGCCGGAAGATTACGAACGAGATTGATACCTCCTGCCAGCTGAAAAAGGATATCCAGACTAGGCGCATTTCCCTTTCCAAATTGCCCTTGGAACCTCCATTGATTATCAAACACAGGGAGTGGCAATGACAAGGTAATATTAGTGCCAAGTGAGAGTTTTGCTTCTATATGACCTGCTAATCTGGCATTGGTTTCATCTACCTTGAAATAGTAAGATGGGTTTGAAAAACCGAACCACTCTACACCACTGGGGTTCCAGGTAAAATTACCTGAGATAATTCCGTTTGCTGCCAGTACCTCGTTGTTTACTGTGAAATGAATAATCAGATCCGTATCTACCCCGATAAAACTTGATTTACCTTCAACGATAATTTCCGTCAGAACTCCGGCATCTCTCTTCTCTTTAACCGGTTTGGTTAGTTGGATAGTAATATTTGCGCCGTCAGGTGAAAGGTGTTTGAAAAAGTCAGCAATATTACCGCTTTCGAGGGCGCCCGGAACGAAATCCAGCGCATTATTATCTGAAGTATTGGCATTTATATTTTGAAGTAGTTGATCCAGGGTCATGGTGTAACCTTTTTCGGTTGAAATATTTACTTTTTATTACATCACATTATATTATTCACGATCGGGATTAAAATGCTCCATAAAATATTGTAAAGCCATCAGGAGTTTATCATGTCTCTCATTATGGAAATAATCTCGACAAGCATCAAAATATTCCTTGATTTCTCCGGATGGCGCTAGTGCCGCGTTTATAAACATGGAAAGTAACAATGCGGGATGAATGTCATCAGCTGGTTTTGGCCAAGCATTAGGTTTTATTAATATTTGATTCGCAAATTTCTGGCATTGTTGAGCGACCGCACTATCTAGTGAAAATCGATCCGGATAACCAATCCGAGCGCCCGGCTTTGAAAACTTGAAAAAAGGCTTGCCCTGATTTAGAGCTAAAACAGCCGTACCCTGCCCTTCAAAAACCGGTGGCAGCGTCGCTCTGGAATACATATAATTGAATAATTCCTGCGGCACCGTGCCAATGTCCAGCACACAAATCTCACCTCTTGTTAAAGCCCTTACCTGCGATTGTATTTCACTTAATCCTTGCTTTAAATGCAATACTTTGATCCGGGATTTGATTAGATGCTGGCGGCAAAACAAAGCAAGATTATCAAGCGCTGTGGTATCATCTTCAGTAGCTAATAATTTTACAAACCCGACCCAAGGGGCATCACTTATCTCTGAGAAGTTTATAATAACGACAGGCTTTTCTAAATCAGTTATTACTACACCAGCGCAAATACTAAATAATAAGTCATGTGGTTGTAATTTAACTGCGTTGGTATCGCCGATGCCGTACACCGGCATTAAATGAGTGGTCGCTCCCAATGTATCCAAAAATTGTAAAGCTGCGGCTTTATCTTTCCATTCATCAGAGCGAGCGTATTCAGCCCAATCGGCGGCATTTAGTACCGGATCTTCCAAATAATAGGATTGAAAACTAAAATCAGAACCATACATACTATCTTCTGCAAACTCGCAAATAATATCATCCCCTTTTCCTTCATCAAGCAAATGTAAATCTGCCATTCCTATTGCCCTTGGCTTTGTAATCTGATCTCTATAATCCCCTCCCCTATTCAGTGGCCACAAGTACGCTTGCAAGCGCAAAAAATATTGAACATTCGTATTATATGCATAATTCCAAAATGATTTATTAGCATTTCCTTCTTTATCAGCACCGCCGGTGATACAAAAGGGTACTTCGATTAGTTCATCCTCGTCATAACTAGTCGCATATTCAAAAAGGATGATTTTAAGACCTTTTATATTTTGCTGATTATCAATATTTTCAATATCACTTTTGCTATTATTAAAATTAAGAATCTTAAGAATATCAAGACCAGGTAATAGCTTCGCTAATTTAGGTAATGGATCCTCACCGCCACCCGTGGGAGATCTATTACAAAACACCTGAAATACGCCTTCAAAACCCAGTGCTTTCAGCCTGCGCATGATCGCTATGGTATTGGCCTGATGTCCAAAATTCGGGGAATTATCCATGTACACCCGAATGACGGGAAGCCCCCTTAGGAACGCCATCAATCTAGGCTTAAACTCATCAAAATTTCCCCGGTTGGCTTCATTGACACCACTTGTAACGGAGGACACTAAAGGCAACATATTATTTTATTTTTAAAAGTGATTTTTTAGTTACTGTGGCAATGATTGCCGGTACACCGCATACCACCCCAGCCCGGAAGCTTCGCCGCCGGCATTCGGGTTTCCGAAAAGGTAGAAATTGGTAGAACCACTGGGCGGTATTTTGAGTAATCCCAGGAATTTCAGGGCAATTTCGGTAAGCATCAGCAAAAAACCTTTGCGATCTCCCTGATCGGCGTAAAGCAGTCGCACCTGGCCAATGCTGAGTTTGAGCACATTTTGTAAGTCGAACAGGCTGGCGCCGCCGCCCCCCGGCAGCTCGATGCCGATCATGGCTTTGTAGCTGCTGCCCCCGGTACTTTCCGGCGACCAGGCAAAGAGCAATTCAGAATCCAGACTTATTTTTCCGGCGAGTTCACCCGGCGAACCCAGATTTAGATGGAAGCGCAACCCATACCATTCGCTGCCCCTAACGCCTGCCGTGCCCACATCGGTGGTTACATTCAGATAGCCTTGCATGGTGGGTGGAATATCTTTTGCTCCGGCGATCATGCCCTTCAATTCCATCGCAAAATCAGTATAAAGGCTGCCCTTGCGCGGCGTGCTGCGCGCCTGATCAAAGCGGATTTCCTGAATATTGAAAGCAAACGTTTTATCCTGCGGGGTATCGGTATTGAAATTCATCTCCAGACCCAGATTGGAAAAATGAAGCCCCTGGCGCGGTTGTCCATCTTCTGAAAAGTCCAGATTCTCCGCACTGCCAAAACCAATCAGATCAACCGGAACATCATCCCGTACCCGGTTTAGCACTCGGAAATCCAGATAGCCGCGCAGGGCAAACCAACAGGAAACATCCTTGCCTTTGATATTTCGGGTCAGCAACTGAGCCCCGGTAACCTCAATTTTATTGAACAGGTTATTGGTAAAAAAGAAGCTGTAATCGGTCTCGGTACCCAGTCCGTACACGGGTTTACCGTTGACATTATGATAACTGCCTCGCAGCACAATCGTGTTGAAAGGATTGCCGGTGGTACTCATGCGCGAAGGACGCATGCCAAACAATTGATTCAGCGTTACCTGTGCATAACTTTCAAATTCCTTGATCCTGGAATTTTCAAACAAGACCTTCAAAGTCAGCAGGCGAAAATCGTAATTGTCTGTATTGTCCGGGGGAACGGGCTGAAACAGCTCTCCCTTCAAGGGTTTTTGAAAATCGGGGTCTTCGTAATAAATCAGTCCAAACATTGAGCTGTCGTCCTTGATGTGCACATCGGTGTCTTTCTTGATCTGATTGATTTCTATGCCAAAATGATGCGCATAAAAAGCTCTCTCATCCTTCACGCCCGCGCGAATACCGGCGAGTTCTTGCGGCAATTGCTCAATGTCCATGCGCAAAATGAGGAATCCCTGCCAGTTGGGGTCAGTCGCCAGGGCATTGAATTTTTCAAAAAAGGGATTTTTTTCCTGAGCAGCCGCTTCCGCGAAATATTTCTGGAGCCAGTTTGACAATACAACCAATTGATTCACATCCGGTTCTGAAGGTTTTTCCTCGGTAACCGGAGCCGCAAAATCTGTTTTTTGGGTCCATTTGTTCGGGTTGGCTACCAGACTTTTTTTCGGGTCGGGATCGTACAAAGCGCCTTTTTGCGACTTGAAAATCATGATATTGGTATAATCACCGTACACATTGGCGCCAACCTGCGCATTCAAAATCCAGTTTTCCATATTGATCTGCGCATCGTACGTGGGCTCAGTTCCTGGATTAGTCGGCTTATTCTTGCCCAGATTTAATGGATTGGCAACTACCAGAAACAAATCCGCAGTAGAAAACGCCTGTTGTAAGTTGTCTTTCGGATTGTGAAAGGCGATCAGGTCCGGTGAACTTTCGTCCAAAACGGTCTTTTGTCCGAGTATAATTTTTTTCCATCGAGCACCGCCGTTACTGGTGTCCACGTTGACCAATACGCCGCTGGGCGTGGTCACATTCAAACTTGTACCTGAACCTGTGGATGAACGTTGCCGCCGCAAGCGCTCGCTTGAAGTCTGTACCCCGGCTGCATCGCCGATCCTGTCCCGCCGGGTGGTCGAAAGCACCTGACTTTCAAACATTTCCAGACGTTCCAGCGTAAAACCTGCGCTTCCGGGAACCACGCCTCCGTAAGATGGCATTGGAAACAACAATTGATCCGCCACGGGCAGGGTGTACGCCGGTGACAAATTTCCAAGCAAATTACCGATCGAGCTGACCGTATCTTCCACGCCATAGAGCGCTGCTTCCTGTGCCTGCGGTACGTATTCAATTTTTTCTTCAGATTTTCCTGGTAATAAGGTCACCCAGGCAGTTGTAAATTCTTTTGTAAGCAAAGGCGCACCGGCATCCAGTGGCGGACCGAGGGGAGAAACTTCTTTAAACGGGAAATTGGGCGAATACGCAGCTTGTCCAGCTAAAAAACGCAGCCGATCACCGGCATAACTGCTTGATTTTCCGCGAAATTCAAAAAATTCGGTGCCCTGCAAACCACAGATTAATTCGTAGGGCGTATCGCTTTTATCCTGAGCTTGCAGTACAAAATCGCCTTCCGGAGATAAGAAATGTACGGGCGCTCCACTCGAATCAAAACCTTTTGTCGGCACCAGTCTCGCCGGTAATGCGGTTTGTTGGGAGTTCAACGGTAACAGGGTTACTTCTTCACCAAAAATAGTGCGGTAGAAAGAAGCCAGTGTTGTTTCTTCTCCTGACACATTTTTACCGGTAAACTCCAGGAAAGTTGACCTTAATTGATAGGCTTTGGTAATGGAAAAATCGTTATTATTTGGATTGTTTACTGCATTCAATTGCTCATTAAATAGATCCAATGGATGTATAACCGACTCGAATACAGTATCTTGATTCAATTTTGGCGCAGCTAACGGCAACCATTCACTTCGAATTCGCCCATCTTCTTCCGGGAAATGAAACTGAAATCCGGTCTGTTTTCCTATATTTTCCAGAGATATTTCCAGGCTAAAACTCAGGCTGGCGCGCCTGCTTCCCGACATATTCAAGGCAATCGACGAGCCGGTGACAACTCCTCCAAACTCCTGAAAATCAGCACTTCCACCAATCAAAAACGTTTCCTCTGTCAAGATCAGCGTTCCGCCGGCATGAATGTGAAGCGGGAGGAAATAGTCGTCGGGAATGAATAAATCGCTGGTAATATTTTGTCCGGCTGCATCCACGCCAAGAATGATGGCATGATCCGAGTCCACATTTTCAACCGAAGTAAGCCAGATGATCGCGCGTTCAACTCCCTTATTATCAAGGATTTGCGCTACCTTCATTTTGAAATCTTCCGCATTTTCGCTGGTGATTTCCGAATAGCAAAAGACAAGCGAAGCCAGTGTTCCGGGGTCTTCCGGCGCGGGTTCGGGACTTTCGTCAGCAGGCGGGGTATTTTCTTCACCGGAAACGACCGGTTCTTCGGCAGGTGGATCGGGCACCGGTGGTTTGTTCCAGACTTCAGGGAGTTCAGGATTTTCGGATATTACAGGATTTTTCAGAACTGCTACCCAATAGCCCGATTCGCCATCTGCCGGTTCATTTACCAGCAGATGCTCGTTAATTTTTCTGGTGAAAAAACTCATTTTTCAACGGAGGTAATAGGTGTTACAGAATAGGATTTTCAGGAAGATAACCAATACAGAACCTCAGTAAAATCAAGTCATCCGGCAGGTAACAAAAGATTCAGGTGCTTACTGTAAGTCAAGATCGGTGCTGTTCGGAACCCGGTATTGTTTAAATGCCTTGGTGTACAAGTGTTTTTAAGGTCGCATATGTTTGTGCAAATCGAAAAGATTGGTTTCAAAACTACATATCCGGAAAGGCATTCCGGTGGACAGGAAAAATTTGATTTCTTTGGGCATCAGGTATTAAATTTCAGGGTTATTTGATGATTTCCAAAAGTACTCTTTTTTTAAAAAGATTCAAATTTTATTTTTAAAAAATGCAAAAAATAGATTTTTATTTTTAAAAATAAGCTGCATTTAAAATTATTTTAAACCATCTGCCAAAAAAGGAACAAATTGATACACCTGAATATCCGTCCGGCACGGCCCGGTGAGCACGAGCAATTATCCGATATCATGTTTGCCTCCAAATTTTACTGGGATTACCCGGAAGAGCTAAAATTACTTTGGCGCGAAGAGCTGACCATCACGCCGGAAATCATGCAACAGCAGGAATTTTTCGTAGCGGAAATTGACAATGCCATCGCCGGTTTTTACTCAACGGTTGAAAATAAAGAAGATTATTATGTTGGGGAACTCTTTCACCCTCAAGGGCTTTGGCTGGAAAATATGTTCATCCATCCCGATTGGATCGGCAAGGGCATCGGGCATCGGTTGATGCTGCATTTGCTTGAGCGTTGTCAGACATCAGGCATCACCAAATTTTGCTTTTACGCGGATCCGCACGCCACTGGCTTTTATGAGCGCTACGGCGGTAGGTTTGTGGCGGAGTATCCTTCATCTGTTCCAGGTCGGAATTTGCCTTTGTATGAATTGAAAATCAATGCGTTGTGACCAATTGCTCCGACAATTCGTACGCCAGTTTTCTGACTTTTTGTAATAAATCGGGCATCACCGCTCCTACTTCCGGCGACAACCCAATGTACAGTGGCTGAACCGTATCAATAGACACCACGAAGAGATAGATTTTTGGCATCTTTCCCAGTATTTGCAAGCCTTCGATCAGGTCGCGCAAGCCGATATCATGGGTGCTCAGGGAGCGCGGAAAATCTTTGGAGAACCTTGGTTCGATCAGGCGCAACGTACCCGCCGGCCGCTCATCAAGCGTGGCATCTACGGCAATAATGACAGGGTAATCTTCGAGGTAACTCATGAGGTGAAAACCGCCGGTGCCGCCGTCCAACACGGTGACGTTTTCAGGCAAAACCGCTTCTTCCATCGCTCGCGCGAAGTGCACGCCCAAACCCTCATCCCCCATGAGCAGGTTGCCAAGGCCAAGTATTAATAGCTGATTTTCCATTGTTTAAATATTAAGTAATAGCCGATAGGTGAGCAAGGCTCTGCGTCTAACCTCTAATATCTATCGTCTAAAATCTTTTAATTAAGCAGCCTCTTCGCGTTCTTCCGCTGCTTCCTGTTCAAAAACTTCTTCTTCAATAAATTTCCAGCCGCCAAACATGGAGGAAACCTCGCCTCTGCCTTCCACATAATCATGATATAACACCAGGTAAATATGTATCATAGCGAATATAATAAAGAACCACATCGCCGCATGGTGCCAGTTGCGCAGCGCGAAATCACCGCCAAATAAGTCAGAAACCCACACGAACATACCCGGAAACCACCAGTCGCTCATCGAAGCGTACAAACCAAAACCGGTAACAGCCTGTAATAAAAATGCCAAAAACATGATAAAGTATGTAAAGCCGGCCAATGCATTATGACCAACCGACAAGTGTTCTTTATTCTTTCTCAATAAAATATCTATCCTTAGCACATTCCAGATTTCCCGCCAGTATTTCTTAGTCGTGGGTATAAAATTTCGCCAATTCGCATATTTATTGCCCACAAACCCCCAGTAAATGCGGAAAATAAAATTAAAGAAGAAGATGTAAGCAGCCACAAAGTGAATAAATCGAATCGTGCCAAATAAATATCGGAAAGAAGCTTCTTCCTGCGACATGATGCCCGGCGGATTACCAATCAGGTAGCCCGTTACGCAGAGCGCAACAATAGCTAAAGCATTGATCCAGTGGTAAATACGCACCGGCAATTCCCATACGAATACTCTCCGTAGATGATGCTCTAAAGCTTTCATAGAAAAGATTTTTTGATGCCTGACGTCAAATGCCAGACGCCAGGCGCTGCCTTTGTTTCAATGAATCACAAAACCTCTTAAACGTTCTCAACCATTAAAGCACTTTCACCCGACTCAGATGCTTGCCGTCTTCGTCGTACAAATGCACAGCGCAAGCCATACACGGGTCGAACGAGTGTACCGTGCGCAAAATTTCCACCGGTTGCTCTGCATTAGCGATCGGCGTATCAAGCAGGGCAGATTCGTAAGCGGACATCTTGCCCTCGGGGTCGCGCGGCGAAGCATTCCAGGTCGTCGGCACCACCAGTTGGTAATTCTTGATCTTTTGATCTTCAATCACAATCCAGTGTGCCAGGGCGCCGCGCGGCGCTTCGGTATGCCCAACGCCTTTGGCAGATGGTTCCCATTTTTTCGGGTCAAATTTATCCATATTCGCCATGCGGGTATCACCGTTTTTGATGTTGGTGATGAGATCATCGTAGAATTCCTGCGCCCATTGGGCAATGAGAACACTTTCCAGACCACGAGCGGCCGTTCTGCCTAAAGTTGAAAACAATGCGGTGATCGGCACGCCGAGTTTCGCCAGGGTGCTGTCCACCACTTCTTTGAAATCCTCGCGACCGCGGGCATAGCCCACCAGCATGCGGGAAAGCGGCCCTACTTCCATGGCGTTGCCTTTCCAACGTGGCGTTTTCAGGTAGCTGTATTTTTCGTCGAAGTTGAGATTTTCGTACGGAGGCTTCGGCCCAGTGTACTTCAGCTTCGTTTCGCCGTCCCAGGGGTGCAAACCTTGATTGTCGCCGCCGGCGTATTCGTACCAGGAGTTGGTTACAAATTCCTGAATTTCACTGGCATCGCGAAGATTTACATCATAAATTTTGCTAATATCTTTATTCAAAATCGCCCCGGATGGGAATTTGAAACTAGAGGGATCGTTGTAGCCGTTGGTCGGCAAGTCGCCATACACCAGATAATTACCCAAGCCGCCGCCAATGCTCGCCCAGTCGAGATAATAAGGCGCAATTGCCAGTAAATCAGGAATATACACTTGTTCGATAAATTCCTTGGCATCCTTGAGCAGTTGACCCACGTAAGCCAGGCGCTCGGCGTTGATTGTACTGGAATCATCCAGATTGATCGAGCAGGCCATACCACCCACGAGGTAGTTGGGGTGCGGATTCTTACCACCGAAAATAGTATGCACCTTTACGATTTCCTTTTGCCATTCGAGGGCTTCGAGATAGTGGGCTACACCGATGAGATTAATTTCTGCTGGTAATTTGTAAGCTTTGTGTCCCCAGTAGCCATTGGCGAAGATGCCCAGTTGACCGCTTTCTACGAATTTGGTCAGACGCTTTTGCAAATCAGCGAAATAGCCTGGCGAGCTTTTAGGCCAGTTGGATATACTTTGCGCAATCTCGGAAGTGGCCTTAGGATCGGCTTTTAAAGCACTGACAATATCCACCCAATCGAGGGCATGCAGATGGTAAAAATGCACCACGTGGTCGTGCATGTACTGCGTACAAAACATGATATTGCGTACCAGTTCTGCGTTTGGTGGAATGGTAATATCCAGTGCGTCTTCCACCGAGCGGCAGGAAGCCAGCGAGTGTACGGTGGTACAAACGCCACATACGCGCCCTACAAATGCCCAGGCATCGCGCGGATCGCGCCCACGCAAGATTTCTTCGATCAGCCGCACCATCGTACCGGAACTGTAGGCGTTTTGTACTTTACCGTCCTGAATATCGGCTTCGATTCGCAGGTGCCCCTCTATTCTGGTGATGGGGTCTATGACGATTCGTTCGCTCATGTTGGTTCGATTTTTGTTTGTTTGAAAAGGCACAAGTGGCAAGCTACAAGCAACAAGAAGCAGTATAGTCGGACTTGTTTCTTGTAACTTGAAGCTTGCAGCTAAAAAATTACTCCTTCAGTTCCTGTTCCGATTCTTTACCTTCCGTAATCAAATTCTTGATCAGTTTTTTCTTTTGAACATTCGTAGCAATGGCATGTGCCGCAATACCGGCAGCCGTGGCGCCCGCAGCAACCAGGCCGATCGTATCTGCATTACTTTCGATGCCGAAACCCGGGAAATTAGCTTGTTGACGATAGATCGGTCCGTTGTCCCAGAAATTCGCCTCGCTGCAGCCAAAACAGCCGTGTCCTGACTGGATCGGATAACTGACGCCATTGTTCCACTTGATGATACCGCACGCATTGTACGTCATCGGGCCTTTACAGCCTACCTTGTACAAACAATAGCCTTTCTTGGCATTTTCATCATCGAAAGATTCGACAAAAAGACCGGCATCGTAGTACGGACGGCGGTAACAACTGTCGTGTACCCGCTTCGAGTAAAATGCCTTCGGACGCCCCACGCGATCTAATTCCGGCAAGGTGCCAAAAGTAATCACATGCACCAGCACTCCAGCCATCACTTCACCAATCGGCGGACAGCCCGGTACTTTCACAATCGGTTTGCCTTTCACCAGTTTATGAATTGGCGTAGCGTTAGTCGGGTTCGGCTTGGCAGCCTGTACACAGCCATTGCAGGCACAGCTACCCCAGGCGATGATCGCTTTGGCGCCGGCCGCGGTTTCTTCCAGAATTTGCTCAGCAGATTTACCGCCAATGCAACAATAAGCACCGTCATTACCAATTGGTACTGAGCCTTCTACACAAAGAATATATTCACCATAAGAATCTTTCATCGTCTTGGCCATCGCTGCTTCTGCGGCATGACCGGAGGCAGCCATCAGGGTTTCGGTGTAATCGAGCGACAGTTTATCCAGCAAAATATCAGCTACAATGGGGTGAGACGAACGAATAAACGACTCACTGCAGCAGGTACATTCCTGAAAATGCAACCAGATGACCGGCACGCGTGAAGTGGACATGAGAGTCCTGGAAATTTGTGCAGCACCGCTGGCTTCCAGCCCCAAATAGGCGGCCATCACGGTGCAAAATCGCATAAAATCCCGGCGAGAATAGCCTTTCTGTCGCAGTTCTTCATAATAGGTAGGACGTTTTTCTGCGGTAGCGCTCATGATTTTGATTTTTTTAGACCGAGGAAAATATATTTCACGAATTAGCACCAAAGTAAAATTATTACCAAGTCAATCCGGATGACAAGTCTCATTTATTTCGGTGACTTTTGTCATGCTTGTGTCAATAGCTTCGGTCTAACTTTGTCTGCAATCTATTTTGCATTAACCTTTAAATCTGATCAAAAACATGAAGCGCATTACTAAATGGATTTCCACTCTCATTATGTTGTTGCTGCCATTATTAAGTCAGGCGCATGAAGGACACAGCCACTTTCAGGCAAGCGACATCCGCCATTACTGGGGTTCGCCCGAGCATTTGATCCCGGTTATGATACTGGTATTAATATTAGCAG
>CAZGAU010000079.1:0-23798 GCA_964523725.1 uncultured Saprospiraceae bacterium
TAAAGCCCAGGGATCGCCACACATCAAGATCAACCTTGCTGGCGGCATCCGGGAAAAAGTGCTATTCGACTCCGGTTCGGATGATTTTTTCACCCTAGATCAGGCTCGCTTTCAGAAGTTTAGTAAGACAAACAAGATCACGACTAAGGACGTAATACCTGTGTTTGGTTCTTTCTCCATGGGCGCGAGCGGCATCATTCCGCCATCTTCCGAAAAATATATGATTCGTTTTGCAGAACTAAATATTGGTAATCATTCCATTAAAAACATTATATCAGATTTTACAAACCCAGCCGGTTCTCGCCTGGGCGCGCAATTGCTGAGGTACGGCACGGTTACACTCGATTATCCCGGTCGAAAATTTTATTTCCATCCCAACGAAAATAATATTGAATTTAAATCCGAACCTGTATTTGGCTTCCGCGTACGCCCGAACGGAGATCGTTTGGTAGTTTCCGGCGTTTTCCGGGGCAGCGATGCCGAGCAAGCCGGGCTAAAAGTTGGGCATACCATTTTAAAAATCGACGAAGAAGATTATGCTAAAATCGAATCAAATGACTGTCAGTACTTTATGAATGATTATATCTGGCAGCAGCGCGAGCAGATCACCCTCATATTTCTGGATGAGGAGGGCGTGCAACGTACGGTAGTGTTGAAAAAAAGAACTTTTTAGCAGCACACAAAACTATTTTTTTAAAGCGAAAGTCGGAATTCGGAAGCTGTAAACTTCACCATTTTTACTAAGTTTGGAAAAATCAGTCGTTTAAAATGGTCAAAACTTAAAACCTCTTAACACATGCAACTAAAAATTCTATTCCTGTTTCTTCTGATAACGCAGATAGCCTGGGCGCAGCCTCAACCGCCTGCTACATCGGCGGAGGCGCGCATCAAGAGCTTTGAACAGCGCAAAGCCCTGGAAAAAACTTCGATCATCAACAACATCGAGTTTCGCAATGTGGGTCCGACGATCATGAGCGGCCGCGTAGCGGATTTGGACGTTTCTCCCAGTGACCCGACGCATTTCTACGTGGCTTATGCTTCCGGCGGGCTTTGGAAAACGGTCAATAATGGTCATTCTTTTGAGCCTTTGTTCGACGATCAAATGGTGATGACCATCGGCGATATTGCTGTGGATTGGGCGCGCAACACGATCTGGGTGGGCACCGGAGAGGTCAATTCCAGCCGTTCGTCATATTCCGGTACTGGTATTTTCAAAAGCACCAACGGCGGCAAAACCTGGACGCACCTGGGCTTGGGCGAAAGCCATCACATCGGACGCATCATTTTGCACCCAACCGACCCAAACACCGCGTGGGTAGCGGCTTTGGGGCATTTATACTCGCCAAATAAAGAGCGCGGTATTTACAAAACCACCGACGGCGGTAAATCCTGGAAACAGGTATTGTTTGTGAATGAAAATACCGGCGGCGTGGATCTGATCATGGAGCCCAACAATGCCAAGGTTTTGTACGCAGCCATGTGGGAACGCGAGCGTCGCGCCTGGAATTTTGTGGAAGGCGGCAAAGGAACGGGTATTTACAAAAGCACCGATGGCGGCAATACCTGGTCGCTGCTGACCGATGCCAAAAGCGGTTTCCCGAATGATGACAAGGCTGGACGTATCGGCTTGACAATCAACAAAATGGGCAGCAAAACCACGCTTTACGCGGCAATTGACAACTACAACCTCCGCCCTAAGGAAGAGCCCGACCCCAATGTAGTGACGCGTGATATGCTCCGCAATATGAGCAAGGAAGATTTCCTGAAGCTCCCGAAGTATCAGGTGGCAGATTATTTGCAAAGCAATGGTTTCCCGCGTGAGTACAATGCTGACAAGATCATCGGTATGGTGAAAAAAGACGAGATCAAACCGGTGGAACTCGTTGAATATGTGGAAGATGCAAATTCAATTTTATTAAGCTCGACGGTGAAAGGCCTGGAAATTTACAAATCTACTGATAACGGCAAATCCTGGAAAAAAACGCACGACGAGCCGCTGGATGCTTATAGCTCCTACGGTTATTACTTCGGCATGGTGCACGTTTCGCCCAGCAATCCGAATAAAGTTTATACCTACGGCGTGCCGATCATGCGCTCTGACGATGGCGGTAAGAAATGGGAAATGATCAATGGTGACAACGTCCATTCCGATCACCACGCACTTTGGGTAAACCCGAAGCGGGAAGGTCACCTCATCAACGGTAACGATGGCGGTGTGAATATTTCCTATGACGACGGCAAAACCTGGATCAAGTGCAACACACCCGCGGTTGGGCAATTCTACAGTGTAATGGTGGACAACGCCAGACCTTACAATGTTTACGGCGGTTTGCAGGATAACGGCGTCTGGATGGGTCCGAGCACCTATCGCGCCGGCACGGGCTGGCACGATTCCGGCGAATATCCTTACAAATCCATTGGCGGCGGCGACGGTATGATGGTAATGGTAGATACCCGCGACAATGCGACGGTTTATGCCGGTAGCCAATTTGGTAACTACTTCCGTTTGAATACAAAATCCGTTGAGCGTCAGCGCATTACACCTCGTCACAAGCTTGGTGAGCGCCCCTTGCGCTGGAATTGGGAAACCCCGATCTGGCTTTCTCAGCACAATCAGGATATTTTGTACATGGGTTCCAATAAACTGCATCGATCTTTCAATCAGGGTACTGATTTCTCAGAAATTTCCGGCGACCTGACCAACGGCGGACGCAAGGGCGACGTGGCTTTTGGCACACTCACCACCGTTCACGAATCACCGCTGCGCTTTGGTTTGGTTTATGCCGGCTCAGATGATGGTCTGGTGCACGTGACGCCTGACGGTGGCAACACCTGGAACAATATTACCAACGGCTTGCCCAAAGATATGTGGGTTTCACAAGTCTGGGCTTCTGCGCACGACGAAGGCACGGTGTACGTATCGCTCAATGGCTATCGCTGGGATCATTTCGAACCCTACGTGTACATGTCCACCGATTATGGTAAAAACTGGACGAAAATCGGCACAGATTTGCCGCTGGAACCGGTCAATGTGGTCAAGGAAGACCCGAGCAATGCCGATATTCTCTACGTCGGCACCGATCACGGTTTGTACGTATCCCTGGATAAAGGCAAGAGCTTCATGCAATGGAGCAAAGGCATGCCCGCTACACCGGTGCATGACCTGGTTGTACAAGAGCGCGACAAAGACCTGGTGGTCGGCACGCACGGTCGTTCGATCTACGTTGGCAGTATCAAGGAATTGCAGCAATTGACCGATGAATTGATGGCGAAACCGCTCGTTGTGTTCGAGGTAGAAAAACAGCGTTACAATTCACGCTGGGGTGGCACCTTCTTTGGTCGAGAATTCAAGCCGGAGGTACAAATTCCGCTCTATGTCAACAGCGACGGCAAGGCGACCTTCACGGTAGCCGCTGAAGATGGTACGGTGATGCAAACCTTCGAAGCAGATTTGAAAAAAGGATTGAATTATCCGACTTACGATCTGAGCTTCGATGAAAAATTGCTGGATGCTTACAACGCCAAGCTCAACGAGAAGCGCAAAGCCGACGAAAGACCGATTAATATCAAAAAAGCCGACGATGGCAAATGCTATCTGTACGCGGGTACTTTCAAAGTTACCGTCGAAAAAGGCGGCGAAAGTAAGGAATTCAAGCTCGTGATTGAAGCGCCGGGTGGCGGCGGTGGACGTGGCAACTTCGGAGAACCAGGGGAAAGAGAATAGTGACGAGGAGATAGGTTGACTAGAAGCCCTTATCTATGTGTTTGAAAAAAGAAGACTTCCGGGGTTGAATGACCTCGGGAGTCTTTTTCATCTCTCCAAGAAAAAATTCGGGCGGACACCCATGATCTCCAAGAAGTTATTACTGAATGTCGGCAAACTTTCATACCCGACTCGGAAGGCAACTTCTGTCACATTCATACCGGGAAGCACTAATAATTCCACCGCTTTTATAATGCGTAATAATTTGATATACTGTGAAAAAGGCATAGTTAATTCTTTTAAGAACAAACGCGCCATCGTGCGTTCGCTCATGCCAAAACACCCGGCCACTTTCCCGGCTTTTAATTTCTGATCGAGGTTTTCCAGGATAAAACTATTGATTTCCAGTAACTTGGGATGTTGAATCGTCGGCAAATGCAAGCCAATGGCGTTTTTCGCTTTCTCCGACAAAAGATATTTGATCGATTGTAAAAAAGTGGTTTCGTGCGTGTCCGCCGCGCCGTGCAATGCCCAGCGTTCGGTGTACACGATCATTTCCCGGAGCAAGGTATCTGCGTAAAAAACGGAAACTTGCTTATAAAACTCATCCGGCAATGAATTACAGTCTAAATATAAAGTTCTGAACATCAAATCAATAGACTCCGTCACAACTTTATGTCTTAGTCCCTCCGGAATCCAGGCAGCGTGCCAGGATGGAATGTAAAAAACCGCATTTTCCACGTAAAGCCGCATTACGCCGTACTCTGCGTAGATCAACTGTCCGCGATTATGCATATGCCAATCGGTATGCGACCAGCCCAGCCGCTGGTGAAAAGCACAATCTTTTTTATTAATTATGCTTATAAAAGCCTCACACTCAATAGATTTGTATTGCATTGTCTGAATCGGATAAAAAGTCGTCCAAATCGAATAAGCACGATGACCGCCGCGCGCCTAATTTTGCAGCAAAATCAAATGCCATGCAAAGAAGACGTTTTATTCAAAATTTGGGTTTAATTTCAGCGGTTCTGTTTCAACCTAAAATGCCGAATTTATTAAAAAATATTATAAACCGTACACCGATGAAAGTCAGATTGCTCCGCAACGCCACGCTGATGCTCGAAATCGGAAAATATAAATTCCTGGTGGACCCCATGCTCGGTGATAAAGATTCCATGCCACCAATTGAAATGGCTAGCAATAACATTCGAATTCCGATGGTAGATTTACCGATTTCGCATCATGAATTAAATATTTTAGTAAATGAAATAGATGCCGTTATTATAACGCATACGCACCGTGACCACTGGGATCAGGCGGCACAGGAATTAATCCCCAAGGACAAGTTGCTCATCGGGCAACCCGAAGATGAAGCCACATTCAAAGCACAAGGATTTTCCAATATTCAATCGGTGGATCGCCGTTTTAGCTGGAAAGGCATTACCATCCATCGCACCGGCGGGCAGCATGGCACTGGCGAGATCGGCAAAATGATGGCGCCTGTTTCAGGATTTGTTTTTGAATATCAGAATCAAAAATTATACATCGCCGGGGATACCATCTGGTGCCCGGAGGTACAAGATGCCATTGACCAGCATCAACCAAATCATATTATTGTGAATGGCGGCGCCGCGCAATTTATTAAGGGTGAACCGATTACCATGACCACCGAAGACATTGCCTCGGTGCTAAATTATGCGCCAACTGCAACCGTTACCGTTGTCCATCTCGATACCATTAACCATTGCTACCAAACCAGAGCCATCATCCGACAAGCATTTGAAAATCAACCAAATGCAATTAGGTTGAGGATTCCCGAAGACGGAGAATGGGTGACACTTTAATCATTCTGCGTTTTCCGCTTTTTTAATTCGCCGACTTCTTTTCAGGAGCTCGGCTTTTTGATTTTTATTGGAAATTTTACACCGCTCGCAATGTCTTACCTTATATTAAATCGCAATTTGAAAACCTGAATGATAATGAAAAAACGACTACTCCTGGCTTTCGCCCTGATCCTGGGCTATGGTTTGTTTGCTCAAAACGTCCCGATTGACAAGGCGAACTACGAACTGGCGGCTAAGTTCTCGCCCGAACGCGTAAGAAAAATGGTTTTCTCCACCCGCGTGGATCCGCATTGGCTCAAGAACAGCGAGCGCTTTTGGTACGAATACGAAACCAGCGAAGGAAAATTTTACTACCTCGTTGATCCCGTGAAGCGTACGAAGCAAGCGCTTTTTGACAATGTAAAAATGGCGGCGGACATGTCGCGCCTGACCAAAGATCCTTACGATGCGCAGCATTTG
The DNA here is from genome assembly GCA_964523725.1 of uncultured Saprospiraceae bacterium. Classification (GTDB taxonomy): domain Bacteria; phylum Bacteroidota; class Bacteroidia; order Chitinophagales; family Saprospiraceae; genus JADJNW01. The sequence continues at coordinate 6,007 of CAZGAU010000079.1, forward strand.
GATATCGAAAATCTGAAATTTATCAAGAATGAAACGGCGATCCAGTTTGAAGTCAAAAGTAAGCTGGTGGAAGAAGAAGAGAAAAAAGATGAAACCGACGAAACCGGTGATACTCAGCAGGAACAACGCCAGCGTAACGGCGGCAAGCCTCGGATGGTCAAGAAAACCTGGCATTTTGAATATGATTTGACTACCAGACAGTTAAGGTTGCTTTCCGATTTTGAAAAACCGAAAAAAGACCCGGACTGGGCTTCCATCGCTCCAAATGAAGAATACGTGCTGTTCGCGCGCGATCACAATCTCTACTGGATGGATATGGAAAATTTTGAAAAAGCCAAGAAAAACGAGAAAGATACTACGATAGTAGAACATCAGTGGACGACCGATGGCGTGGAAAACTATGACTACGAGCGCGGCAACCGCGGTCAAAGCAACGTAGATATTGAAAAAAACAAGGATAAGCGCAAGGCCGTTAGCGTGATCTGGTCGCCGGATTCCAAAAAATTCGCGATGATCAAATCGGATGACCGCCAGGTGAAAGACCTATGGGTCATTAATTCCGTGGCGAATCCGCGCCCGACGCTGGAAACCTACAAATACGCCATGCCCGGGGAGAAAGAGCAGCCGCAATACGATCTGCTGGTGTTTGATTTTGATTCAAAATCGCAGATGGAAATGCCGGTGGATACCTTTAAGGATCAGAGCATTTCGGTCCTGCGCGCGCCGCGCCTCAAGAAAAACCGTGACGATGAACGCAATCCGGGGCTTTGGTTGGCAAAAACCAGCGATAAAGTTTACTTCAGCCGCACCAGCCGAGACCTCAAGCGCATTGACATCTGCGTAGCCGACACCAAAACCGGCGAGGTGAAAGTATTGATCGAAGAGCGTTTGAACACTTACATTGAGACCCGCGATCTGGGTTTGGTCAATGGTGGTCAGGAGCTCATTTACTGGTCGGAGCGCGATGGCTGGGGGCATTTCTACCTCTATGACGGCGAAGGCAAGCTGAAAAACCAAATTACTTCCGGCCCGTTCCACTGCGAAGATATTGAAGTAATTGATGAGAAAAACCGCGTGCTTTACTTCACTGCCAGCGGCCGCGAGCCAAACGAGGACCCATATTATCTGCATCTTTACCGCATCAATTTTGATGGCACAGGCTTGAAATTACTGAGCAAAGGCGATTTCGATCACGCTGTAAACGGCAATGACGCCGGGCAGTTTTTTGTGAATAATTATTCCAGAGTAAATACGACACCCAAATCAGAACTCCTTGATAACCAAGGCAATAAAATCATGGATTTGGAAACGGCGGATTTGTCGCAGCTATTCGCGGCAGGCTACCAGTTCCCGGAACCATTCAAAGTAAAAGCCGACGACGGCATCACCGATCTGTACGGTGTGATGTACAAACCATTTGATTTTGATTCTACCCGCAAGTATCCGATTATCGAGTATGTGTACCCGGGTCCGCAGACCGAGTCGGTGAATAAAGCCTTCTCTGCCAGTATGGATCGCACCGATCGCCAGGCGCAGCTGGGCTTCATCGTCATCACGGTGGGCAATCGCGGCGGGCATCCCTCGCGCTCGAAGTGGTATCATAATTACGGCTACGGCAATTTGCGTGACTACGGCTTGGCCGACAAAAAAGCGGCAGCAGAGCAATTAGCGGCGCGTCATCCATTTATTGACATCAACAAAGTCGGCATTTTCGGGCACTCCGGGGGCGGCTTTATGTCCACGGCAGCGATGCTTGTGTATCCTGACTTTTTCAAAGTAGCGGTTTCCTCGGCGGGTAATCATGAAAATAATATTTACAACCGCTGGTGGAGCGAAAAACATGATGGTGTAAAAGAAGTAGTAAATAATAAGGGCGAAGTTACATTCGAATATGATATTGATAAAAACTCCGATCTGGCGAAAAACCTGAAGGGTAAATTGCTCATTTGCACCGGCGATATCGACAATAACGTGCATCCCGGCAACACGATCCGCATGGCCAACGCCTTGATTAAAGCCAACAAACGCTTTGATTTCTTCGTTTTCCCGGGGCAGCGGCACGGCTTCGGCGATATGAACGAATATTTCTTCTGGCTGCGCTCGGATTATTTTGCGAAACATTTAATCGGCGACTACCGCGACAGCACCGACATCATAGAAATGAATAATGATAAACCTATGAATGGGAAACGGTGATTTGGAAAAGACTTTGTGGATTTGTGATTTGGAGACGAGGTGGCTTGCTCAAAGTCTCCTTTTCTCCAAGTCACTTGGTCTCTTGGTCTCTTGGTCTCCCAGTTCTCTTACATCCCAATCCGAAACACCGTCCAGCCGTCGGCTTCCGTCTTTAAAGAAAAGGTAAAGCCATGATTCAATAAAATCTCGCGGATCAGGGTAAGCCCGATGCCTTGCCCGGCTTTTTTGGTGCTGAAAAACGGTGAGAACAGCTTGTCGGCTACCTCCGGGGCGATGCCCGCGCCATTGTCTCTGACCAGCAATTGCAAGGGTTTTGCCTGCAATATAAATTGCACTTCCCCACCCTGTCCGATGGATTCCAAGGCATTTTTGGCGATGTTGACCAGCGCCTGCTCGATTTGCTGCGCATCCAGGGATACCGTCACCGGATGCTCCGGCATTTGTACCTGGAGCTGGATGTTCCGGCGTCCGGCTTCGGCTTGCATCAGCGTGGCGGTATGTTGAACCAGCGGTCGCAGGTCAACGGTCGCGCGCTCGGGCAGGGGCAGGCGTACTACATTTGCGAAGTTCCGCATGAATTGATTGAGCCGGTGGTTGCGCTGCATCGCTACATTTATTACATCGCTAAATTCCTCCTGATCAGTAAGTTGTAATTGTTTTTTATAAAATAATAATGAATCCAGAATCGAATTAATCGGGCCAATCGAATTATTTACTTCGTGCGCCATCATGCGGATGACCTTGCCGTACGCTTTTTTCTCGGTTTGTAATATTTCGGTGGTGAGTTCTTCGATCAGCACAAAATTCCGCTGAAAACCCCGATCAATGAAGTGCGAGCGCTGGCATTTATACGTCTCAATGCCGTTGATAAAGATCGTTTCGGCGCTGTTGTCCGGGATTTGGACAATTCTTTTCGCCAATGGATTGGGCACTTCACTTAATGGAATTTTATTATACGAAACATCTTTTAAACCAAGCAATTGTTGGGCTTTAGGATTCATCCGCTCAATATTTTCATCGAAATCAAGGATAAGAATCCCCGTTGGCGAACTTTGGATCAGTTTTTCCAGAAAATAGTGCTGTTCTTCCTGGCGGCGGCGCTCGTCGCGCAATTCGTCTATCATTTGATTGTACACATTAATCAACTGATCAATTTCATATTTACCGGTTTGCAAAAACTTTACATTAAAATCGCGATCCCGAATCGCTTCAATACCATCCAGAATCAAGCGCAACGGCTGCACCAGCGCCTGGTACAAACGAATGGAGAAAAACAGCGACAGCAGAATCACCGCCTCCGAGGCAATAAAAATGAGCTTGCTTTCTTTAAAAATCACAAATGACATGGCGATCGTGACCACGTGGATCAGAATAATGAACAGGATATACTGGGTGCGTAAGCGCATAATGATTTGCTGATTTGCTACTGTAATAATGTGCCGATTTTTTGATCTATTTATTTAGCGATTATAAAATTAATTAGTTTTTGTAATAAATTTATTGCCCCTCAGCACATTAGCATATTAAAATTTATTCAAACGGGATATCATATTTTTCCAAACGCCGGTACAGCGCGCTGCGCGTCAGCCCCAGAGCTTTGGCGACTTTTACAACTCGATTATTATGAAATATCATGGCTTTTTTGATCATTTCGATCTCCATTTCCTCCAGCGTCATGCTGCCGACTTCAGGTAAATCATTGTTTGACAAGGACTTAGGCGCTTCCAGAAAATGTTTTTGAAAATCAGCGACGTCGAGTTCATCTTTTGGAGTGACCAGCACGGTTCGCTCTACCAGGTTTTTTAATTGCCGGATATTTCCGGGTAAGGTCAGCGTTTTCAGCCAGTTCATGGCAGCCTTGCTCACGCGCAAATCCGGGCGATTGTATAATGATTTCAAATTATTGATATAAAATTGCACCAGCAAGGGAATATCGCCGGGGCGCTCGCGCAGAGGCGGTAACTCGATGGTAATCAGATTGATACGATAAAATAAATCCTCCCGAAAATCGCCGGCAGCGACCATTTCCGCCAGATTGCGGTTGGTGGCGCTGATCACCCGCACGTCGATGGATTTGGTCTGGCTGCTGCCAAGTACCTCGAAAGTTCGATCCTGCAAAACGCGCAGCATTTTCACCTGGCTGGTTTTGTCCAGATCGCCGATTTCATCCAGAAAAATGGTGCCGGAATTTGCCATTTCAAACCGCCCAATCCGATCGGAACGCGCATCAGTAAAGGCGCCGCGCTTGTGCCCGAACATTTCGCTCTCGAACAAGGAACCGGGAATGCCACCCAGGTTAACCTTGACAAAAGGCTTGTTCCGGCGCTTGCTGTTTTGATGCACCGCCTCCGCGATGAGTTCTTTACCCGTGCCGCTTTCGCCGAGAATAAGCACCGAAGCATTGGTTTCTGCTACACGAGCAACCGTTTCCAGGATTTTAATAAAATCAGGATCATCGCCAATAATATGATCAAGATCATATTTTTCATTTAGTTCCCTGCGTGTTGAGGACTGTGGTTGTTGAGTTATAAGCTGAAGTATCGTTTTTATAGATTGTAATAAATATTCATTGATCCAGGGTTTGCTGATAAAATCTTTAGCGCCCAGCTTCATACCCTGCACCGCCAGTTCAATCGTCGCCCAGCCGGTGATGAGCACGACCGGAATCGTAGCATCCAGCTCGCGTATTTGCTGAAAAAGCTGAAAACCTTCCTTGCCGCTCGTATCTACCGTAAAGTTCAGATCCAGGATGATCAACTCTGGGCGCTGCCGCCGCAGAAAAGACAATGCATCCGCCGGGCCATCCTTGATGGCGACCTCGAACCCGTGCTGCCGTAGCAACAGCGAGAGCGAGGTTTGCACCGCGATATCATCATCTATAATAAGTATCATATTACCCTGCAAAACTTGGACATTTTACATTTAGCATTTTACATTTATTACTCCTCGTGCAGCGCCACCGCCGGATGCAACTGCGCCGCCTGTCGGCTCGGATAAAATGAGCAGATCAAAACCAGGGCGTAAATTAGCAAAAATGCTATTATAATGGCTGAAAAATAAATACCTGCTTGTACATTAAAAACGTTGAGTAATGGAAACTGCACGGCGAAGAATAAGCCCAATGCCAAACTAAATGTGGCAATCACAATCACCTCGCCGATAAATTGTGCGCTGATGCTGTTTTTGCTGGAGCCCATGGCGCGCCGCACACCGATTTCCTGCTTGCGTTTATTAATATTATAATATAATACGCCAAATAAACCCAGCGCCACATTAAATATCAGGAAACCGCTGATCGTAAGGAATATAATGATCGGCACCATTGTAATTTTTTTATTATTATTACGCATCTCATCCATGTAGCGCATCTCAAACGACCAGTTGCCTGCAATCTGGTTCAATTGTTTCATTAAATTCGCTTCAAAAGCTGCATCGGCGGTCGGGCGCACTTTCATGACCATGATATTTCCCATGAATGAAGTATCAGGACGATAGAAATAACCTGGTTCCAGCGCCGAGAATTCTCCACGATATTTATAATTATTTATGACCCCTATTACTTCCATTTTCCGGTCACCAGAAGTAATTATTTCTCCAATTGCTTTTTGTTCGCCAAACAGCTTTTTACGCATCAATTCATTAATAATAATAGGCTGATTGACGGAAGCGTCATCTCTTTTATCAAACCAACGCCCGTCCGACAATTGTATGCCCATCACCCTGGGAAATTCAGCATCGGCCTCCCAAATATGAGCACTAACCGAAACATTATTATGATTAAGAGATGTAATAAATGTACTGTATCCATATGGAATATTATTACTGGAAAATGAATAGGAAATTACTTCGTTCGAGTTGCTCAATATCCTGCCTATTTCTTCCTGAACAGCCCGTACTTCCTCAGCAGGCGCACCTTTCCAATCCTGGTTTAATACCCACACACGATCATAATCAAAGCCCAAAGGCTGGCGGTAATGGTTATAATTATATAATATAAAAGTCAGCACAGCAAACAGCACCATAAAGGAAAAAAAGATTTCCAGCATCAAGCCCAGGTTACGACGCTTTTGATTCCAGATCATTAAAAATAAATGGCGTATCATGATTTATTTTTTAAGCATTTTATAAATAAAACTTCCTCTCAGTCACCCAATCTCTTAGTCTCAAAGTCACCCGGCCCCGGTCACATCTCCCCTCCTTTAATCGCCTGAACAACCTGTAATCTGGACATTTTCAACGCTGGCAATACTCCCGACAAAAATCCAAAGATCAGGCACAGTGCAATTGCTGCCAGGAATACTTTATAATTAATATTTAGTTCGGCATGCGGAATGACGCCACTGCTCTCTATAATATTAAGTGCAATAAAAGCTATGATCAAACCAATGAAACCTCCGATAAATGTCAGAATAATATTTTCAATAATAAATTGTACCGTCAGCGTGGAAGCGCTCGCCCCAAAAGCCTTGCGAATACCGATCTCCGAAGCACGTTCCATGATACGACTGGTATTAATATTTATTAAATTGAGTGTAGGCAACAACATAAAAAGCAACATGGCGCCTATAATAAGGGCATACAAAATACCCACAGGCGGGTTATCATCGTTATTGCCAGGAATCAGACTAGTAGCGAAATACTCCGCGCGGGTTTGCGCCCAGGCACGCAGGCGGTTGGTGTTTTCATCTTTGGGAATTGGTATTTTGGCAACCACTTCTTTTAGCTCGGCTTTAATAGCAGGAAAATCCACAGCACTTTTTGCTAATATAATACCTGTGTAAGAACCTAAATATTCTTTCGTTTTCAGGTCATTTTTGGAGGTATTGTAAGGCACATAAATATCGGCGTTGCTATTAATTTGGTAAACGGGTACATCTTTCACAACCCCAATCACCCGATAACTGGTGTTATCTGTAATAATGGTTTTGCCAATTACATCCGCTTCCTTTCCAAAATAAGCTTCTTTGGCACTGGTAGAAATAACTGCAACATATTCACCTTTATTAATATGATCATCATGATATGGCCCTCCTGCCAGAAATTGAAAGGCAAAAACCCGCCAGAAATCGGCATCGGTATAGCGCAACCCTAATCTCAATTTTCGATTACCCACAAAAGTATTGGTCTGTACAATATTTGACGCCATAGCAACGGTTTCCGGCATTTTCATTTTTTCTACATACTCATGTAATAAATGAAAGCTGGCGCCGCTGATCCACATACTGCCTCCGCTCGTGTGATCTAACACTACCCTGTTGATATACAGGCACTTATCACTTTTTGTTTCAGGATAGGAAGCGCCTAGTGTTTGATCCAAAAACGCCGTCACTATTATTAATACCGCCAATGTAAAGCTGATGCCAAACAAGCTTACGAATGTAAAGAACTTGTTGCGTCCCAGCACTTTCCAGGCTATTTTGAAATAATTTTGTAACATAGTTAAAATATTAAATATGATAAACAATAAAGAAGCAATGATAAATATTTAATTTACCTGCATCCCATCAAATAAGCGGATCAAACGGTGCGTTTTATGCGCCATATTTTCATCGTGGGTTACCATTACAATTGTGGTACCGTCGTTCTTATTTAGTTGTAATAAAATTTCCATGACTTCATTGCCCATTACGCTGTCGAGGTTGCCGGTTGGTTCGTCTGCCAGAATCACATTCGGTTTTCCTACAATGGCGCGCGCGATAGCTACCCGTTGTCTTTGACCGCCGGAGAGCTGATTCGGGAAGTGTTTCACGCGATTACTCAAACCTACCTTTTCCAGGGCTTCCGCAGCAAGTCTTCGCCGCTCTTTGCCAGACACATTGCGATATAATAAAGGCAACTCCACATTATCAATTACCGACAAATCATTAATCAAATGATAACTTTGGAAAATAAAACCCAGCGTTTTATTGCGAAAATGCGCCAGTTGCTTATCGGTAAAATGTTGGAAAGTTTCGCCATTAATCACCACATTACCGCCGGAAGGAGCGTCCAGCAAACCCATAATATTGAGCAAAGTACTTTTGCCACAGCCCGAAGGTCCCATAATGGAAAGGAATTCGCCTTTTTCAATGTCGAGATTAATGTTATTAAGTGCGAGCGTCTCGATAGTACGAGTACGGTAAACTTTTTCGACGTTTTGTAATTGTATCATGATGTTTTTATTTTTTGAAGTAAATGGAATTCAATTATTTAAACTGGGTTTAGGTTTATGATGAAGTCTTCTATAGTCTATAGTCCAAAGTCTACAGTCTAATATCTAACCTTCTCATTTTTTTCAAAATCATATAAAGTTAATTTTCGAAGATTATAATAAGCCGCCCAAAAATCCCAGAGCGCTAGCACATAATCCCGCTTGGCACGGTCTTTTTCCTGCAATGCGATGCTCAGGTCGGTAATGCTCAAATCACCCAGAATATAGCGGTTTTGCGCGATTTCGTAGCGTTCGGCGGCGATCTGATCCGCTTCGGCAGTCAAAAGTACCTGGGTGCGAAACATTTCCAGCAGCGTTACCTGCGTTTGAATCTCATTTTCAAAGTCAAGGCGGTCTTGTTCTACCTGATACTGAGCCAGTTGCTGCTCAGCCAGTGCGGTCTCGCGGCGCGATTTTGTTCTGCCCCAGTCCATGATCGGAATCGTTAATTGCAATTGCAAGCTCTCCAAATCCTGGGGGTTACTGTACACTTCGTCAAGCTGCCGGCCGCTCTTCGATAAGCCAAAACCGCCGGCCAGCGCCATTTGCAGCCCGGTTTCACCTTTTGCCTTTGCCACGGAACGTTTTGCCTCCAGCAGTTGCCGCTGAAAACCAATGGCATCGGGGCGATTAACAAGTGCCTCCTGCAAAGCCCGGTCACTATTCACCTCAAAGGGCGGAATTTCCTGGGGTAGCGCCAGCGTGAACTGATCTGCCTCGCGATAACCGATAAACGAGCGGAGCTGCAAAGTCCGGCTCTGCACATCTTGCCGGGCGGTGGCCAAGGATTTACGGGCGTTGAGCGTTTCCAGGCGAAGCTGCAGCACGTCATTTTTGGAGGACTTGCCCAGCTTGAGCCGTTCCTGCGCGATGGCGTATAATGTGTCGGTGTTGGTCTGGTTAATAGTTGCAATTTGTAAATTGATTTGCGCCGACAGCAAATTGAAATATAGATCCACCGCCTGTGCGGCCACTTGTTCCATTTCAAAGATAAATTGTTGCTGCGATTCCTGGTATTTCAAAGGCTCGATCTGTTTGTCCCATTTCCAGGGATTGAATTGAAATAAAGGCTGGCTGAAACCAATCAGAATCGGAGCACCATTATATAAAGTTTTTCGGGGGTTAAAGTCGTCGAAGCGCTGCATGGTCGATTGCACGAAAAGCGTTCCGCCGGTGGCAGCGATGTTTTGCCGGAGTGCCAGCCCCAATTCTGCATTGTTATTGGAAATCGATTGAAAATCAATGGTTCCGCTGGGTTGGGTGATGGGTCGATACGTCCGGTTGAAATCGGGTAGTATGCCAGTGAGCAGCAACTGGGGTTTCAAATCCGCTTGAAAACTGCGCCATTCCCAGTAGCGGGTCGTTTTGAGCGTGGAAGCTTGCTTAGCTGCAATTGACTGATTTTTAGCGATTTCTACGATTTGTTGCAAGGTAAACGGTGTCGTTTTTTCCGATTGAGCAAACAAAATACCGGCATGGAACAGGCAGAAAGTCGGGATTAAAATTCGAATAATTGTTTTCATTTGAAATATCATTTTTTTATTATGATCCGTTCCAAATGCCGGTAATTGCTCATGTCGCTGATGATGACGGTTTCGCCAGATTCAATGTTTCGGGTGATTTCTACGTAATCGAAATTGCTGAGTCCGATTTCCACTTCGCGGCGTTCGGCAATGCCATTTTTTATGACAAAAAGCGGCTGCGTGGGCTGTCCGGTGAATGCCGGGCCATTAGCTACACGTATTGTTTTTTCTTTATAGTCGGTTATAATAAAAACCTCCACTTTCATGTTGGGACGTAAAGCCGGGTGATTTCCTTCTTCTAATTGAATATCAAAGGTTAATATATTATTTTCAATCGTAGGGCGAATGCCGGATACGATTCCATTTAGTCGAACATTATTCACATTTACGATTGCCTTCATCCCGGGGCGCAACTGCTCTGCGTACATATCCGACACGCTACCCACTACTTTATAACTCGCCAGGTCAGCAATACGGGCAAGGGTTTCGCCTTCGCTGACGGTCACGCCGATGCGATCATTCACCCAGGTGAGCACGCCATCGCGGTTGGCTTTGATGTCGGCACGCTGGAGCTTTTGTTCGAGTTCGGCGATCGCGTGCCCCTGAATACGGGCCTGGATCTCCTGCTCTTTCAAATCGGTTTTCGTGGAGCGTTGCTTAATAGAAAGATTGTTTTCGAGTTGACGTTTCTCGAGTTTGGCGATTTTCAGGTTCAGATCGGCTTCGTCCAGTTGTTCCTGCACACCACCGCCGATTTCGAACAGACGCCGGGCATTGGTTTTTTCTGCTTCCAGCCGGGAGATATTGAGCGCTTTGATTGAATCACTGATTTGCAAATCATAAAGGCTTTGCTCCAGCGTCAGGCGAAGTTTGGTAATTTCATTGCGCTTGAGTTCCAGTTGGTCTTTCAACTTCTCATATTCGAGCAAAGTCAGGGATTTATCGAGCACCAGAATAGGCTGATCCTTTTTAACTTCGTTGCCAATGGGTACCAGCACCTCCTGAATAGTTGCCGGAATGGGACTGGTGAGCACTTGTTCAAAAGCAGGGATCACCTCGCCGGAAGCGGTGATGGTGCTTTCCATACTGCCTGCTTCAACTACCGCAGTGCGAATGCGATCCTGGGAAAGCGTGGTTTGTAATTTATTTCTGAAAAGCCAAAAAGCTGCAATCATAATGGCTACAATCAAGACGATCACTCCGATTTGCCGCGTTCGCTGCTTTCTTATGATGGTATCTGCTACGGGTCTGTCCATTTTCAAACGTTTTTCAGCCTAAAGTATCCAAGCGCTGTGCCAGATCATAAAACACTAAAAATCAAGCATTTAAAACAAAGTCCTTTTTAAAAAGCCTTTCAAAGTCGAACATTTTGTCCGGAAATGGGACGATTTAAATAATGATTGGGGGACTTAATAGAATTGGAGACGTGAAGAATCGGAAGATTGTAAATTTCGGAAAGAGAATTGTAAATTTGTTTTAACAGCAATTCCTGAGATATAAAAAACCTTCGCTATGAAAAATTTATTGATTATCATTTCTTTAGGGATATTTTTGATGCATTGTCAAAATAAGTCAACTAAAGAATCGGCATCAGAAGTACAAGGCTCTACCTCCACAGACTGGGCCCTCCTGCCATTTGAAAAAATCGACAGCGTCAATCCGGTGCTACTACCTGATTCTACCCTGGAGTTTACATGCCCAATCCGCCAGGAGTCAGTGAAATGGGCGCAGAAAGATGTATTCAATCCCGCGGCAGTAGTACGAAACGATAGTATCTATATGATTTTCAGGGCGGAAGATATTGTGGGGAAACACGCGGGCACTTCGCGCCTGGGACTGGCGGTAAGTGCCGACGGTTTTCATTTTACTAAAATGCCTGAACCGGTTTTTTATCCTGACAATGATGCGATGAAAATTTATGAATGGGAAGGCGGTGTGGAAGATCCGCGTATTGTGGAAAGTGAGGAAGGGCGCTACATTATGACTTACACATCTTATGACGGCCAGGTGGCGCGTTTGTGCCTTGCATCTTCCAGCGATTTGCAAAATTGGGAAAAACATGGTTTAGTACTCGGCGAAGGAAAATATCGAGATACCTGGTCGAAGTCGGGTGCAATTATTTGCAAACAATTTGACAATCGATTCATTGCTCAAAAAGTAAATGGCAAATACTGGATGTACTGGGGCGATACCAATTTGTTTATGGCAACTTCCGATGATTTAATTCATTGGGAACCAGTAGAAAAGGCGGACGGTTCGCTGCTACCGGTGCTTTGGCCGCGGCCAGGTTATTTTGACAGCCGGCTGGTGGAAAGTGGTCCTTTTGCTTTGCTCACTGAACAAGGTATTCTGTTGATTTACAACGGCATGAATGCAGAAACTTTTTTTGATCCGGTATTGCCTTCGGGGATGTATAGTGCTGGACAGGCTCTTTTTGACAAAAACCATCCAGTAAAACTGATCGCTCGAACGGAGGAAAATTTTTTCAAGCCTGATAAGCCTTATGAACTTGTCGGGCAAGTGAACCAAGTTTGTTTTTTGGAAGGTTTAGTTTGGTTCAAAGATCGCTGGTATGTGTATTACGGAACAGCAGATTCAAAAATCGCGGTTGCAGTCTGTGAAAAAATGCTTGAGTAAAATGGTTTATCGCTGAAACGGTATTTCGATCATGAGGCCGTCCTGACCGCCGATGGTATTGGGAAAAATAGTTCGTGCCTCGGTGACCAGCTCATTTATGTCCTTATATCTGGATGAATAATGCCCGATGATCAATTGCCCGGCATTGGAATTCTTGGCAATAGTAGCCGCTTCCACAGCTGTAGCGTGCAGGGTTTCTATGGCATTGAGCCGATCCTTATGCAAAAAAGTGGCTTCATGATACAAAATATCCACACCTTGGATCATCGGGACGATATCTTCTTTGAATCTCGTATCCGAACAATAAGCATAGGAACGCGGCGCAGGCGGAGGTATAGTCAGCTCAGCGTTGAGAATTATCTTGCCGTTGGGTAACATAAAATCCGCACCTTGCTTGATGCCAGGAATTTGCTGGTAAGGAATGTTGTACTGCTCAATTTTTTCGGGCAGGATGTTGCGGGGTCGAGTTTTTTCAATAAAAAAATAACCGGTAGTAGGGATGCGGTGCGTCAGGGGGATAGAATAAACTTCCACCAGATCGTCTTCAAAAACAAGCTGATGTTGCTCGGTGTCAATCACATGAAAAGTAACCGGAAAGGAGAACTCTCCCTTGCCCGGCGGCAGAATCAGCGCACGCATCATTTCTTCCAGCCCTGGCGGCGAGAAAATGTCGAGTGGTGTCTGACGATCATTCAAACCGTACGAAGTAATCAAGCCTGGCAAGCCAAAAAAGTGATCGCCGTGCAGATGGCTGATAAAAATCTGGTCGATTTTGCTACGCCGCACGTCGTATTCGCTCATGCGCATCTGGGCGCCTTCCCCGCAATCAACGAGATAAAGCCGTTCCTGTACATTTAAAACCTGAGAGGATGCAAAACGCCCCGGCTGAGGCATTGCAGAACTGGTACCAAGTAAAGTAAGTGAAAATCGCATTCATCAAAAGACATTAGATACCAGGCAATAGACATTAGATTTGCAAACAAGACGGATGATCTAACATCTAAAATCTAAGGTCTAAAGTCTATCTTAATCCTCATCGCCGTCCACATTCAATTCCCGCTCGATTTCTTCCATAAATACATAGTCGATGGATTCTTCTACTGTAGGAATAATAGTGAGAACCGTGTCCAGACGGGAAATTTCGATTAGCTTCTTGACGTTCGGGTGCTCGATACCTGTCAATATGAACGAACCGAGTCGCTTCCAAAGGCGATCAGCTGTCAATATGGCACTAAGACCTGACGAATCTACATAATGTACATCCGACAAATCCAGTATCAGATTTTGTATGCCCTCATTTGATAAAATTACAAATTCGGATTTGAGGTTGGGGGCAACCAGCGAATTTACATTCTCCTCTTCCACCCGAAATACAGCGTAGCGCTCTTTTTTGTCTATCGAGTATTTCATACAATAGTTATGGTTACTTTCTGTTTTACTGGCAATACGCAAAAGTATTAATTCTATGTCAGCTTACCTAATACTGGCAAAATTTTTGATAGAAATATGAAAAAACGGAGTGACAAGCTGTCGATTCTTACGTCTTAAAAAAGACACCTTATTCCTCAATTTCATATTTCCTAAACCCTTCCGATCATTCTTTTGTTATGAATTGCGTGTTTTAAATTTAACTGGAAACCGAACTGCGAAATAATTTTTCAGGTTCTTTCCCCCCGGAAAATACCGATAAACAGTAGAATCTGAACACATTTTTTTTTGGAACGTTTTTTGACTAAATAGTTTACATTTTCTTAAAACTGCAAACAACAGTTGTTTTCTTAGAGAATTACTCCTAATATTGTTTGTAGTAATTAAAAGATATCTGAAGAATCTTAAACATGAATAACGGAAAATTTTCACCGAAAGTAAAGCAAATACTTAACAAGAGCCGCGAAGAAGCTATCCGATTGGGGCACGACTTCATCGGCACGGAGCATTTGCTGTTGGGCATTATGTCCGAAAAAAACAACCTGGCGGTGAAAGTACTGGATTCCCTCGACATCGACGAAGATGAGCTTCGCCAAACCGTAGAAGAATCCGTACAGCGCATCCCAGGGAACCACACAGAATTGAATATTGGCGGTTTACCCTTCAATAAACAAGCTGAAAAAGTATTGAAAGTGACGGTTTTGGAAGCTAAAATGCTGAAAAGCGATGAAGTAAATCCCGAACACGTCATTTTGTCTATTTTAAAGCACAAGGACAACCCTGCCTCCAAAATTCTACAGCAGTTTGATGTGGATTATGATATTTTTAAAGCGGAACTGGAATACGTGAAGTACGAACAAGACTTTACTTCTCCGGGCAGCAGCAAAAAGTCTGATCCCTACATGCAGGCTCCTTCCGATCAGGACGATCCGTACGAAGAGGAAGAAAGCCAGGCAAGTCGCTATCAGCAGCGCAAAGGTAGTACCAAATCGCGTACGCCGGTGCTGGACAATTTTGGTCGCGATATTACCAAACTGGCAGAGGAGGACAAACTCGACCCGATTATCGGTCGGGAAAATGAAATCGAACGTGTTTCTCAAATTCTAAGCCGCAGAAAGAAAAATAATCCAATCCTTATTGGTGAGCCGGGGGTAGGTAAAACAGCAATTGTTGAAGGTTTGGCTTTGCGTATCATTCAGCGCAAGGTTTCACGGACGCTTTTCAACAAGCGGATTGTGATGCTTGACCTGGCAGCGCTGGTTGCCGGTACGAAATACCGCGGTCAGTTTGAAGAGCGCATGAAAGCCATTATGAATGAATTGGAAAAATCTCGCGACGTGATCTTGTTTATTGACGAGATTCACACCATTGTCGGTGCCGGTGGCGCTACGGGTTCGCTCGATGCTTCCAATATTTTCAAGCCTGCCCTTGCGCGCGGTGAGTTACAGTGCATTGGTGCTTCTACTTTGGATGAGTACCGCCAGTACATTGAAAAGGATGGCGCTTTGGATCGTCGTTTCCAAAAAGTAATGGTAGATCCGCCTTCTGCGGAGGAAGCGGTACATATTTTGCACAATATCAAATCTAAGTACGAAGAATTCCACAACGTGGTGTATTCGGATGAAGCGATTCAAGCATGTGTGAAATTGAGTGATCGTTATGTCAGCGACCGTTTCTTGCCGGACAAGGCGATTGACGTGATGGATGAGGTAGGTGCGAGAGTTCACCTGAAAAACATCCACGTACCAAAGCATATAGAAGACCTTGAAAAGCAGATCGAAGAGCTGAAAGAACAGAAAAATCAGGCAGTTAAGAATCAGCAATATGAAAAGGCTGCCGATTTGCGTGATAAAGAATCAAAGTTGAGTCGTAATCTGGAATTTGCAAAAGTCCAGTGGGAAGAAGAGGCAAAAACCAAGCGCTATCCGGTTGGTGAAGAAGAAATCGCCGAGGTGGTTTCGATGATGACCGGCATACCTGTGAAGCGCGTGGCACAAAGCGAAAGCAAGAAGCTGGTTCATATGCAAAAAGACCTGCAAGGATTGGTGATCGGTCAGAATGAAGCGATTTCCAAGGTGGTGAAAGCCATTCAACGGAACCGAGTAGGTCTGAAAGATCCTTCCAAGCCAATTGGTTCATTCATCTTCCTGGGCCCAACCGGGGTAGGTAAAACGGAGCTTGCAAAAGCCCTGGCACGTTACCTCTTCGATTCTGAAGATGCTTTGATCCGCATTGACATGAGTGAATACATGGAGAAATTCTCCGTGAGCCGACTCATTGGCGCTCCTCCGGGTTACGTTGGCTACGAAGAAGGTGGTCAGCTGACCGAACGGGTACGCCGCAAGCCTTATTCTGTGATCTTGCTCGATGAGATTGAAAAAGCACACCCTGATGTGTACAATATCCTGCTCCAAGTACTCGATGATGGTCAATTGACAGACAGCTTGGGTCGTAGGGTAGATTTCAAGAATACCTTGATCATTATGACCTCCAATATCGGGGTTCGTCAGTTGAAAGATTTTGGACAGGGAGTTGGTTTTGCTACCAAATCTCGTCAGGAAGCTGCCGAAGAACATTCAAAAACCATTATTCAGAATGCCCTGAAAAGGACCTTCTCACCGGAGTTTCTTAACAGGGTGGACGATGTGATGGTGTTCAACAGCCTTGGTCAGGAAGAAATTTTCAAGATCATCGATATTACCCTGAAGGATGTGTACAAGCGTCTGGAAGGTATGAACTATAAGCTGACTTTGTCGGATGATGCCAAGAAATTCCTGGCAGAGAAAGGATTTGACCCACAGTTTGGCGCACGTCCATTGCACCGGGCTATCCAGAAATACCTGGAAGATCCGTTGGCAGAATTCATCCTAAATGAAAGCCCGGCCGAGGGTACCATGCTCGAGGCAGTCATGAACAAAGACAATGACGGACTGGAGATCACAATCGCCAAAGAAGTGAATACAAACGTAGAAGAATAATACAGATTTTATAATTGTCAGAATACACCTGTCGCTTCTGACAGGTGTATTTTTTTATTATATTTCGAGTAAAACTGTATTTTCCCGCTTGAAAAGAACTTTTTTTAATATTTTCGCATTGTTAACATTGAGAATCATTATTATTTAACAAAACAACTAACATTTGGCAAAGAGACCTTTTAATCGAAACTTTAATCGAACTCAAAGTGAGCCCCAAAACAGAATCAACGAGCAAATACGCATACCGGAAGTTCGACTCGTTGGCGATAATCTCGAAGAAATAAGCGCTGTAATTGGGCAACAAATTGAAAGCGGCGTTTATCCCACCAGAAAAGTACGCGAATGGGCAGAACAGGTAGAACTTGATCTCGTGGAGATTTCGCCCAACGCCAAGCCGCCTGTAGTACGCATTATTGACTACAACAAATTCCTTTACGAAAAGAAGAAAAAGGAAAAGGAGATCAAGGCGAAAGCAGCTAAAACCGTCATCAAAGAAATTCGTTTTGGTCCGAATACGGACGATCATGACTTTGACTTCAAACTCCGCCATGCTCGCGGATTCCTTGAAGAAGGTGCGAAAGTAAAAGCTTACGTACAGTTTAAAGGACGAGCAATCGTTTTTAAAGATCGGGGCGAGCTTTTGTTGCTCAAACTAATCAAGGAACTCGAAGATATTGGTGGTGCAGAGTACCTGCCTAAAATGGAAGGCCGTCGTATGCACACGGTCATTACGCCTAAAAAGGGCGGAAAATAAACATTTTCTAAACCAAAAATACACCGAAGCGGTGCCGAGGTTTCCCGGCATCGCTTTTGCGTTTCATCGTATCTGTGTTTTGAGCT
>CAZGAU010000080.1:0-1550 GCA_964523725.1 uncultured Saprospiraceae bacterium
TAAGACAATAGATGTTAGACATTCGGGATGCTACAGTGGGGTTACGATGAACCTATTTCTAATTAATAGGTTTTCGTCTAGGATCTAAAGTCTCAATTTAATTCAAAAAATCATATAAACTAAGTCATGGCAAACGACTTAAAATTTACTAGAAATATTGGTATTACGGCTCACATTGATGCCGGAAAAACCACCACGACCGAGCGTATCCTATACTACACCGGTGTTTCGCACAAGATCGGTGAAGTACATGAAGGAGCCGCTACGATGGACTGGATGGAGCAGGAGCAGGAGCGTGGTATCACGATCACTTCGGCTGCTACTAAGTGCAATTGGGTAGTGGGGGACCAGAAGTATGATTTCAACATTATCGATACGCCGGGTCACGTGGACTTTACCGTTGAGGTAAACCGTTCCTTGCGTGTACTTGATGGCCTTGTGTTTTTGTTCAGCTCGGTTGATGGCGTAGAGCCTCAATCTGAAACAAACTGGCGTCTGGCTGATGGTTACAAAGTACCACGTATCGGTTTTGTAAATAAAATGGATCGTGCCGGTGCTGATTATTTTCAGGTAATCAGTGATATGAAGGTGAAGCTGGGGGCTAATGCAATCGCTTTGCAGGTGCCGATTGGTGCGGAAGAGACTTTCAAAGGCGTGGTTGATCTGGTAATGAACAAAGCGATCGTTTGGAATGAGAATGACATGGGGATGACCTATGATGAGATCGAAATTCCTGCTGATCTGGTTGATACCGTTGCGGAGCACCGCGAAAAACTGATCGAAGCGATCGCGGAATACGATGATTCTTTGATGGAGAAGTTCTTTGATGATCCTGATTCTATCACGGTAGAAGAAATGCGCAAGGCCATTCGTAAGGCGACGATTGATATGAAAATCACGCCGGTATTGTGCGGTTCAGCATTTAAGAACAAAGGTGTTCAGGCTTGTTTGGATGCAGTATGCTATTACCTGCCGGCTCCGATCGATGTGGAAGCGGTAAAAGGTATTAATCCTGATACCGAGAAAGAAATCATCCGCCGCCCGACTGTTGATGATCCTTTTGCTGCCCTTGCGTTCAAGATTGCTACTGACCCGTTTGTTGGTCGTTTGTGCTTCATCCGGGTTTACTCGGGTGTACTGGACGCAGGTTCTTATGTTCTGAATACTCGTTCCGACAGCAAAGAGCGTATCTCTCGTTTGTACCAGATGCATGCCAATAAGCAAAACCCGATCGACAAGGTAGAAGCGGGTGACATTGCGGCTGCGGTTGGTTTCAAGGATATTCGTACCGGTGATACATTGTGCGACCTCAATCATCCGATCGTTCTGGAAAGCATGGTATTCCCGGAACCGGTAATCGGTTTGGCTATTGAGCCGAAAACGCAGAAAGATTTGGATAAGCTGGGTAACGCTTTGGCGAAATTGGCTGAAGAAGACCCGACTTTCCGTGTACAATACAACGAAGACACGAATCAGACTGTCATCAGCGGTATGGGTGAATTGCACCTCGAAATTATCGTTGATCGTCTGCGTCGCGAATTCAAAGTAGA
>CAZGAU010000080.1:1650-5496 GCA_964523725.1 uncultured Saprospiraceae bacterium
GTTTTGATGGAACCGATCATGAAATTGGAAGTAATTACGCCTGAAGAATATGTTGGTCCGGTAATTGGTGACCTGAACCGCCGTCGCGGTTTGCCGAAAGGTCAGGAAGGTCGTCCGGGCGGTGCAGTTGCCATTCAGGCAGATGTGCCACTGGCGGAAATGTTTGGCTATGTAACCGCGTTGCGCACCATCACTTCCGGTCGTGCCAGCTCGGTGATGGAATTCTCACACTATGCACCGGCTCCGGCAAACATTGCACAGGAAGTAATCGAAAAGTCAAAAGGTACAGTAAAAGTTTAAAAGTTATCAGTTCAAAGGTTCAAGGTTTCGGGTTTCACTTGAACATTGAACCTTGAACAAATTGAACCATATTTTTAATAACAAGGCATGAATCAGAAGATCAGAATCAAACTCCGTTCCTACGACCATAATTTGGTGGATAAATCAACGGAGAAAATAGTGAAAACAGTGCGTAATAGTGGTGCTGTTGTAACTGGCCCGATTCCGCTGCCCACTGAGAAGAAAGTGTTTACCGTGCTCCGTTCACCGCACGTCAACAAAAAATCTCGGGAGCAGTTCCAGTTGCGAACCCACAAGCGCCTCATTGAGATCTATACGCCCACCCAGAAGACAGTCGATGCCCTGTCCAAACTGGAGCTACCGAGTGGCGTGGATATTCAGGTTAAATTGACCTAATTAATTATTTGGTTAATAGGTTTTTGGGCTTCTGGTTTTAGTCTTTCTTTCGGAAAGAGATGCGTTTTTCAACTTGTTTGAAAGGCAGTGTTCTCCGACACGAGAGTTTACTAAAATTAGTAATCCAGTATCTCAAAATATATAACGGATGAACGGATTAATTGGCAAAAAGGTTGGTATGACCAGTGTTTATGATGCTGCTGGTCGTAATGTTGCCTGCACCGTAATCGAAGCGGGACCATGCGTAGTTACTCAGGTAAAAACCGAAGAAAGCGATGGTTATTACGCGCTTCAGCTGGGATTTGGCGAAGCAAAAGCCAAGAACACACCCAGACCTCTCCAGGGGCATTTCAAGCAAGCGGGCACAGGTCCGAAAAGAAAGGTTGCAGAATTCAGAGATTTCAACGCAGTTGAAAAAGCACTCGGCGACACCGTAAAGGTGGAAGAAATTTTTGCGGAAGGCGATATCGTACATGCGGTAGGTACTTCCAAAGGTAAAGGCTTCCAGGGTGTTGTAAAACGCCACGGATTCGGCGGTGTTGGTATGCAAACACATGGTCAGCACAACCGCGGTCGTGCGCCCGGATCTATTGGTGCATCTTCTTACCCTTCCAAGGTATTCAAAGGGATGCGCATGGCAGGTCGTGATGGCGGCTCACAGGTAAAGGTAAAAAACCTGCGCGTTGTGAAAATTTTGCCGGAGCGTAATTTGATTCTTATTAAAGGTGCAATTCCCGGTCACAAAGGAGCAATCGTGATTCTGGAAAAGAAACCTATCATCTAAACATGGCACTGCCAGATGTTGGCGGCTTAAACAGGATATAAAATGAAAGTCGAAGTTTTCAATATCCAGGGAGAAAAAACCGGCAGAACGGTAGAGCTACCGGACGATATCTTCGGTATCGAACCGAACGAACACTCTATTTATCTGTCTGTAAAACAGTATCTTGCGAATCAGCGTCAGGGTACGCACAAGGCAAAAGAACGCAATGAAATTGTAGGTTCTACCAGAAAATTGCACCGTCAGAAAGGTACGGGCGGATCGCGTAAAGGCGATATCAAGAACCCATTGTTTCATGGTGGTGGTCGCATTTTCGGCCCGAAACCGCGTGATTACAGCCAGAAGCTGAACAAGAAAGTGAAGGTGTTGGCAAGAAAGTCAGCATTGTCCAGCAAAGCTAAAGGCGAAGGTATTGTGGTGATCGAAGATTTTTCTTTCGAAGCGCCCAAAACCAAAGCTTACACGGATATTCTGAAAAAGCTGAAACTGGATAGCAAGAAGACGCTTTTGGTGACGCCTGATTACGAAAAAGAAGTATTGATGTCAGTGCGCAATTTGCCAAAGGCATCAATTGCACGTGCAATTGATCTGAATACTTACGAAATTCTGCATGCAAATACTTTGATCTTGTCAGAAGGTTCGATAGAAAAAATTAAAGAAACGTTTGCGTAAGCAAAGTCAATTGGTGAACAATGACAAAGACAATTCTAATACGGCCAATTATCACGGAAAAAGCAGATACGCTGTCGGAACGCCTGCAGCAGTATAGCTTTATCGTTGATAGAAAAGCAAACAAAATCGAGATCAAGAAAGCGGTTGAGAGCAGATACAATGTCAATGTTGAATCTGTAAACACCCTGGTAATGCCGGCAAAATTGAAGAGCAGAATGACCAAAACCGGAATTCTGCGCGGACGCAAGCCTGCTTTCAAGAAGGCAATCGTCACGCTGGTAGAAGGGGAAGAAATTGACTTTTTCGGCGATCTCTAATTTAGAGATGATAGATGTCAGGCGCCAGAAGCCGAATTCTTGAATGTTTGACATCATAATTGTTAAAACTGAAATTTTACAAAAATGCCAGTTAAAAAATACAATCCGGTTACGGCGGGTACCCGATTCAGAATCGGTAATGCTTTCACCGAAATCACTACGGATACACCAGAGAAGAGCCTGCTCGCTCCGATCAAAAAATCCGGTGGACGTAACCACAGCGGCAAACGTACTGTGCGTCAGCGGGGTGGAGGACACAAGCGCCGCTATCGTGTAATCGACTTCAAACGCAATAAGGATGGAATTCCGGCAACTGTGAAGACCATCGAGTACGACCCGAACCGTACGGCATACATCGCGCTGGTGGAATACCAGGATGGCGAAAAGCGCTACATCATTGCACCGAATGGTTTGCAGGTAGGGGATACTGTTATGTCGGGTGACGGAGCAGCACCAAAAACGGGTAATGCTTTGTTCTTGCGCGATATTCCGCTGGGATCCGATATTTTTGCAGTTGAAATGCAACCCGGCAAAGGAGCCGCATTGGTAAGAAGCGCCGGTACTTCTGCAGTTCTGACCGGTCGTGAAGGTAAGTACGCTATTGTGAAATTGCCTTCGGGCGAAGTGCGCCGTATCTTGCTGACTTGTAAAGCAGTTATTGGTACCGCATCCAACCCGGATCACGGTTTGCAATCACTCGGTAAAGCCGGTAGAAAACGCTGGATGGGCAGACGCCCACGTGTAAGAGGTGTAGCCATGAACCCTGTAGATCACCCGATGGGTGGTGGTGAAGGTAGAGCTTCCGGTGGACACCCGGTTTCTCGTACAGGTATTTTTGCGAAAGGTCAGAAGACTCGTAACAAAAAGAAAAACTCTGAGAAGCTGATTATTTCGAGAAGAAAATCGAAGAAGCAAGTTTAATTTTTTAAAATCTTGCAAAACAAGAAATAAACAATGGCAAGATCAGTCAAAAAAGGACCATACGTATTCCACAAGTTGCTGACGAAGATTCAGAAAGCGAAGGAATCCAATAAGAAGAGCGTGATCAAAACCTGGTCACGGGCTTCCATGATTATCCCGGATATGGTGGGTGAAACCATCGCGGTACACAACGGTAAAACCTTTGTACCGGTGTTCGTTACCGAAAACATGGTAGGACACAAGCTGGGCGAATTCGCGCCAACTCGCAACTACAAGGGACACTCAGGTAATAGAAAGAAGTAATTTAAAAATTTACAGTTGCTGGCTTTTTTCGGCAACTTTAAATAAGCGATAAATGGAAGCAGTAGCTAAACTTAGAAACTGTCCGATGTCGGCGCGTAAAATGCGTCTGGTCGTTGATAATATTCGCGGCAAGCGAGTGGCTGATGCCCTTGATAT
>CAZGAU010000080.1:5596-23682 GCA_964523725.1 uncultured Saprospiraceae bacterium
TGCGTCTGGTCGTTGATAATATTCGCGGCAAGCGAGTGGCTGATGCCCTTGATATCCTGCGCTATAGCAAGCAAGAAGCATCAGTGTGGCTGGAAAAAGTGGTACTTTCGGCGATTGCCAACTGGGAATACAAACTCGGTGGCACCGAAAGCGCTGACGATTACGATTTGGTGATTACCACTGCCTTCTCCGATGAAGCGGGTATGCTGAAGCGTTTCCGTCCGGCACCGCACGGTAGAGCGCATCGCATTAGAAAGCGCAGCAACCATGTGACGATCATTGTGCAAAACATGATTCCGCTGCCTTCGGAAGGTCAAATCGGTGACGAAGTTGAAGTCGAAGAAATCGAAGAAACTTCCGGCGAGGATTAATCAGGGATGCGAAATTTGGAATTTGAGATCAAACATCTCGTGTTTCAAAATTCAGGATTCAAATTTTAGAAATTACAATTTATACCATTGATATGGGTCAAAAGACAAATCCAATAGGCAATCGTTTAGGCATTATCCGTGGCTGGGATTCCAACTGGTTCGGCGGAAAATCGCAGGATTATGCACAAAAAGTGGTAGAGGATGAAAACATCCGCACCTATCTGAATGCGCGTATCCAAAAAGGCGGTATTGCCCGCATTGTGATTGAGCGTACCTTAAAACGTATTACAATTACGATTCATACTTCTCGTCCGGGTATCATTATTGGTAAAGGCGGTCAGGAAGTGGATCGTATCCGCGAAGAGTTGAAAAAGCTCACGGGCAAGGACGTTCAAATCAATATTATTGAAATCCGTAAGCCTGAATTGGACGCCAATATCGTTGGCGAAACGATTGCGAAGCAGCTCGAAGCGCGTATCAACTATCGCCGTGCTATTAAAATGGCGATTCAGTCAACTATGCGTGCCGGAGCTGAAGGTATCAAAGTTCGTATCTCCGGCCGTTTGGCAGGTTCGGATATGGCTCGTACCGAAGAATACAAAGAAGGCAGAACGCCCTTGCATACTTTCCGTGCAGATATCGACTATGCTTTGAAAGAGGCGCAAACCGTTTATGGTAAAATCGGTATCAAAGTATGGCTCTGCAAAGGCGAAGTTTTGGGCAAGCGTGACTTGTCGCCAAACGTAGGGGTTGCCAAGAAAGAAACCGGCGGAAAACGCGGTGGTCGTGACGGCGGAGATCGTGATCGTGGCGGCAGACGCGGTGGCGGAAGAAATCAGAAAAGAAGATAGCAAAATTAAAAAAAAGGCCTTACCTTTGCCAAGCTTTTTTGGAAGGTACTGTCGGGAGGCAGGAACGGCTATTTTTAACGGTTAAATAAAGGAATAATGTTACAGCCTAAAAGGACTAAATACCGCAAACAGCAGAAAGGCAGAAATAAGGGAATAGCCCACAGGGGTAGTACGGTAGCATTCGGTACCTTCGGACTTAAAGCAGTAACTGGTGGTAGAGTGACAAACCGTCAGATTGAGGCGGCGCGTATCGCGATGACCCGTTTCATGAAAAGGGAAGGGAAGGTTTGGATCCGAATTTTCCCGGACAAACCGATCACTGCCAAGCCACAGGAAGTGCGTATGGGTAAGGGTAAAGGTTCACTCGATCATTATGTTGCCCTGATCAAGCCAGGTCGGGTTATGTTTGAAATCGACGGCGTATCTGAGGAAACAGCTAATGAGGCCTTGCGCCTGGCAGCCCAGAAATTGCCGGTATTGACAAAGATGGTGACGCGCCCTGATTTCGCTGGATAATTTCGATTTGACCTTGGAATTTAGACGTTAAAATACTGTTACTTTTAATTATGTTTTGCGTCTGATTCTTAAGTCTAAATATCAAAGTCTCAAAGATAATTTAAAATGGCATCTAAGAAATATTTGGAATTGCAGGAATATTCTGACAGCGATCTGAAGAGCGAACTGGAACAAACGGAGTTTCAGTACCAAAAACTTCAGTTTGACCATGCTATCAAAGGTTTGGAAAACCCTTTGGTTTTGCGTGAAGTGCGCCGCGATATTGCCCGTTTGAAAACGGAAGTACGTCGTCGTCAGGTAGCTGCAATGAGCGATGAGGAAATTGCCAATCGCTCCAGAATCCGTGAAAGAAGACGCCGCAAATAATTTGTAAAGATTGACAATCTGCGCAAAAGCGGGATGTAAAACGTCAAACAATGATGGAAAGAAAAATCAGAAAGACGAGAATAGGTGTAGTGGTCAGCAACAAGATGACCAAAACCATTTCGGTAGCAGTAGAGAGAAGACTGCAACACCCTATTTACGGTAAGTTCGTCAAGAAGACGAATAAATTTATGGCTCACGACGAGAACAATGATTGTAACATCGGCGATAAGGTCCGGATCATGGAAACTCGTCCTCTGAGTAAAAACAAGCGTTGGCGCTTGGTTGAAATTCTCGAAAGAGCGAAGTAAAATCAGGAATGTGAAATGGGAGATGTGAAGCAATCCATTTCTCTGGCATTTCATCTTTCAAGTTTCATATTTCAAATTTGTAGAAAGCCATGATTCAGCAAGAAAGTAGGCTCAGAGTAGCAGATAACAGCGGCGCAAAGGAAGTATTGTGCATTCGTGTACTTGGAGGTTCCAAGCGCAGATATGCTTCTATTGGCGACAAGATTGTCGTTTCAGTGAAGGAAGCAACCCCGGGTGGTATCAAAAAAGGTGCCGTTTCGAAGGCGGTAGTGGTACGTACCAGAAAAGAAATTCGTCGGAAAGATGGTTCTTATATCCGTTTTGACGACAATGCAGTTGTTCTTTTGAACCAAAACGATGAACCAAGAGGTACGCGTATTTTTGGTCCGGTAGCAAGGGAATTGAGAGATAAAGATTACATGCGTATTGTTTCTCTAGCTCCTGAAGTACTTTAAAACATTAATGACATCCCGCGTGGATGTCAAAGAATAGAAAGAAAATGGCGATTAAGAAATTTAAAAATGCGGAGCAAAAGCGATTTGCTCCCAAGCTAAAGGTTAAAAAAGGCGATAGAGTGATTGTAATCTCTGGCGCTTATAAGGATACGAGCAAGGTTCGGGAAGTACTCGAAATATTACCTGAACAAAATCGCGCAATTGTGGATGAGGTGAATATTGCAAAAAAGCACCAGAAACCGACCCAAAATAACCCGGGAGGTATCACCGAAGTGCCTATGCCGATTCACATTTCCAATCTGATGCTCGTAGACCCGAAATCGGGCGAGCCTACTCGCGTAGGACGGAAAGAAGTGAACGGGAAACTCGTTCGTTATTCAAAAAAATCAGGAGAAATCATTGAGTAATGAAATATCAACCAAGACTCAGAGAAAAATATAAGAACGAAATTGTGCCTGCTTTGATGGAGCAGTTTCAGTACAAAACCATTATGCAGGTACCTCGCCTGGAGAAAATTTGTATCAACCAGGGAGTTGGTGCGGCTACCCAGGATAAAAAACTGGTGGACAATGCTCAAGTTGAATTGACTACCATTGCCGGACAGAAGGCCGTACCGACGAAAGCCAAGACTTCTGTATCTAACTTCAAGCTTCGGGAAGGTATGCCGATTGGCGTACGCGTGACCCTGCGTAACGAGCGCATGTACGAATTTCTGGATCGTCTGATCACAGTTGCTTTGCCACGTGTGCGTGACTTCCGCGGCGTGAACGATAAGAGCTTTGACGGTCGCGGCAATTATTCAATGGGGATCACGGAACACATCATTTTCCCGGAAATTGACCTTGATAAGGTAAGCAGAATCACGGGGATGGATGTAACTTTCGTAACTACAGCCCAGACGGATGCAGAAGCATTGGCTTTGTTGAAATTGCTCGGTTTGCCATTCAAAAACCAGCAACGCGGTCAGGCAGAATAATTTTTGAAATTTTACAACCAATATAGTAATGGCTAAGAAATCAATCATTGCAAGAGAAAGAAAGCGGGAAAGAATGGTGGCCAAATATGCCGAATTGCGCAAGCAATTGAAAGAAGAAGGCAGATGGGAAGAGCTGGATAAGCTCCCACGTAATTCTAACCCGATTCGCTTGCACAATCGCTGCAAACTCACGGGGCGCCCGAAGGGCTATATGCGCCACTTTGGTGTTTGCCGTGTGAAATTCCGCGAGATGGCACTGGATGGTAAACTTCCGGGCGTAACCAAAGCAAGCTGGTAAACAATTGATATTCAATAGTTTTAACAATCGGCAAGGTTCCAGTCCAAAATATTTTGGAAAACCGGTCGGTGAAACAACCATATAATGGCAGTTACAGATCCAATAGCAGATTATCTGACGCGCATCCGCAACGCGCAGCAAGCCGGTCACAGAATTGTAGAAATTCCGGCTTCCAATCTAAAAAAGCGCATCACCGAAATTTTGTACGACCAGGGTTATATCCTTAAGTACAAATTTGAGGATGAAGTAGGAAAAGGAAATCAAGGTTTGATCAAAATTGCCTTGAAATACGATCCGGCGACAAGAAAACCCGTTATTCGCAGCCTGGAAAGAATAAGTAAGCCCGGTTTGCGTAGATTCTCTAAAGCGACTGATCTTCCCCGTGTAATCAATGGTCTTGGTGTTGCTATCATTTCTACCTCCAGAGGAGTAATGACAGATAAGCAGGCGAGAGAAGCGAATGTAGGTGGTGAGGTGCTTTGCTTTGTATACTAATTCGTAAGCCTTTTAAAACGAAAGAAAATGTCACGAATAGGAAAAGCGCCGATTACAATTCCGAAAGGCGTGGAAATCAATATCAGCAAGGGGAATCTGGTGACTGTGAAAGGTCCGAAAGGCACACTTGAGCAGCAGGTTGATCCAGATATTCAATTGGCAATTGAAGATGGTGAACTGACGCTGAACCGTCCAACAAACCAGATTCGTCATCGTTCCTTACACGGGTTGTACCGCTCACTGATCAATAATATGGTTCAGGGTGTAACCGAAGGTTTTGTAAAGGAACTGGAATTGGTGGGTGTGGGTTACCGTGCCGCAAATACTGGTCAGTTGCTTGAATTAACGCTGGGTTATTCCCACCCGATCTATTTCTTCGTTCCATCTGAAATTAAGGTGGAAACCAAGCAAGAAAAGGGTAAAAATCCGCAGGTTCGCCTGGAAAGTATTGACAAACAATTGCTGGGGCAGGTAGCAGCCAAGATTCGCGGCTTCAGAAAGCCAGAACCTTATAAAGGTAAGGGTGTCAAATACGTGGATGAAATCATCCGCCGTAAGGCTGGTAAAACCGCAGGTGGTAAGAAATAAAATAGTTCTGGGTGTTAAACGGTTTGTTCAAAGCACGATGACACCAGATACGATAAAAACTAAATTTCGTAGCGTCTCGGGTTTGACTTTGGGTCCTACACTGAGACTAAAACCGAATCAACAATGCAATTCAGCAAAGCAGGTAGAAGAAAAAAAATTCACTACCGAATCCGCAGAAAAATTTCAGGCACGGCAGAGCGTCCACGCCTGAGCATATACAGAAGCAATAAATACATCTACGGTCAGGTTATCGATGATGTATCTGGTGTGACAATTGCTTATGCTTCTTCTAAGGAGGAGGGTGTTGCGAAAAATGTAAACAAATCAGAGCAGGCCAAGCAGGTAGGAAAGCTACTGGCGGAGCGTCTGCAGGCAAAAAATATTTCAACGATAGTCTTCGATCGTGGCGGTTACTTGTATCATGGTAGAGTGAAGGCGCTGGCAGACGGCGTACGCGAAGGAGGACTCCAATTTTAAAAAATCCTAATCGATTGCGATAATGGCAAAGAATTATCAAGGTAGTAACAAAGACAGAGTAAAACCAGCTGAAACCGAACTCAAGGAAAAACTGGTGAGCCTCAATCGCGTGGCCAAAGTAACCAAAGGTGGTAGAACCTTCAGTTTCGCTGCTATCGTGGTAGTAGGTGACGGGAATGGCACGGTTGGGCATGGTCTCGGTAAAGCTCGTGATGTCTCGGAATCTATTGCAAAAGCAGTAGATGACGCGAAGAAAAATCTGGTGAAAGTGCCTATTTATAAAGGTACAATCCCGCATGAGCAGAAAGGTAAGTACGGTGCTGGTAAAGTGTTGATCAAGCCTGCTGCGGATGGTACCGGTGTGATTGCCGGTGGTGCGATGCGTGCAGTTTTGGAGATTGCCGGTGTACACAATGTATTGGCAAAATCTCAGGGCTCATCGAACCCGCACAACGTGGTGAAGGCAACCATTGATGCCCTTTCCAGGCTGAGAGGTCCACTTGTGGTTTCCAAGCAACGTGGTATTTCGATGGAAAAGCTCTTCAAAGGCTGATTATCCAATTTGCGAAGCAGATAAACTCGAAAGAGATGGCACAAATAAAAGTAACCCAGGTAAAGAGTGTGATTGACCGTCCTCAACGTCAGAAAGATACGGTGAAAGCTTTGGGATTGACCAAAGTACACCAGACGGTTATTCATGAAGCCACTCCCCAGATTCTTGGCATGGTAAAAAAAGTCAGCCATCTGGTAAAAGTGGAAGAAGCCTAATTACTTAGGCAGTATCAGTCCATAATGTCAGTTGTAAAATAATTGGTGGCAATAATTGTTGAAACTGATGTCTGATGGGCTGATTTTAACTAAATCTTTATTGAAAAACGATTAAATTGCAGAGATAAAATGGAATTGCATAGCTTAAAGCCTGCACCAGGTTCTGTAAAGAAAGGAAAACGCATTGCGAGAGGGCAAGGTTCTGGTCATGGTGGTACCGCCACTCGTGGTCATAAAGGTGCCAAATCCCGTTCTGGTAACAAACGCAAGCGTAATTTTGAGGGTGGTCAGATGCCGCTTCAGATGCGTGTACCAAAGGTCGGCTTTAAGAACCCGACCCGTGTTGAGTACGTTGGAATCAATCTTGGCAGATTGCAGGAGATTTCCGAAAAGTTCAAACTCAATACAATTGACGTAGATGCACTTGTATCGAATGGCATCGTGAAAAAGACCGATAATGTGAAGATTTTGGGCGCAGGTGAGTTGAAGACCAAGCTGAACGTGACTGCGCACGCATTCTCTGCCACAGCCAAGGAAGCAATCGAAAAACTTGGCGGTAGCGTTAATATCGTTAAATAGTTGCAATGAAAAAACTGATCACAACGCTCAAAAACATCTGGAAGATAAAGGAATTGCGTGGACGCATTCTCTTTACCCTCGGAATGCTGATGGTATTTCGTTTTGGATCGTACGTCGTACTTCCAGGTGTAATACCTTCCGTTTTGGAAAATGCTACCCAAAGTAGAACTTCTCCAAACGACCTTCTCGGTCTGATTAATGTTTTCACCGGAGGTGCATTTAATAATGCGGCAGTGTTTGCATTGGGGATCATGCCCTATATTACTGCCTCGATCATTATCCAGTTGTTGGGTTTTGCAGTGCCTTATTTCCAACGTTTGCAACAAAAAGAAGGCGAATCCGGTAGAAAGAAATTAAACCAGATCACGCGATTGCTAACCGTAGCGATTACCCTTGTGCAGGGAGGTGGATATCTTACATACATAAACAGCCTTGGCGCTGTGGATCCATCTATCCCGGGAGGTATTTTCTGGTTGGCAAATATTATTATCCTTTCTACAGGTACGGTGTTTGCGATGTGGTTGGGCGAACGCATTACTGATCGTGGTATCGGCAACGGTGTATCCTTGTTGATCATGGTAGGTATTATCGCCAGATTACCTCAGTCTATCGCTGCAGAATTCCTGTTGCGTCTGGAAAGCGGTATCCTGCTGTTTATTCTTGAAATCGCATTTTTGTTCGCTATTGTAATGGCAACAATTGTGATTGTGCAGGGTGTTCGAAAAATCCCCATTCAGTTTGCAAAGCGGATGGTTGGACGTGGTTCTACTGCAATGCCAACTGCCGGAGCGCGTGATTATATCCCGCTAAAGGTGAATGCTGCCGGTGTAATGCCGATCATTTTTGCACAAGCACTGATGTTTTTGCCGGCTACTGCTGCTCAGTTTATATCTGGCAATGCAGCTACTGCCAGCCCTATTCTGAGAGCATTGAACGATTTTACCTCAGTACCTTATAATATTATTTATTTCATTCTGGTTGTATTATTTACATACATTTACACCGCTTTAATGGTGAACCCACAACAGTATGCTGAATACCTGAAGCGCCAGAATGCTTTCATTCCAGGTATCAAACCGGGTAAACCTACTGCTGATTTTATTGATGCTGTAACTACGCGTATTACATTGCCAGGATCTATTTTCCTGGGCCTCATCTCGATTATGCCTGCATTTGCTGCAGCTTTCGGAGTGAACACAGCCTTTGCGATATTCTTCGGTGGTACCTCGTTGCTTATTTTGGTAGGTGTAGTACTAGATACATTACAACAGATTGAAAGCCACTTGTTGATGCGTCGTTATGACGGTCTTGTGAAATCCGGTAAACTACAGGGTAGAACAAGCCGTATGCAGGGCATCGGAGCAAATATGTAGAATTTAAACTTTATCCTTGATCAGATGGTTGTTATTAGCGATTAAAAAATCCTACATATTTCTCAAACTTATGATTTTTTACAAAACCGACGAAGAAATTGAATTGATACGCCAAAGCTGCTTGTTGGTTTGCAAAACCCTTGCGGAAGTGGCTTCAATGCTCCGTCCGGGAATGAGCGGTGAAAACATCGACCAAAGAGCTGAGGCATTCATTCGGGACCACAAGGCATCCCCTGCATTTAAAGGATATCGCGGGTTTCCTGCATCACTCTGTGTATCGGTAAATGATGTGGTGGTTCATGGAATTCCTACAGAGAAACAGATTTTCAACGAAGGAGATATCGTTTCGATTGACTGTGGGGTGAAGATGAACGGGTATTATGGCGATGCGGCTTATACCTTTGCGATTGGCGAAGTTTCGGAAGAAATAATGGAATTGCTACGAGTGACCAATGCTGCTTTGTACAAAGGAATTCAACAAGCAGTGCCTGGCAATCGCCTGGGAGATATAGGTTTTACTATTCAACATTTTGCCGAAAGAGTCCATAATTATGGCGTGGTAAGAGAATTAGTTGGACACGGAGTGGGGCGTGAATTGCACGAATCGCCCGAAGTTCCCAACTATGGTCAGCGTGGCAGAGGAGTGAAACTGAAAGAAGGATTGGTAATCGCGATTGAACCGATGATCAATCTTGGCAAAAAAGAAGTGCGTACAGCCCGGGATGGCTGGACAGTGCACGCCAAAGATGGCAAACCTGCTGCACATTATGAGCATACGGTAGCCGTGAAAAAAGGCAAAGCAGATATTTTATCTGATCACAGTTTTATTGAGGCGGCGATTCGCAGCAACCCTTACTTAAAGGAAATTGAGGCGAAGAAGATACCAGCAGCATGAAAAAGCACTTGATCGAAACAATTTTATAAAACAAAGAATTTTATTTTTTGGAGGGTAAGTAAGGATTATTCAATTCTTATTTTTATCTTTGCACTCCGAAATTCTACTATGGCAAAAAAGAACCTTATTAAACAGGATGGCATTATTGAGGAGGCGTTGTCCAACGCTATGTTCAGAGTGCGATTGGAAAATGACCATCAGATTATTGCTACCATTTCTGGAAAAATGAGGATGAATTATATCAGAATTCTACCCGGTGATAAGGTAGCGGTGGAGATGTCTCCGTACGATTTGACTCGGGGAAGAATCATTTACAGGTACAAATAAATTTTGACGACATGAAAGTCAGAGCATCCGTAAAAAAACGTTCCGCTGATTGCAAAATTGTAAGAAGGAAAGGAAAGATTTACATCATCAATAAGAAAAACCCTAAGTTCAAGCAACGTCAGGGTTAATACTGAACTTAAAACTTCGGATAAATGGCTCGTATTGTAGGTATTGACTTGCCGAGAAATAAACGTGGCGTAATCAGCCTTACTTATATCTTCGGTATCGGAAAGTCCTCTGCCCAGGAAATTCTTAGTGAAGCTGGAATTAGTGAGGATACGAAAGTAGAAGACTGGACGGATGAGAACGTGCGCGAAATCACGCGGATTATCACTAACCAATATAAGGTAGAAGGTGAATTGCGTTCTGAGATGCAGTTGAACATCAAGCGATTGATGGATATTGGCTGCTATCGGGGTTTGCGTCATCGTAGAGGATTGCCTACTCGGGGGCAGCGCACGAGAACGAACGCTCGCACCCGTAAAGGTAAACGTAAAACTGTGGCCAATAAGAAAAAGGCTACCAAGTAAATTATTATTGTTTATTCTTAATTGTTGATTGTCTGACAATTAACAATTTGCAATCATCAATCTATTAAGATGGCAAAGGCAGCAAAAAAAGTCAAAAAGAGAAAGGTAAAAGTTGAACCGGAAGGCTTAGTATATATCCAGGCTACTTTCAATAACATTATCATCTCTATCTGCAATAAGCAAGGTCAGGTTATTTCCTGGGCTTCTGCGGGTAAAGCCGGTTTCCGTGGTTCAAAGAAGAACACGCCCTACGCAGCTCAAATTGCTGCTGCGGATGCATCGAAAGTGGCTTATGATGCTGGGATGCGTACCGCTGAAGTTTTTGTAAAGGGACCGGGTTCTGGTCGGGAAGCAGCGATTCGTGCAATTGATGGAGCAGGTATCAAAGTTTCGAGAATCCAGGACGTAACCCCGATTCCTCACAACGGATGCCGTCCGCCGAAGCGTAGAAGAGTTTAATTATTAGCAGACAAAGAAAACGATTGATCCAAAATGGCAAGATATACTGGACCAAAAACAAAGAAGGCCAGAACATTTGGCGAGCCTATCTTCGGTTTTGATAAAGCTTTTGAGCGTAAAAAATATCCTCCGGGCCAGCATGGGCAGTCCAGAAAGCGAAAGCAGCGTTCTGACTATGCTCAGCAGTTGGCGGAAAAGCAAAAGGCTAAATATACCTACGGTTTGCTGGAGCGTCAGTTCAGAAACTTATTTGACAAAGCAAACAGCAAAAAAGGTGTAACAGGTGAGGTACTGCTCCAGTTCCTGGAGGCAAGACTCGACAATACGGTGTTCCGCCTGGGTATTGCACCTACACGCGCTGCGGCTCGTCAGCTGGTTTCGCACAAGCATATTACTGTAAATGGCGTTGTTACTAATATTCCATCTTTCCAGTTGCGTCCGGGCGATATCGTTGGCGTTCGTGGTCAGTCGAAATCAATGGATGCGATCCAGGGCAGTGTAAGTGGTAAGAAAGATTCGCGGAAGTTTGGCTGGTTGGAATTCAACCCCGATAAGATGCAGGGCGTATTCCTGGAATATCCGTCCAGAGAACAGATACCGGAAAAAATAAACGAACAGCTCATCGTCGAATTATATTCTAAGTAAAAATGAGTTTTGGCAGTCCGGTAAACGGGCTGTCAAAATTCGCATTTACGAAAGAGCGTTTTTAGCGATTCAACCAAAAAGCAAGTTCGTCGGTTAATCCTTTCTAAAGTTTTAAATCAAACTATGAGTGTATTAAATTTTCAGAAGCCTGACAAGATTGTAATGCAAAAGTCTGACGATTTCGAAGGACTTTTTGAATTCAAACCCCTCGAACCAGGTTTCGGACAAACTATTGGCAACTCTTTGCGCCGGGTATTGCTCTCGTCGCTGGAGGGCTACGCTATTTCTGCTGTACGTATCGCAGGAGTAGAGCATGAATTTTCGACGATCCGTGGCGTGGTGGAAGATATGGTAGAAATCATCCTCAACCTGAAGCAGGTGCGTCTGAAGTGCATGATTTCAAATGAGGAGATTGCAAATGAGAAAATATATTTGACAATTAGTGGTAAGGAAGAATTCAGAGCAGGTGACATCGAAGAGCATACCAATGTGTTCAAGGTCATGAATCCTGATCAACTGATCTGCACGATGGAGCCTTCTGTGAATCTGGAGGTGGAATTTACGATTACCAAGGGGCGCGGTTATGTACCGGCAGATGAGAATCTTCCGAAAGATGCGCCGATTGGTGTGATTCCGATCGATGCAATTTATACGCCGATCAAAAACGTGGCTTATCGTGTAGAGAACACGCGTGTAGGTCAGCGTACAGATTATGAGAAGCTTTCTATCGAACTGAAAACGGATGGTACTATCCACCCGGAAGAAGCGATCAAAGAAGCTTCCAGAATCCTGATCCAGCACCTGATGCTGATCACGGACGAAAATATTACTTTTGACGATGCTTCAAGCCGCGAAGACAACATCGTAGATGAGCATATCCTGCACATGCGCAAGTTGTTGAAGACGTCTTTGGAGGATCTCGATCTGTCCGTTCGTGCTTACAACTGTTTGAAAGCTGCCAAGATTAACACACTGGCAGAACTGGTGAAGTATGATACGCACGAACTGCTGAAATTTCGTAACTTTGGTAAGAAATCATTGGTAGAAATCGAAGAATTGCTTCAGGATAAAGGCTTGACTTTCGGCATGGATTTGTCGAAATATAAGCTGGACGAAGAATAATAGAATCTGGCATAAACATGACGGGTTTTTTAGCCTGTCATGTTTGTTTACAGACAACTTCTATTGGCAGAGGCTGTCTGTTTTTATGTAACTATTGCAATAACCGACTAACCGGAAGGTGTGCCAATCATCCTTGTGTTTTCGGTGAAACGTGTTGCGAAGTAAATTGTATCGACCATGAGACATGGTAAAAAACACAACCATTTAAGCCGCAAAGTCGGACACCGCCACGCGCTCCTTAAAAACCTGGCGCAGGCTCTCATTCAGCACAAGCGTATCAATACCACATTGGCAAAGGCCAAGGCATTGCGCGTGTACATCGAACCGCTGGTAACGAAGGCAAAAAGCAATACTACGCATTCCCGTCGGGTTGCATTTACTTACCTGCAAAGCAAAGAAGCGATCAAGGAATTGTTTGGTCCCATTGCAGAAAAAGTAGGCGATCGTCCGGGGGGGTATGTACGCGTTATCAAAACGGGGTTCCGTCAGGGTGATGGTGCAGAAATGGCAATGATCGAATTTGTTGACTTTAATGAGGTGTATACTGCCGGTGAAGATACAGGTAAAGGCGGGGGACGCAGAAGACGCCGTCGCAAAGGTGGTGGTTCTTCTCAGGCTGCTGATACCACATCAAAGGCTAAAGCGCCCGAGGTAACGGAAGAAGCCGAAGAAGAAGTAGCAGCAGAAACTGCTTCTGAAGAAGTGGTAGATGAAGCTACCGAAGAAACACCTGAAAAAACGGAAGGTGAAGAAGAAAAGAAAACGGAAGAATAATTAATGAAGTATTTTTCCTATAATATAGCAAGAGGCGATGTCAGTAAATGGCGTCGCCTTTTGTTTTATGTAAGATTTCAAATATCTGATTTCCTATTTCTTGTTTGATAAACTATCTTTGCACGAATTTTTATTAAAGAGACATTAGACGATAGATATTAGACATTTTAATCCAATCTAACATCTAACGTCTAACGTCTAACGTCTAAAAAGAAAAATGAGCGAATTGCAACAAATCCCTGCGGTACTCTTACTGGAAGATGGCACCATTTTTTACGGTAAAGCCGCCGGCAAGGTCGGTACCACTACCGGAGAAATTTGCTTTAATACAGGCATGACCGGCTACCAGGAGATTTTCACCGATCCATCTTATTATGGTCAGTTGATGGTGACCACCAACGCGCATATCGGAAATTATGGCACCAAGCGTACGGAGGTGGAATCACACAGCATCAAGATTGCCGGACTGATTTGCAAAAACTTCACCGATAAATATTCCCGTCAAAAAGCGGATGAATCCATTCAGGAATATTTTGAAGAAGAAGGCTTGGTGGGTATTTCAAGCGTAGATACCCGGGCGATTGTACGTCACATCCGCGATAAAGGCGCGATGAATGCAATTATTTCTTCGGAAATTCATGATATCAACGAGTTGAAGCGTCGGCTGGAAGCCGTGCCAAATATGGAAGGTTTGGAGTTGGCTTCAAAAGTTAGTACCAAAGAACCGTATTTTCATGGCGATCCGCACGCGCGCTTCCGGGTAGCAGCACTTGACTATGGCATCAAGCAGAATATTTTGCAAAACTTGGCTGATCGCGGTTGTTATGTGAAAATTTTCCCGGCAAAAACGAGTCTGGAAGATTTGCGCAACTTCAATCCCGATGGTTATTTTATTTCCAATGGCCCCGGCGATCCTGCTTCCATGGATTATGCGGTTGCTACAGTAAAAGCCATTCTGGAAGAAGACAAACCTTTATTTGGTATTTGCCTGGGGCATCAGTTGTTAGCTTTAGCGGCGGACGTTCCCACACATAAAATGCACCACGGGCATCGGGGGATCAATCATCCGGTGAAGAATCTCATTACCGGCAAATCGGAAATTACCAGCCAGAACCACGGCTTTGAAGTGAATCGGAAGGTGATCGAATCGAAAGCGGATGAAATTGAAATTACACATGTCAATCTGAATGATGGCACGGTGGAAGGGCTGCGTCTGCGCAATAAACGAGCATTTTCAGTGCAGTATCATCCGGAAGCTTCGCCAGGGCCACACGACGCGCGCTATCTCTTTGATGAATTTATAAATTTAATGCAGAATTAACGTATTTTGGAATTATTGGATATGGTGAATCAAGGAACTTTAGCTTGTGTTGAACCCTGAGCATTCTCACCCTTTATCACAATAATGCCATTATATTAAAACACCATAACACAAAAATATGAGTACGATCATTGACATCAAAGCCAGAGAAATTCTGGATTCTCGCGGAAACCCAACGGTAGAAGTGGAAGTATTAACCGAAAGCGGCTACTTCGGTCGGGCAGCAGTACCATCAGGGGCGTCCACAGGCGCGCACGAGGCGGTAGAACTGCGCGACGGTGATAAAGATCGTTATCTGGGGAAGGGCGTTATCAAAGCCTGTAGCAACGTGGAGGAGATTATTGGCGAGGAAATCATCGGTCTGGATGTGTTCGATCAGCGCTATATCGACCAGGTGATGATTGATCTTGATGGTACGAAAAATAAAGCTAAGCTGGGCGCCAACGCCATGCTGGCAGTATCGTTGGCAGTGGCCAAAGCAGCTGCGGAAGCCTCGGAAATGCCTTTGTATCGTTACCTGGGCGGTGTAAATGCGCATGTATTGCCGGTGCCGATGATGAATATCCTGAATGGTGGTTCGCACGCCGATAACTCAATTGATTTTCAGGAATTTATGATTATGCCGGTGGGTGCGGAATTCTTCTCGGAAGGTTTGCGCATGGGCGTTGAAGTATTCCACCATTTGAAAAATGTATTGAAGAAGAAGGGTTATTCTACCAACGTAGGTGACGAAGGTGGCTTTGCACCGAATATCAAGTCGAATCAGGAGGCGATTGAAACGGTACTTCAGGCAATTGAAGCGGCTGGCTTCCGCCCGGGCGAGGATATCATGATTGCGATGGATGCGGCGGCTTCTGAATTTTACGATGAAGAATCCAAAATGTACCATTTCAAAAAGTCAACCGGCGATAAGCTCAGCTCCTCGGATATGGTGGCTTTCTGGAAGGACTGGAGCAGCAAGTACCCGATTTTCTCGATCGAAGATGGCTTGTTTGAAGATGATTGGGACGGCTGGGCTGCATTGACCAAAGAAATCGGGCACCGCGTACAACTCGTTGGAGATGATCTTTTTGTGACCAATGTAACCCGCTTGCAGCAAGGTATTGACAATAATGTGGCAAATTCAATCCTGATTAAAGTGAATCAAATCGGTACCTTGACCGAAACCATTGACGCAGTACAACTGGCCACGCGCAATTCATACCGCAGCGTGATGAGTCACCGCTCCGGCGAAACCGAAGATACCACTATCGCCGACCTGGCGGTAGCCTTGAATACCGGACAGATCAAAACCGGCTCGGCTTCGCGCTCTGACCGGGTCGCCAAGTATAATCAATTGCTGCGTATCGAGGAAGAACTGGCCGAATCAGCATTCTATCCGGGTAAATCCTTGTTGAATCGCAAGTCTTAAATAGAATTTCAGCTGAAAAGTCGATAGTCGATGGTCAACAGAGAGAGGTTTCAGCCTTTTGACTATCGACTAAAGACTGGTTACTATTCGACTTTTTTGAGTATAAAATTTTTTATCGCGTCGGATTGTCTTAACTTTGAAGCACTGATACTATTTTTTCAAAAACTTTCCGACTATGGCTGCCAATAATTTGATTCCGCCTTCGATTCGAGGATTTTTTAAGCCTTTCAGGAATAAGTTCTTCTTGATACTTGTGCTGTTTTTCGGCTGGATGATCTTCTTTGATAAACATGATATGATTACACAGTTTCGTTTACAACGGTCTGTAAATCAACTGGAAGCGGATAAGGAGTTTTATAAAGAAAAAATCCAGGAAGCGCATCAGGCAAGGGAAGACCTTGAGATCAACAAGGAAAAATATGCGCGGGAGCATTATTACATGAAAAAAAGCGATGAAGACGTCTTCATCATTGAAAAGGAATAACCAATTTACAATAACTAATTGTCAATTCAAGAGCAATGTCAGTACTTGTTAATAAAAACTCCAGAATCATTGTACAGGGGTTTACTGGAAAGGAAGGTACATTTCATGCCGAACAGATGATCGAATACGGCACGAATGTGGTAGGAGGTGTGACTCCAGGTAAAGGCGGCACGACGCACCTGGATCGTCCGGTTTTCAATACGGTAAAAGATGCTGTAGATAAGGCAGGCGCCGATACTTCAGTTATTTTTGTACCGCCGCCTTTTGCTGCGGATGCCATTATGGAAGCTGCGGAAGCCGGCATCAAAGTGATCATTTGCATCACTGAAGGCATTCCGGTACAGGATATGGTGAAAGCTAAGGCTTATCTTCAGGATTTTGAGGCGCGTCTGATCGGTCCGAACTGTCCGGGCGTCATTACACCGGAAGAAGCCAAGTGCGGTATTATGCCGGGCTTTATTCACCGTAAAGGCACCATTGGCATCGTATCTCGTTCAGGTACATTGACTTATGAGGCAGTGGATCAGGTAACGAAGGCTGGCTTAGGGCAATCGACTTGTATCGGTATTGGTGGCGACCCGATCGTGGGCACCACGACCAAAGAAGCGGTAGAATTGCTAATGAACGATCCGGAAACGGAAGGTATCATCATGATCGGTGAGATTGGTGGTGGCATGGAAGCCGAAGCAGCTTACTGGATTAAAGAAAACGGTACCAAGCCTGTGGTTGGATTTATCGCCGGTCAAACTGCGCCGAAAGGCCGCAAAATGGGACATGCCGGCGCCATTATCGGCGGTGCATCCGATACGGCAGAAGCGAAAATGAAAATCATGGAGGAGTGTGGCATTCACGTTGTGAAATCTCCGGCGATGATTGGCGCTACGATGGCAAAAGCACTAAAAGGTGTAACGGTTTAAATAAAAAAACACGAAGTTTGTAATAAGAAACAGTTTTGCTAAATAAAAACAAAAGCTCTTGTGTATGATATTATGCAAGGGCTTTTTTATTATATTGATTTATTTAGAGCTTGATAGTTCCCCGAAGCATATATCCTGCCACTTTAAAGCCTGCCTTGAGCAGGGTCGCTTTGGAGGCTTTATTTACAATATTACAACGGGCTGCGGGCACACGACCAGCGCGATAACATTCTTTTTTGACCTCCTGCAAAATAAAACTGCCCAAGCCTCTCCCGCGGTAATCTGCGCTTACTTCCATGTATAAATCTGCGAAAGGCATATTATAATGTAATAAAAAGCCACCAGTGGCCACAATTACTCCGCCTAGCTCCAGCACGTAATGCCCCAGTTCTTCTGGTTTGAGTCCCTGCATGACATCCCCCTCGCGGCGCGCCCGGAAAATAACGCCGGGCATTTGATAGGTTGTTATTACGTCTTCTTCAAATAATATTACATCCGAATGAATATTCTCCCCAAATTCATATAACATGCCGCTCATGAGCTTGTCATTGCTCTGACATTCGATGAACCTGGACTGAGAAGCCATGATCAATTCCGGGAAAATATGACTGGATATCTTTCTGTACGGTGGCATGATGTAAAACTCAAAAATGCTGTCTCGGTCTGGTATCTCCTGACCTTTGATGGAGCCATAACCAACTGGTAAATCATTCATTACCAATAAGTAAGAATCTGTCCAGCCGCGCTCGTGGCAGGCATTATATCGAACCTGGAAGTTAT
>CAZGAU010000081.1:0-23266 GCA_964523725.1 uncultured Saprospiraceae bacterium
TACGATGCCTTGGCGGAAGAAGCAGCCCAGAGTCTGATGAATTTCCTCGAGCAAGACGATATGGTCACGGTTAAGGAGTACTTTGAACCGGCGCTGCGTGAGCACCTGGGGCAATTCGTGCCCAAAGAAACTCGTAACTTCTTCTATATCACCTCGCACCACGATCCAAGGCCTTTGTATTCTCATTTTTATCACTGGTTCGAATTAGCACGCATGGATAATGAGCCCCATCAAAGTGAAATCCGCCGTGGACCTTTATTGTACAATATTTTTGACTCTCGTAACGAAGGCACAGCCACGGCTGTAGAGGAAATGTTTATGCACGCCGGGTTGTACGATGATAGCCCACGCTCCCGGGAGATTGTGTATATCATGATTGCACAGCGAGCAGCGCGGGGTCTGGGTTCGCTCTATGCCCACGCCAATGAAATGACGATGGCGGAAGCCGGTGGCATTCATTCGGAATATACGCCGCGCGGCTGGATGAAAACGGAAGAAGAACTCCGCATTTTTGAACAACATCTCTACCTGCGGCAGCCGGGATACGGCACCAGCTATATCACCGGAAAATATCTCCTGGAAAATGCGATGATGGAATACGCGCGCATGCAGGAAGCAAAAGGCGAACCATTTCGGGTGAAGGACTTTTTTGATCAGTTGAATGCGATTGACAATATCCCGATCTCGCTCGGTACCTGGCAGATGACGGGTATGGATGAAGCAATCCGGAAGATCGGGCAGAAATAAAAAAGCTATTCTTCTTTTAAGCAGAAGCCTCGTTGTAGATGCAGCGAGGCTTCTGTCTTTTGAACAATCTAACCTGAAAATCGCCCAAATAGGACTCTTCTCTAAAGTCAGCATCAGAGATAATCGTTAGTTCTTTAAAACGATTTGCTGAAAAACAGGGTGGTTGTTCATTTGCATTTTTAAAATATAAAACCCCGAAGGCAATCGTCGCCCGGAGTTATCCCTGCCATCCCAATTTATTTTATGAACGCCGGCTGAATACATATTTTTGCGCAGCACAGGAATTTCCCGGCCCGATAGATCGAAAATACTCAATCCTACCTGGCTTTCTTCCAACAAACGGAATTGTATTTCTGCATAATCTTTGAAAGGATTGGGGAAAACCGTCAACACAGCAGTATTTGCCAATGGATCAGTCATTACAGCGCTTTGAGTGGCTGCATTCAGGCTACTATTTCCATTGGTGTTATCGTGAATTTTTATATTGCCACCTCCAAGGGCCGTCGCCGGATCTGAATTAGGATCGTCTCCTGATTGGTTATCATAAATCAAGGCATCATTATTCTCCTTGTCCCAAATTCTCAGCCGGAAAAGATCCTCAGAGGTAGAAGATGTAAGTTCCGCATCAATAGCGCTGAGCTGGAAACCATAATTACCCGTCCCGTTTATGGTGCC
The DNA here is from genome assembly GCA_964523725.1 of uncultured Saprospiraceae bacterium. Lineage (GTDB taxonomy): Bacteria > Bacteroidota > Bacteroidia > Chitinophagales > Saprospiraceae > JADJNW01. The sequence continues at coordinate 1,423 of CAZGAU010000081.1, forward strand.
TGCACCCTTATACATTGCTTTGTGGTGGTTGATGACCAGCCAATCATAGAGCGACGAATGAAAATTCAAATCACCCGCCTTGAATTGAAATTCCGTTTGCCCTTCCGGAATGCTCTTCCCCTTTACATATTTGGATACAAAACCAAAAGTAGCTTTTCCGGTAAGCCCGGGGTTGGGAATAAAAGCATTTTCAGGAGAATGGATCCAGCCGCCTCCTGTGACAAATCCTCCGTCGGGATCATAAATCACGATATATGAAGTAGTGCCATCGTCATCTTCCGTTGAACTCTTTGTATCTTCATTATCCACTGCATTTGTTACCGTTAAGGTAACCGTGTAAACGCCCGGCAAGGTATAAGTATGTTCGCCTATTACTTCATTTGGGGCATTCGTGTTATAAGAAATGGTGCCTGTGGAGGGTTCGCTGTTATCTCCCCAATCCCACGAAGCTGCGTGCTCCTCGTTATCATCAGAATCCGTGAAAGTAGCCCTGACGGATAGGAGTGTATTCACCTCCAGGGGCGCCGGCGGCAAGGAGATTTCAAGAATTGACAGACCTGAAAGTATTGATTTTGTTTCGCCAGGAGCAACGACTATCGGGTCATTTTCCGCTCCTTCTATTTCAATGGTCAGGTTTGACTCGTTCGTTTCAGGCGCAATGAAGGTAGCCGTTTCCGGTATAAATTTTATGCCATTACCCGCAGGTATGTTTGCAGAAAATGTCGTCCCATTGGAAGCATAAAACGCAACATTTACGGTTCCCAGCATTACATGAATATTTGAACTGCCACAAAAAATATGAACGATGGTATTGGCGCCCGCAGGCATTGTAATCGCAGAGGCTCCATCGCAGGCTACAATTCTCACATCCTGAGCCAGTTCCAATGCTCCAACCGCCTGGACGCCATTCCCTCCAGAATATAAAATTATATACAGATATGGAATAGGGGTAGGCGGAGTTGTGAAAGGCGGAGGCGGTTCAGTGTCAATAAATCCATTTGTTACTACGCTTGGGGTTGAATTCTCTATAAATTCAGTACTTACTACATCGGGCTGAAGATCTACTGTATCCATAATGTTATCTTCATCCGCATCAGCAAAGTCTAAAAAACCGTCCCCATTGAGATCGAAATCCTGAGGTGACTGTGTAAACGCTGCAAAAGCAAAGTTTAACAAAAAGCTAATCGTCAATGTAATGAACAGAAAAGTGGTAGTGGTCTTTTTCATTTCATTCCATTTTAGGCGTGAATAAATAGTGAGGCTAATTCAATGTTGTGACGTGTATTGCAAATCGTCGACTTCGAATAATCCTGTAACATTTTAGAAAAGCTCAAAAACAGACGAACGAAAGTAGTTACGGAACACTAGTGTGAGCAAATTTGGAAAATTCTTACTTTTAAAGAATAAAGAGGGGTAAAAGTTTATTATTTCAGTATAAAGTTCAAAAAATTTTCTTTAAAATCAAATTAAATTTCAAGAAAAGAAGTGAAAATTGCGGACGGGATAGCTTGTGAGGTGAAAGAATCAACGCCCCAGCTTCTCTTCAATTTTTGAAATATTTTCCACCGCCTTTTGATAAGTTTCGTTCATAGCAGTAGGATTCTCTTGCCCTGAGAAAAGCGCAACTTCGCAGGTTTGAATGATGCGCATAAAATTATCAATTAATTGATTGTCAATTTTTAACGCATGTAATTTCTCTCTAACATTTTCTTTAGTGAGCACAGAGCGCGGAATTTGCAGCTTATCGCACACATAGCCGAGCAGGGCTTTTGAAACTTCATCATAAAAGGCGCGACTTTCATTGGCTTTTAAATGCTCCTCTGCAACCTGAAGGTGCCGCAAGGCTTCCTGGCGGGCGCGCTTGATCTTCAATTGTGTGGCATCTACATCACCCCGCTGATTTTGAATGCGTTTTACAAGAATGACACCTCCTAAAAACAGGAAAGGCATGACTGTCAATATCCAAAATGCGGTAGAGCCGAAGAAGTTTTTATTTTTCTTTTGAAGATTCGTATTTAACTTTATGTAACGTATATCCTGCTCTGGATCAGTACCATCTGCAATATCTGCATCAGAAGGACGCTGTGAACCCTGGCTGACTTTGACTTCGAAGGTTTGCGGACTGAGCACCACATATTTACCGGAATCAGGGCTGTAATAGGCAAATGACGGCTGCAACTGATAGGTACCAGGGCGTTTTGGAAGGATGAAATATTCAATCTCTTTACGTCCGGTGAGTTCGCCATTTGTATTTTCGAAGGTAGTTTCCTCCAATATTTTCGGATCGTACATTTCAAAGCTATCCGCCAGCATGAGCAATGGCGGCTGCACCCGCTTGATATCACCATTCCCGGAAATTACTAAACGCAACGACAAGACATCATCCGTGCTGGCTTCGACGCGATTCAGACTGAAATTGGCATCAAAATCACCAACTGCCCCTGTGAATACCGCCGGAGGATTTTCGCGAAGCGCATTCACATTCAGACTGACTTCATCCGCTTGCACAATCACCCGCTTCACCGGCCGATTGAGCAAAAAACCATTTCGACTACCTGACTCTTCCAGTAAAACCGCCAGTTCCAACTGCAAAGGCGCTACTTTCAGCACGCCGGCTTGCTGCGGGAATAATGCTACCCGCTTCAGCACTTTAGTCAGATATTGCACGCCATTGACCACTTCGCGTATGGGTGGAGAATCGAATCGCCGCAAATCCTGTGCAAAAAAGCCCTGATAATCAGACTCTTCCAGAATGCTATAGCTGTCGATATTAACCGCTGTATAAAGTTTATAATCCAGCAAAACCTGCTGCCCGATCACAGCTTCGCTAGTATTTAATTCTGCCCGTAGAAAGACCTGCCCGGCCGGATCGCTTGGAGCATTGGATTTACCTTCTACAACCCTGATCGTTACTGGATCTGTGCGCAGTGTACTCCCATTGACCTTGATGCTGGCACGACCAATTGTAAATCTCCCTGTGCGCTTGGGTTGGAGTGTATAAGAAAACCCCATTTCTCTGGAAACCTTGCCATTGATAATGGTCCGGCTCATTGACTGGCTCGGTCCGGAAAGAATGGCAAAGTTATCGAAGGAAGGTGGTGAAAAATCTTTCCCGTCGGCATTTTTGAGCTTAAAAGTGACTTCAAAATAGCTGTTCAGTACTACCTCCCGGGCATCGGTATAGGCTTCAAAGCTCGCCTGAGCAATTGAAACCAAGGGCAATAACAACAACATCGAAATCGTCAGCGCTCTTCTCATAGTAAAATACAGCTTCAGCGTAGTTGACTCAAAACCTGGCGCAATTTCAATCAACTATTTCAAAGTTTATAAGTTTTGCGAGTCTTTCTCTTTGGTTTTTCCAATTCTTTTTCCGGCACTTGGGGCGGTGCAAAAAAGTTGTCCATCCGTAGGTCAAAGTTAAAATGCTCCTGTATCTGAGGTTTTTGAATAATCCCCTCCGGATTAGGTACCACCAGTACTCCCAGTGGCGTTGTTTCCAATATTTCATCGCCCGTGTTCACGCTCGCCGGCTGGATGTAAAAATTGCCAATATCCTTGGGTTCAAGATAAAACGTGTAGGATGCCTTCTGTGAAACCTCTCCGTTAATAACACTCATGCTGGAAGAGATATTCGGTCCACTGACCACACTAAAATCGCTGAAATCGGGTGCTTGAAAATCATCAACATTGGCGTTTTCCAATGTGAATTTGACCATGAAATAATTGCCGAGCAGAATAGAATCACTGCTTACTTCCACCGTGAATTTAGGCGTTTTCTGAGCAAAAGCAATCATATGGAAGGTCAAACAAAAGATGAGTAAGACAAATGCTCGTTTCATAGCTCAAGTATTTGATGTCAATGTGATTAAATCTGAAATTTTTGCCAAGAAAATTCAATTCTACCTGCAAAAATACTCAAAAAACACATTTCTTCCTAAACACTCCTGATCACTTGATCTCAAGTTCTCTTAGTCTCAAAACTACCAGTCCTTCTTCGACTTTGTCGGTTTGGCTTGTGCCTTGCGCAGTTTTTGTTGCACTTTTTGTTCTTCTTGTTCAATGATTTCGAGCAGTTTGCGGGCTTCTTCCTTAGTCAGGTCTCTTGGCTGATCGGGTGTCTCTGATTCACCTTCACCCTCTTGTGGTTGCTGCGGCTGCGGGCTATCGGGTGGCGTTTGAGGTTCCTCTGGCTGTTGTTCCTGTTGCTGATCCTGATTTTGCTCTTGCTGCTGTTGTTGCAGAATATGCTGTGCCAGCGCCAGGTTGATCTTGGTTTCCATATCTGAAGGATTCAGACGTAAGGAGTTCTTGTAAGCCTCAATGCTTTTGTCGTATTCCTGCTTGTTAAAATATGCATTACCCAAATTGTGGTAGGCTCTAGCTTTTAATGCATCTTCCTTTGCAACCTGAGCAGCATCCTCATATTTGGAAACCGCTTCATCATAGCGTTCCTGTTGGAAAATGGTGTTTCCCAGGTTGTAATTTCCCTGAGCGCTTTTGTTTTTTTCCAGTGCTTTACGGTAATCTTCTTCGGCTTTGGCATAATCCTGGGATTTGTAATTCTTGTCGCCCTGACGCAAGTGTTTATGCGCGGATTGGGCACTAATTGTATAAAAGGCACCTAAAAATATGATGACCGCTAATAAAATTTTCATAGCTACAGGTTATATTCTAAATAAATCTTTATCTGCTAAATAACGATTCTTGGTATATGATATCAAAAACTCAACAACCAGCAATAACAATGCAATTGCAATAAAATATTGAAAATAGCTTTCAAAATCCGTAAAAGCCCGCTGCTCGTATTCTCTTTTTTCAACCTGATCAATGCGCTGCTGCAAAGCCTTCAGAATTTGGTCACTATTATTTGCCAGATTGAAATACGCCCCGTTGCCCACCGCCGCGATTCGACGCAGAGCCTCTTCATTCATACGGGTTCGCACGGGATCGCCACGCTCGTCGCGCTTAAAATCTGAACGCCCATTCACCAGCACCGGAATAAAGCTTCCTTCCTCAGACCCAATACCTACCGTGAAAACGAGCAACCCACTTTCGGCGGCTTCTTCTGCTCTTTGCTGTGCTTCGTCATCGTGGTTTTCACCATCTGAAATGATAATCAGCACTTTATGTCGCTTGTTGTCAGCGGGAAAGGAACGCTCGGCTAAGGCCACCACATCCCCGATAGCGGTACCCTGCGTCGGCATCAATTCAGGATTGGAGCTTTTTATAAAGATGCCTAGTGCGGCGTAGTCAATTGTCAGAGGGACTTGCAAATAGGCATTTCCGGCAAAAATAATCAGCCCCAGGCGCTCCCCGCGCAGTTTCTCTACGAGGTCTTCCGAGAATTTCTTGGCGCGCTCCAGTCGGTTGGGCGCAATATCTTCCGCAAGCATACTATTGGACACATCCAGTGCTACGAATACGTCAATGCCTTTGCGCTGTACTTTCTCTCGTTTGACACCCCACTGTGGATTGGCCGCTCCGAAAACCAGAAAGGTAATTCCGAGCAAAAATAGCCAGAACTTCAGCGCATGCTTGTACTTGGACGTTTGCGGCGCGAGTTTTTTCACCAACTCGGTGTTACCAAAACGCTGTAAGGCTTTCTTCCTCGCCTGTAGCATCAGGTAGAAAAACACCCCCAGAAACGGCAGTATTTCCAGTGCGTACAGGTAATATGGATGCTCGAATCGAAACATTTTTCAAAGTTGGAGGTACGAAGTTGGAAGTACGAAGTAAATAAAGTCGTACCTCGTACTTCTAACTTTGTACTTCAAATTATGGTATAGTTCTGAAAACCGTATATCTTAAAACAAATTCCAATATCAACAACAACAAGCCGATACCCGCGAAGCGGTAAAATTCTTCGCTATATCGTTTTATACTGGTGATTTCTACTTTGGTTTTTTCCAGTTGGTCGATTTCATCGTAGATTTTCTCCAGGCTTTCGGCGGAAGTCGCCCGATAATAAAGCCCGCCGGTCATCTCGGCGATCTGTTGCATCAAGGGTTCGTCAATTTCCACCCGGGCCAGCCCGAAAATATAACGCCCGTCGCTGCGGCGGCTCACGGGAGTCAGGGCATCACCGGTGGTTCCTACGCCGATGGTATAAACCTTGATGTTGAATTCCCGCGCAATTTCAGCAGCAGTAATCGGTTTCACATACCCGGCGTTGTTCACCCCATCGGTCAGCAAAATAGCGACTTTACTCTTGGAAGGGCTGTCTTTCATGCGATTTACGGCTGTAGCCAAGCCCATCCCTATGGCGGTTCCATCTTCCAAAATACCGCATTGCAGGTTCGCCAGAAATTCTTTGACAATCCGATGGTCGGTGGTCAGAGGGCATTGTGTAAATGCTTCCCCGGCAAAAACGGTCAATCCAATCCGGTCATAAGGACGTTTTTCCACAAACTCGATCGCCAGTGTTTTGCTCACTTCCAGTCGGTCGGGGTCGAAATCCTGCGCCAGCATACTGCTCGACAAGTCCATCACCATCATGATGTCAATGCTATCCGCGTTGATGCGCTCTTCTTTCAAAGTCAATTGCGGACGCGCCAGCGCGATCACCAACAACACACAGGACACGCCGCGAAGCGTAGGCAATACCCGCCGTCCCTTGCTGCGCCAGGAACTCACTCCGTCAAGCGCTTGCAGAGATGACAGGCGTATAGTAGCAAAATATTTCTTCCGGCGTTGGTAGTAAAAAAACACCACCAGCGGCAGCAGCGCCAATAATGCCAGCAGCTCCGGATTAACGAAATGTATGTTTTTTAAAAATCCCAATTGTCGTTTTATTTAAACCTTCGATTCTTGTTCTTTAATTTCCTCCTGTGGTTTGGTTTCCCAAACGAATTCAACTGCCTCTTTCATGCTCTGTTCGTGAATCTCTGTGGGTGGTTCTGATTTTGCAAACTTCACCAAATCCGCATTCTGGAACAATTTCCTCAAACGATCCAGCCAATCCGATTCCAGTTTTTTCTTTTTCAAACTCGCAATGATCTCGTCGGTCGTGCTCTCCAATGCAGGAACGTGAAATTGATTTTCCAGGTATTCTCGAATAATAAACGTCAGCTCGGTCTGATATTCCTTGATTTCTCCTTTTTGCCAGAGCTTTTCTTCTTTTAATGCCTGCAGTTTTTGCAAAGCAATTTCATGGGGTTTCAAAATAACCGGCGGTGGCGGCGGTACTTCTTTTTTCCGGGTCAAACGACGGATCAGAAAAACTAAACCGATCAGAAGCAGAATCGCAGCAATCGCAATCAAGTATGGTAAATTATCTTCAAGCGTACGCGGCTCCTCCACAATGGGTTTGATTGGATTCAACTGCGTAGAATCGGTCACTTCGATGGTGGCGACTTCCAATGCAAGCGGTCCTGTTTTTGTGCTCTCGGTTTCACCGTTTCTGGTAAATTCAATGACGAACGGCGGCAAAGAATATTGCCCGGCTTCAAAAGAAGTGAGCAAAAGGCGTTGTTCCAGCACATTGGGGTTGCCCCCCGTGGGCAGCCATTCGCCTTGTTCTAAAATTTCAATATATGTAAGTGAATCAAAAACAGTAAGATCGGTTTTTACATTAGAAACTGGCGTCCGGGAATTTAATAGCAAGCGTACTCCCACCTGATCGCCAATGAAAATAAGATTCGTATCGATACGCGCCGAGGCAGTAACTTGGGCGGAAGCCGACGAATAGGTGAATATTAAAACAAAAATAGTGCTAAATAAAGTCGATAGGTTGATAGATTGATAGGTTGACTTGGATTTAAGGGTAAATATTTTCATAACCCGATCAGCCCATCTCCCGGTCCTCCTATTTCTAATATCCAATATCCAACATTCAGTATCCATGAATCAATTCGCTCTTTTTTGGAAAAACTTGTGCAAGGCGATATCATAAGGCTCGGTGGTACGAATGTTAACCGCATCCGCGCCGCTTCGCAAAAACGTGCTTTTGAAAAATTGATTGTTTTCCTGGTACCACCGTTTGTAAGCCTCCCGCACCTTGCGCGCCGAAGTGTCCACCCAACGCATCTCGCCGGTTTCCGCGTCCTGCGCCATGATCAGGCCCACATCCGGGAGTTCCTCCTCCGCCGGGTCGGTCATTTTTATGCCGATGATGTCGTGGCGGCGCTTGGCAATGCGCAGCGCGTCGGTGTAGCCTTTTGTCATAAAATCGGATAAGATAAAGCAAATGCTGCGTTTCTTAATCACATTATTAAAATATTGCAAGGCTGCCGCGATGTTCGTACCGCTGCCCGATGGCGAAAAGTCAATCATCTCGCGGATGATGCGCAGGATATGCTGCCGGCCTTTCTTGGGTGGAATAAACTTCTCGATCTTATCGGTAAAAATGATCACGCCGACCTTGTCGTTATTGTTGATCGCCGAAAAGGCCAGCACTGCGCTGATCTCGATCAAAATTTCGTTTTTCATCTGGTTTACCGTGCCGAAATACGCCGAGCGGCTCATATCCACCAGCAGCATCACCGTCAGTTCGCGCTCCTCCTCAAAAACCTTGATAAATGGCTCGCCCGTGCGCGCGGTCACATTCCAGTCGATATTGCGCACATCATCGCCGTACTGGTAAGCCCGCACCTCGCTGAACGACATACCCCGCCCCTTAAACGCACTGTGGTACTCCCCACTGAAAATGTGCTTCGTCAAGCCTTTGGTCTTGATCTCAATCTTGCGGACTTTTTTGAGTATTTCTGCGGTTTCCACGCGATTGTGTTTTTGTGTTAGAGTGTTTTAGTAAAATTATCACAATCATTTAATTTTATGTATCACAGCTTGCCCATTTATCAATGCTATATAAGATCAATAATATCTTATTTTATAGCTCGGCAAAAGCCACTATTTAAACGACTGTAAATAAGAGATTTATGAAACAATCAATATAACATTGTGTCGTCCAAAACGAATCCATTTTTTACAAACCGCAGGGTTGAATGACTAAAAACTTTTACATTTTGTATTTAAAATTTCGCGGTTTCGCGGTTTGAAACCGAAAAATGTAAAATTTTAAACTCAAAACCGCAAAAGTTTTATCACGGCACCTCCACCGTATCCAAAATGCGATTGATCACATCTTCTTGGGTAATATTCTCCGCTTCAGCTTCATAGGTCAAGCCAATGCGGTGGCGCAACACATCGTGGCAGACGTTGCGCACATCTTCAGGAATCACGTAACCCCGGCGTTTCAGAAAGGCTACTGCTTTGGAAGCTTGCGCCAAGGCGATACTCGCCCGCGGCGAACCACCGTAATTGATGAGCATTTCCATGCCATTCAAGCCGTATTCCTTCGGATTCCTTGTGGCAAACACAATATCCAGGATGTATTGCTCAATTTTCTCATCCATATAAATACGCTGCACCGACTTTCGGGCACGCAAAATATCTTGCGGATGCACCACCGGCGGCACTTCTTCGGCTACAGCCAAAGACAAGTTGCGGCGAATGATCTCACGTTCTTCTTCTTTTCCCGGGTAAGTGATTTTCACCTTGAGCATAAAACGATCCACCTGCGCCTCAGGCAGCGGGTAAGTACCTTCCTGCTCGATCGGGTTTTGGGTAGCCAGCACCAGGAATGGCTCTTCGAGCTTAAAAGTCTCATTTCCAATGGTCACCTGGCGTTCCTGCATAGCCTCCAGCAAGGCGGATTGCACCTTGGCCGGAGCACGGTTGATCTCATCCGCCAGGATAAAATTGGCGAAAATCGGACCCTTACGCACCGAAAACTCGTTCTTGCTCGGATTGTAAATCATTGTACCCAGAATATCCGCCGGAAGCAAATCGGGCGTAAACTGAATGCGGCTGTATTTTGCATCAATAGCATTCGCCAGGGTCTTGATTGCCAATGTTTTAGCCAAGCCAGGCAAGCCTTCCAGCAGCACGTGACCACGGGTGAGCAAGCCAACCATCAGTCGCTCGATCATATGATGCTGCCCCACGATAATCTTGGCGGTTTCTTCGTTCAATTTTTCTACAAAGGCACTGTCAACGTATATTTGGTGATTCAGCGCTTCAATATCTACTTGTTGCATTTCAAGGTGAAGTTTGAAAGTAATTCGGGATATTTTGCCAAGTACGAAGTTGGAGGTCGGAAGTACAAAAATTCAAGGTGTTAAAAAAATAACCTGGCATTTTCATTTTGCATCTTTTATTGAAATCTATGCGAATCCGATTTCCGCCTTCGTAATTCTGACTTGGTATTAACAGTCAGATGCCACTAATTCTTATAAAATCAGCGCACAAATTTGCTAATTTTTTTCTACAAAACGGAATTTGGGCGATAAGTGACAAGTTTTATGAGTGTTTTTATAGAATTTGACAAAAAAGAAACTTCCGAAGCTGCGACGAACCCCGGAAGTTTTTTTCTGAGTCAGATTTTACGGAATATCCGCACTTTCCAGTGCTTCAATATTCCATCAATCCATTTCCTCTTTATTGTCCTTGTAGCATTTTCTTATACCGTGCCTGGTCTTTCAGTATGCTGATCGCTTCTTTTATTTCTTCATCGTTGCGCAGGCCGATCTTGATTTTGCCTGTTTGATAGTGGTAACGACCGATGATTTCTTTTTCAAGCAAATCAATCAAGGCAACTTTGTATTCCATCAAGTCCTGTTTCTTGGAGGCTTTGATCTTGCTTTCCAAGGCTTTGATTTCCGCATCCAGCGCAAAACCATCTTTTGAAGATTTTTCCTTGAGCTGCTTCAACAGCTTTTCGCTGTCTGTTTCATAGCTGAAATCACGGTTTGTTACATAGTTGAGAAAATCGTCGAACTCATTGAATCTGAATTCAGCAGGCACTACAGTTACCGGATTTTTCAGGCAATACTGCGTCGCATATTCAAAAATGATATTCTGATCGATCAAGCTTCTGATGATCGCATCATCTGCCGGCTGATCCAGCAAAATATCGGGCTTCACGCCGCCGCCATCGAGTACCGTACGTCCACCTTTTGTTTTAAACGGCGTTCTGCGGCTATCCGGAATATGCACCGGCTCACCGTTTTGGTATTCCACACTTTGAATGCAGCGACCGCTTGGAATGTAGTACTTCGCTGTAGTGAGTTTCAATTTGGAATTATAGCCTACATCACGGGTGTTTTGTACCAAGCCTTTACCATAAGAACGCTGTCCCAATAAGATACCACGGTCATAATCCTGAATCACACCACAAACAATTTCGGAGGCTGAAGCAGAACCTTTATCAATCAAGATCGCGAGCGGAATATCAAGATCGATCGGAGAACCCATTGTTTTAAAGGCCTGATCCCATTCTTTTACTTTACCTTTAGTGGTCACTACCAATTCATTACGCGGAATAAAAACATTACATACGTTGACTGCTTCGTTGAGCAAACCACCGCCGTTGCCGCGCAGATCAAGGATGACGCCTTTTAAATTGGGGTTTTTATCCTTCAGTTCTTTGACCGCATTGGCTACATTTCTGCCGGCATCACGGGTGAATGTCGTCAGGGCTACGTAACCTACATCCGATGACACCAGATCGTGATAAGGCACATTCGGCACGTCCACTTCATTACGCATCAGGGAAATTTCCATCTCGCCGGGTGTGCCCGGACGCTTAATTTTCAGTTTCACAGCCGTACCCGGGAAGCCACGCAGCACGTCGTTCAACTCCTCCACCGTTTTGCCACGGGCGTCTTTACCATCTACCGCCAGAATCTGGTCACCAACTTTCAGTCCGGCTTTATCAGCAGGTTGCCCTTCGTACAGCTCGGTAATGGTCACATAATCGCCCATTTGCTTGCTCAGGGCGCCAATACCATTGTATTTGCCTTCGGTGAGAAAGCGGTAGCCTTCGATGTCGGATTCGGAGATATAATTGGTATAAGGATCAAGCGATTCGACCATGGCTTCGATGCCGGTACGCATCAGTTTGCCGGGGTCTACATCGTCCACGTAGTAGGTATTCAGTTCTTTGTAAAGATTAGCAAATATTTCGATGTTCTTGGTGATCTCGAAATACTTGTTGTTTTCCGGCTGAAAAGTAGTTGCCACGCTCAAAGCAACCACAGTAGCAAGAATGGAGAATTTGACTAGTCGCTTCATGTTGTTAATTTAATTTTTGAATCGTCGGGAATAAAGCAATAACGTATTTTCCTATAATAATTGTTGATAATCAGGCTGCTATTTTAAAAAAAACAGCCATATCGGGGGAAGCATTGCCAAATTTCCCGGAATTTGAACAAAGATGCAATAGTTTCGCAACAATTATCGCGCCAAAAATCGCCTGACCGCACCCAGCAGCGCTTCCGGCTGATCGGCATGCACCCAGTGTCCGGCGTTTTCGATCGTTTTTAATTCGGCATTTGGAAAAAGCTGCAAAATTGCATCCCAGTCGTCATCGAGAATGTATTTTGAATGTTCTCCCCGAATGAATAAGGTTTCGCCTTCAAACGGATCATTGCCCTTGACGGTATCCAGAATATCCTGGTAGTGGTTATAAATCGCCTGAAAATTCATTTTCCATTCAAAACTGCCGTCTTTCGTGCGGGATAAGTTTTTCATCAAAAACAAAATGGTGCCTTCTTCTTCATTGGGCAAGCGCTTTTTCAAGAAATCTTCTGCATCCTTCCTATCTTCAACCTGGTCCAAATCCAGCGCCAGCAAGGCTTCCAGAATTTTCTCATGCCCACCGGGATAGCGCTTGGGCGCAATGTCCACCACCACCAGTTTGACTACCATATCGGGGTGATCGAGTGCAAATTGCATCGCGGTTTTGCCACCCATAGAATGCCCCATGACATGTGCTTTGAACATCCAGTGCGATTCCAGGAAATGCTTCAGGTCTTCCGACATGGAGGGGTAATCAATCAGTTCATCGTGCGGTGAGCGACCGTGGTTGCGCTGGTCAACGATGTTGACTGTAAAATTCTCAGCAAGTTGCTTACCCACAGTCTGCCAGTTGTCAAGGGTACCAAACATTCCATGCAAAATAACGATAGGATCACCCTGACCAAAGGTTTTATAGTTTAAGTCCATTTTTTACTCCCCAATTTGATAAATTATTGTATTTCTCACACAAAGACTAAATTTTATTTTGAAAAATCCTATTTAATCAAAAAATAATTTTTTATTAAGCGTTTGCTTAAGCGTTTTTTAAGAACCTGCTCCTACCTTTGTACCAAGTCCAAGAAGTAACAACTGTGGCGTATAATTTGATTATTTATTCATCTGCAAAATTGTGTGGAAAAACGCATTCGCCCCAGTCTTGTACGAAAAAACAGCAGATTTCCCGCACGGTTTTGTGCCAAAACCACAAAGAACCATGGCAAGTTTAGATTTTGAAATTAATCTCGCAGGTTTATTTAATGTAAGCGAAACAGCTGTAAGCCTTACAGAAGAAGCTGATGCAGGTGGACTTTTCCCTCCTCCAGGGACATTTCCTTCTACTTCCAACATGATTGTACAATCCGATCAGGCTCTTAAGCTAAATCTTACGTGGAAAGTTACTGGTTCGCTGCCTTTGATGATGTCGGGCACCTGGAAGTGTACAGTTTATTTAGATAAAGTAGGCGTGGAGAATAAGGATGCAGGTGGCAATATAGTTGGCGACGGTCCATTCACCAAAACCACCCCACTCGTATCGTCCACAAGTAACAAGTACGACTTAACGGTTGACATCTCAGCAATTTCGAATCCAGGGTTGTACAAGATGGTTGCAGCGCTTACGCTTGCTGGTCCGAATGGCGACTTGCTGCCGATAGCTGCATTTAGCGACATTGGACTCATCAATGTTTACAAGGCTGCCTAACCGCACGGGACGATAATCCCAAAGGGATTCAAACCTAAAGGATTAGAATAGAGCACATTACAAAAACGTTGCTGTGGGGCACTTTTTGTAATGTGCTTATCTCTTTTCACCTGCAAAAAACCATTTTGTTATGAAAGATACACCCCATCCTAGTTCACAATCCACTCCGGGTTTTGAGGTAGTGCAAAATGAGGAAAATGGATTTTATTATTTCCGATGCAATGACATCAACGGGAAGCCCATTTTACAAAGCAAAGACTACCAAACCAAAGACACGGCTGAAGATCGCCTCAAATCTGCGCTGAGGCTTGCCAAATTGTCAAAAAATTATTTGCGCCGGAAGGAGAGCAATAAACATTATTTTATTCTGCGCAGTGGCAATAAACAAGAAGTGGCGCGGAGTATTTTGTTTGCCAATGAAAAGGATTTGCAGCGCAATATCGATTATATCAAACAGGTTGCAAACTCTGAAAAAGCAGTCTCCAAAGTTACTGAAGAAAAAGTCGAGGAGAAAAAAACAGCAATAAACCAAGAAAAAGAAAAGACAGAAGCCAAGCCTGGCATTACCAAGGAACAAGATACTGGCAAGCAGGCGACATCCAAATCTCGGCATTCCTTTCGGATTGATCTTTATCCCCGAGAGGAAGGGGATACTTATTCCGGCCGGATCGAATATCTACTTTCGGAGGAGTCGGCAACTTTCCAGGGAGTGGACGAAGAAAAAATCATCCATTTCATTCGGCAGCATTTGCCAAGCAAATCAACGACTTCCCGAGGAGTAGCAAGCCCTAAGGCGATGGAATCCGCAGAATTGTTGTTATTATCTCAACCTGGCGGCAAGTCTGTACATCTGGTTCGGGCCGGTACGCCTTTGCTTCATTTTCTGTTGCGCAATATTGATTTCACTCAGGAGCAAAATGACCCTGTCCACGTAAAAGTAGCAGCGCACTCGCTCGACGGCAGCATGCGCACCTCTTTTGAAACCAGTGCTTTGCCAGCCGAAGACAAATCATTGCAGCTAAGCCTCCCGGGCAACTATTTTTCGCCGGGAACCTACAAAGTGCATATGCACGCTTTCAGTGATGCAAAAGTTGCCTCGTCTGCTGCCATGCAAAAGCATGCAGAAGCAAGTTGCTTGTTTCAGGTGTACTAAAGGGTTTTGGGATGCAAAAAGGCTTGTTAATTACACAAGAAGCAAGTGTTCCATTTGTTAATTTGGCTGATAATCAAGCTGTTCCAAACCTACAGGCACAAAAGAACCCTGATGAAAAATGGACGAGTCGTACGCCGGATGACTAATGCGCTCTTCTGTTCTGAGGTTAAACCTGTTTTCGTATTCGGAGCAATGCGGGCAGGTAAAAACAATCCAGTCGCCTTCGCGTCTGCTCTCACAAGTGTGGTACGCTCTATCCGGGTCGTCATTTTGAAATTGAATAAGCATAAGTTTGTTTTGTTTAATATGTTAATGAAACAATAAAATGCTTTTCTTTCTTAGGAAAAAGAAAACAAATAGTCGAAATTTGTATAGAAGCCAAATAATTATATAAAAATTTTTACCCCATTTAACTGAAACCCCAACACTATGACCCTCCAAAAAGTTCTTTGGTTTGGGCATCCCAACCCAGCGATTGAGATATCCTCGGCGCATTTGGGAGATGGATATTACGTAGAGCAACTGCCACTTAACTTCAAACTGGATTATCTCGAATTCCTTGGGCAGTACGCCGCTGCGATTATTCAACATTACACTGGACAAGAGGATAGTTTCCGGCTACTAAGAAAACTGAGAATCCGAAACCCAAACACACCCTTGATTGTACTTGCGAAAAATCCTACCACAACTGAAGTTATTGAAGCGTTTAGAACCGGGGCAACCGATTGTATTCAGGAACCGATTGATTTAGAGGGGCTTTTTTTACATGTTAAACGGCATGTGCATCAAAAAGTTACACCTAAGATCGGAAAAATCAGAGCCCTTTTGCAAGAGCTTGGAAAAAAAATCACCGAAACCATTTACGCACCGGCTAAGCCAGGCATTGTCTCTCAGCCATTTACCTTACCCGGCGAAAAAAAATTACAGCCCACAATAAAAATTGATTTTTTTGGGCAATTCGATATTGCTATCAACGGCGAAAGGCTGAAATGCGAGCTCTCCACCCGGGAGAAGTCGCTTTTGGCTTATTTGGCCTTTCATCATGGACGAGGGATCCACCGGGATCGCCTGATTGAGCGGTTCTGGGCAGATAGTTCAGCTGATAGCGCTAAAAACTCCATGCACGTAGCCATCACAGGCATTCGTCGCTGCTTGGAAAGTATTTGCCCTGATTATAATTTCATCTCTTGCCAAAAACAAATGTACCACTTTAATCCTTCTGTGGACATCATTACGGATGTGAGGTTGTTTCTCCAGCATTTCCGGGAAGCACTGAGCTATGAACGAAACCTGGAGACAGAAGCGGCCCTGTATGCGTATCACAAGGCTTTTGGTTATTACCGCGATGAATTCCTGGTTGACCTGGAAGGCTCCGAATGGGTAACCGACGAGCGGGATCGCCTGCGAGAGAAATATATCATCGTGTTGAAAAATCTCAGCGAGTATTTCATCGAATACAAGCAATTTGATTTTGCGATCAATTTATTCCACAAAATCCTGGATGTAGATGATTGCTACGAATGGGCGCATCGCAATCTGATGAAAAGTTATTACGACAATGGCATGAAGGATCAGGCAATCCGGCAGTACCAAAAATGCGTTGAAGTGCTGGAAAAGAAGCTGGAAGTTCGACCATCCGGTGAAACCAAGACGCTTTATCAATTTATTTCCAATTAGCATTCGCAGCTGAAAACTGCCTTACAAATCAGCGGTCAAATTGCTCGGCAGGTAGGCTGCCAAAGGGTTTTGCCCATGCCAGCTTCCTTCAGAAGCATACGGGTGAAACCGGGAAAAGAGTTCTTCTTTGTACCAGCCTAGCTCGCGGGTGCGGCGCACTACTTCTTTGTGAAAGCGGCTTTGATAGGCGTAGGCTTTCATTAGGTGGCTATTTTCCCAAAGGCTGAAAGTAGCTTGTTGTATAATGGGCAATTCGCCAATACCTACGGAGAAAAGTAATCCGTCCTGCTTCTCCACCGAACGACTGACCGAAGGAACGAACCGCCAGAAACGCCACAATTGTTTAGTGCGAATCGTCGCACGTGTGATCACACCCACCAATTGATTTTCATCAAATTTTTCCCGGACTTGAAAAGGTTCCACGCTGTCCCATTGTCCATGCGCCATCACCGTGCGCATATAAACTGTCCATTGATCGGTACTTTTTTCACAAAAAGAAGCAAAGAGCGGGTGTTTTTCAAAGAAACTCCTGGCTGCCCACTCATTTTCCCAAACACCGAGCAAGCTATAAACACCTAGATTAGGCAGAATGCTAAAGCCATTGCGGCCGCCACTGCCCAGCATTTTACCAAATTCGAGTCCAGGAATCCCTTTCAATAATCTCGGCGCCAGCCCCATTTGTCCGAACGCCCACCACTTGTTGCGGAATCCCTCATACTTAAAAAACGTAATCGTGACGATTTGATGATTTTTCATGCATGGAAAACGGTCTTTCAGCGGTAATGTTTTTACCTTGTAATCCCTTCATTGCGTCAACCTTTCCGTTTTATATTTATATTTTTGTCAAATTGACTTTGTTTAAAATGTAACTTCCGGGCGAAATCGTCGTTCATAGAATAACCGTATTCGGATAAAATGAAAGTTTCTGTCATGAAAAACCTGTTGATTTTGCTGTTCCTGGCTATGGCCTCCTTTGCTTACGGACAGTCGATAGATGAATTGGAAAAGCAATTGAAGGAGACCAGCGATAGCAAAGAACGTATGAATCTGCTCTACGAAATAGCCAATCAATACCTGCGCTCCAACGCTACCAATGCCGAAAAATATGGCAAACAAGCCTACGAATTGGCCCTGAGTTTGAAAAACTATGGCATGGCTGCACAGTCGGCTTACCTCGTTGCCAATGCTTACGAACGCCAGCGTGAAAAACGCAATATGGAGGTATGGCTGAAAACAACTTATAATTACGCCAAACAGGCCGGCGACTCTGATTTGATTATCAAAAGCGTGGATAAACGCGGCCGCATGTGGACAAGAGAGAACGCTAAGTTGGCCGCCAATATATATGAAGAAGCTTTTGAATATTTCAGCACCAAAGGTACCAGTATCAGTGACCTGGAACGAAAGTATGAAGTGCAAAAATCCCAGATCGAACGGGAAAAACGTGAACTGGAACAACAAAAGAACCAACTGGAAGCTGATATCAGCGCTTTGGTTAACGAACGCGACCAGTTAAGCACAGATAAAACCGTGCTGGAAGCCCGCCAGGAAGAGCTCGTCAAAGCCAAACAAAAAGTAGAAGAACAAATTACGGAAAAAGAAGAGGCCCTGACTACTATTTCGGAAGAAAAAGAACGGGTTACTGCTCTTGCTCAGGAAAAAGAAGCCCAGGTGAAACAATTGTCTCGCGAAGCCCTGGAGCAGCAAGCCGCTCTCGACGCCGCCCGCGCCGATGTGGCGGAAGCCAATCTTTTGGCGGAACGCGATCAAAACCTGCGTAATTTGGCAATTTTGGGGGCTGCCTTTTTGTTATTGGTTTCCCTGCTTTCATACGGGCGTTTTCGCGCAAGCCGTAAAGCCAAGCGCACTTTAGAAGAAAAAAATAAAATCATCGATCAGGAGCGCCAGAATTCTGAAAATCTGTTGCTCAATATTTTACCAAAGCCAATCGCCGATGAACTGAAAGCTCATGGAAAAGCCCGCGCTCAGAAATTCGAGCAGGTCACTGTGTTGTTAGCGGATTTCAAAAATTTTACCCAAATATCCGAGAAGCTTGGTCCCGAAGAGCTAGTAAATGAATTGGATAGATGCTTCAAAGCTTTCGACTTTATCATCCAACAATACCCTGATATTGAAAAGATCAAGACCATCGGCGACGCGTATATGTGTGCCAGCGGTTTGACTCACGGCGCTTCATTCCCGGATAATCTCGTAAGGGCCGCACTGGAAATGCAGCAATTCCTGGAAGAACACAAGCAGGAGAATATCCGCATGGGCAAACCGTTCTTTGAGGCGCGTATTGGCATTCATACAGGCCCGGTGGTAGCCGGCGTGGTAGGTGTGAAAAAATTTGCCTATGACATCTGGGGTGACACGGTGAATATTACCGCCCGCATGGAAGCCAACTGCGAAGAAGGCAACGTCAATGTTTCCCAAACTACTTATCAGTGGATTGCTTCTAATTTTGAATGTCAGTATCGCGGCAAAGTGGAAGCCAAAAACAAGGGCGCCATCGACATGTATTACGTGAAACGCGAGTTGGTTGGGGCAATGGCAGTATGATAATTCCGGATTTGAATTGTAAATGGAATGTCTTAAATTGCTGTTTGGATAATACATTTTTATGAAAAAAACGCAGCAATATTACACCCCGGAAGAATACTTCCACATGCTCGAAGAATCGGAAGTAAAGTTGGAATACCTTGATGGCTATATAGAGGCGATGGCCGGCGGGGCTTCCAATCATAATCATAATATTACAGCCGGCAATATTCGGCTGGCACTTGGAAATGCTTTGTGGGATAGTGATTGCGTCGTTTATGACAGCGACCAAGCTGTTAGAATTGAAAAATACAACTGCTACGTTTTCCCGGATGCTTCCGTCGTTTGCGGCAAGCGCGAATTTGAAGATGAAAAGCAACTGCGTCTGACCAATCCTTTTTTAATCATTGAAGTCTTGTCAGAAAGCACCGAAGCTTACGACCGGGGCGAGAAGTTCAGCTTTTACAGGGCGCTGCCTTCTTTTCGCGAATATGTGCTCGTTCATTCTACCAAAATCTGGGTGGAAAGCTATTACCGCGAGGAATCCAATTTGTGGCGCATTTCTACGATTTCCAATCTCGACGAAAGCCTTCATTTACGTTCTTTAAATCTGGAAATTCCACTTCGCCAGTTATATGCCAAAACAGAAGATTTATTTTAAAACTTTCTGTTGAAAAAAGAAACCTATCGTCTGGCAAAAGTGTTTTATTTTTCGCTTTTCCACAATCACAAATAATATCAATTTCCGTGAGTTTCAAACTTTCTTCCCCTTTCGTACCGACGGGCGACCAGCCACAGGCAATCGAACAACTGACCCAGGGCATCCTGGCGGGCGAACCGTCACAGGTACTGCTCGGTGTGACTGGTTCTGGCAAAACTTTCACGATGGCAAACGTGATCGCGCAAGTCGATCGCCCCACTTTGGTTTTAACACACAACAAAACCCTGACCGCCCAGCTCTACGGCGAATTCAGGGAATTTTTTCCGGATAATGCCGTAGAATATTTTGTTTCTTACTACGACTACTACCAACCCGAGGCTTATATTTCGGTGACAGATACTTTCATTGAAAAAGACCTTTCGATCAACGAAGAAATTGACAAACTGCGGCTGCGAGCCACGTCCTCGCTGCTTTCAGGGCGGCGCGACATTATCATCGTGGCTTCGGTTTCCTGCATTTACGGTATGGGTAATCCCGAAGACTACAAAAGCGGCATCATCCGCATTCATAAAGGTCAGGCGCTTTCGCGCAATGCGTTTTTATACAGCTTGGTGGATAGTCTGTATTCCAGAACCGAAATTGAATTCAAACGTGCAACCTTCCGCGTGAAGGGCGACACCGTGGACATCAACCTACCATACGTGGATTACGGCTACCGCGTGGTGTTTTTTGGCGATGAAATTGAGGCGATTGAAATGCTGGAAATCGAAAGCGGCAAGCGAATTGATTCGATGGAAAACGCCGCGATCTTCCCGGCGAATTTATACATCGCCCCGAAAGAACGACTGAATTCAATCATTCATGATATTCAAGACGAACTAAGAGAACAAGAAATCTACTTCGAGCGCGAAGGGAAATACCTGGAAGCCAAACGAATACACGAGCGCACGACCTTTGATATTGAAATGATGAAAGAACTCGGCTATTGCAACGGCGTGGAAAACTACTCCCGCTTTTTCGATGGCCGTCGGCAGGGTACGCGCCCATTCTGTCTGCTCGACTACTTCCCCGACGATTATCTGATGATTGTAGATGAAAGCCACGTGACCATTCCGCAGGTACGAGGCATGTACGGCGGCGACCGAGCCCGCAAGCTGAGTCTGGTGAATTTTGGTTTCCGGCTTCCCTCGGCGATGGACAACCGCCCGCTGAATTTTACCGAATTTGAAGGGTTGATCAATCAGGTCATTTTCGTTAGTGCAACGCCCAGCGATTATGAACTGGAACAAACCGGAGGGGTGATCGCCGAACAACTCATTCGTCCCACGGGGCTGCTGGATCCACCAATTGACGTGCGTCCGAGCATTAATCAGATTGATGATTTGCTGGAAGAAATTGACGAACGCGTGAAGCGCCAGGAGCGTGTACTGGTAACTACTTTGACCAAACGCATGGCGGAAGAACTCACCAAATACCTCGTCAAACTCAGCATAAAAGTACGTTACATCCACTCTGAAGTGGATACAATGGAACGGGTAGAGATCATTCGCGATCTGCGCCTCGGTGAATTTGATGTATTGGTAGGTGTAAACCTCCTGCGCGAAGGTTTGGATTTACCGGAAGTTTCGCTGGTTGCCATCCTCGATGCAGACAAAGAAGGTTTCCTGCGCAACGAACGTTCG
Organism: uncultured Saprospiraceae bacterium; assembly: GCA_964523725.1. Taxonomy (GTDB): domain Bacteria; phylum Bacteroidota; class Bacteroidia; order Chitinophagales; family Saprospiraceae; genus JADJNW01. Next base: position 22,914 of record CAZGAU010000081.1, read on the forward strand.
CTAACTCAAACCGCCGGACGTGCCGCTCGTAATGCCAATGGCCTGGTCATTTTCTACGCAGATAAGGTGACCGATTCGATGCAAAAAACCATTGATGAAACCAACCGCCGCCGCGCCAAGCAAATGGCTTACAACGAAGAGCATGGCATCACGCCGCGCACGGTGAGCAAGACCCGGGAAGAAATTCTCAATTCTCGTTCCATTCTCGACATTCGCGGCAAGCAAAAAGCCTACATCGAGCCGGAAACGCCAAGTCTCGCCGCCGACCCCATCATCGGCTACCTGACCCGCGATCAGATCGAAAAGATGATCGCCGACACCGAAACCAAGATGAAAAAAGCCGCCAAAGACCT
>CAZGAU010000082.1:0-10866 GCA_964523725.1 uncultured Saprospiraceae bacterium
TCTTTCAGGTAGATCTTGCGGAGGCGCAGCGATTTGGGCGTTACTTCCACGTATTCGTCATCCTGGATGTATTCGAGTGCTTCCTCGAGCGTGAATTTCTTCGGCGGAATGAGCTTCAGCTTGTCATCGGCGCCAGAAGAACGCATGTTGGTCAGCTTTTTGGTTTTGGTCAAATTGACCACCAAATCACCGGGGCGGCTGTTTTCACCGACCACCTGACCTTCATAAATTTCTTCGTTGGAATCGATAAAGAAGCGGCCGCGTTCCTGCAGATTGTTGATACTGTAAGGAATCGCCGTTCCGTTTTCCATAGAAATGAGCGAACCGTTGCTACGACCAGGAATTTCGCCTTTATGCGGCTGGAATTCCTTGAAACGGTGCGTCATGATCGCTTCACCGGCGGTAGCCGTGAGCATGGCGCTACGCAAACCAATGATACCGCGAGAAGGAATTTCAAACACCAGGAACTGGCGCTCGCCCTTCGGGTTCATGGATTGCATAATGCCCTTGCGGCGGGTCACCATATCAATTACCGTACCGGCAAATTCATCCGGCACGTCAATGTTCAATTCTTCAACCGGTTCGTTGAGCACACCGTCAATGCGCTTCATAATTACCTGCGGCTGACCGATTTGCAATTCATAACCTTCGCGGCGCATGGTTTCGATCAATACCGCCAGGTGCAATACGCCCCGGCCAAACACGCGGAAGGTATCGGCCGAATCGGTTTCTTCCACACGCAGGGCGAGGTTTTTCTCCAATTCTTTTTCCAAACGCTCCTTAACGTGGCGGGAGGTCACGAATTTACCTTCCTGTCCAAAGAATGGCGAATCGTTGATGGTGAACACCATGCTCATCGTCGGCTCGTCGATGGTAATCGAAGTCATGGCTTCCGGTTTTTCGTAATCGGCAATGGTATCGCCAATTTCAAAACCTTCTACACCAAACACCGCGCAGATATCACCGGCGCGTACTTCGTCCACTTTTACTTTCGCAAAACCTTCAAAGGTAAATAGTCCGCGGATTTTACTCTTTACGACCGTGCCGTCGCGTTTTACCAGAGATACGTTCTGACCGTCGCGCAAGGTGCCGCGGTTCAAGCGTCCAATCGCAATCCGTCCAATGTATTGTGAATAATCCAGCGAAGTGATCATCATCTGCGGCGTACCTTCCTCCACTTTTGGGGCGGGGATGTGCTCGATCACCATATCCAGCAAGGGCGTAATGGTATCGGTTGGCTTTTGCCAGTCGTCGCTCATCCAGCCATGCTTGGCAGAGCCATAAGCGGTCGGGAAATCCAATTGCTCTTCGGTGGCATCCAGGGTAAACATCAAATCAAACACCGCCTCGTGTACCTCTTCCGGGGTACAGTTTTCCTTATCCACTTTGTTGATGACCACGATCGGCTTCAAGCCCAGTTCGATGGCTTTGGACAACACAAAACGCGTCTGCGGCATGGGACCTTCGAAAGCATCCACCAGCAGCAGCACGCCGTCTGCCATATTGAGCACGCGCTCCACCTCACCGCCAAAGTCACTGTGACCCGGGGTGTCAATGATGTTGATCTTGGTATCCTTGTAAGTGATTGAAACGTTCTTGGCGAGAATGGTGATCCCGCGTTCGCGTTCCAGATCGTTATTGTCGAGAATGAGCTCGCCCGGCGTTTCGTGGTCCTTAAACAGACGGCCAACCATTAGCATCTTATCCACCAAAGTGGTTTTGCCGTGGTCAACGTGGGCGATAATGGCAATATTTCTTAGACTTTGCATATGCTTTTTGAAAATTAAGCCGCAAAGGTAAGGCTATTTTTGACACCGTGCAGGTTTTGTTCGTTAATTTAAGTTTAAAGTTTGAGGTTTAGGATTTTAAATACCATCCTAAACCCCTAACTTAGAGCCCCAAATGTCCTATCTTGAAGCTTCCCGGGTCGCGTTGGCCGCAACACCATTGCTTTCTGCCTTGTATCTCAGAGCATAGACCGAACGGTATTTCGATGCATCCGCAAAATAAGCATTCAACGCTTTCATCGTTGGCTCATCTACGAATTTGACGAGCGGTTGCTCTATCTCGTGGAAATTGTCCAGTGATTTTTTCAACTTTTTGTCCCATTCCGGGTAGTAATTATCAAAATCCTCGGGTTTCAGCGTTTTACGGCAATTGCCGTTGTGGCAAACCAGTTCCATCGACTCGGTCAGGTTGAAAATACCGTACTCATCGGTGATCTGTTCACCGGGATGAATGTCACGAATTGCAATTTCGAAGCCGTAGCCCGTACTCATACTGTTGCAATTGCAGCAATGGTTGATGTATTTGGCAAAATCCCAGCTGATAATGCGATAACCGCGCTCGTCGATATAGGAATATTTTTCGATCACATCCTGCATGGCGGGCGGGTGCAGCAGGTATTCGGCAGGAGAAACCTCCAGTTCAAGACTGTCTTTTACATAAGTAATGGTTCCTTCGGGAATAAAGTCGGTGGCAAATACGCCATAGCCTACTACAGGATTAATAAATCGTAGTTCTGTGTTTGGATGTATCATTGGATACAATTGTTTTTAGTTGAAAGAAAAGAATATCATAACTCAACTTCAACGACTCATGGAAAGTAGTACGCGTAGTTGCCTGAGCGCCCAAAAGTGAGTTGGGGAAAGCCTAGCAACCATGTGGAAGTCTTCATTTTCAGGATTTTACCATGCAGTAGCCCTTTAGTTTGATAATCATCTGATTTGTTCAAAATCCTCTCAATTTTAGACATAATTTACAATAAAATAAAGTGCTTTTCGACCAACTAACAATTTTTTTCCGGTAGAAAAATTATATTTCAAAAAGAAAATTATTACAAAATATAAGAAAGTATTAAGGTAGGTTTTGTTCAAATAAAATGGAGGGTTGGAAGAGGGTAAAATATGAGCCTGGCTTTTGAATTTTATTTCATTTGCAAAATCATTTCCGAACGTTGCAAGGCTTCCCGGATATTCATGCAAACATTCGCCTCTCCGAGCATTTCGAGAATACCTGCCTGCATCAATGCTTCGTACACCTCAGGTTGCACCCCTGAAAGCATTACTTGAGTTTTCCCGCTCGTTGTCAGTCGCTTTAGCACTTCTTTGAGGTTATGCAAACCAGTAGCATCAATAATCGGCACCTGTCGCATACGAATAATCAAGATTTTCGGTGGCTTCTTACCAATTATATTTAACGATTCTTTGAAATTATGCGCTGCACCAAAAAATAAGGGTCCATTTACTTCATACACCTCCACACCTTTGGGTATGATAAATTTTTCGGTGGCTTCCGGGTCATCCACTTCTTCTTCAAGTAATTGATCGGTGATGGATTTCACATTGCTAATCTGCGCCATGCGTCGCATGAAAAGGAATGCCGCTAATACCATTCCAATTTCGATCGCAACTGTCAAATCTATTAATACCGTTAATAGAAATGTAGTTAACAATACCAGTGTATCTGCTTTTGGCCCTTTCAGTATCCCCAGAAAAGCGCGCCATTCGCTCATATTATAGGCTACAACTATCAGGATTCCTGCCAAACAGGAGAGCGGGATGAGTTTGGCCCATTTCCCCACAAACAACACAATAACGAGCAGGGTAACTGCATGTATCAAGCCTGCCAGGGGTGTTCTGCCACCGTTTTTTACATTGGTTGCCGTCCTGGCAATCGCGCCGGTAGCCGGAATACCTCCAAATATTGCCGAAGCAATATTGGCAGTGCCTTGCGCCACTAACTCTTGATTAGAACGGTGGCTGCCGCCAATCATACCATCTGCTACAACTGCTGAAAGTAATGATTCAATGGCGCCAAGTAAAGCAATAGTAAATGCCGGCTCGATCAATTTTCCAACTGTCGCAAAATCAATGGGCGGAATAATAAGCGCAGGAATCCCGGCAGGAATTTCACCGAAACGAGAAGCAATCGTTTCTATCGGGAGATGCCCCAATTGTACTGCCAACGTAGAGAGAATGATCGCAACCAGCGAGCCAGGTACTTTGGTGGTAATTTTTGAAAAATATAAGGTTATCAAGATTGTGCCAAGAGCAATGCTAGCTGCATAGAAATTGATACTTTGCAAATGCTCAAAATAAATACGCCATTTTTCCAGAAATTCTGAAGGGACAGCCTGCATTTCCAAACCCAGAAAATCCTTGATTTGCGATGAAAATATGATTAATGCAATCCCTGAAGTAAAACCTACAGTCAGTGAATGAGGAATGAACTGGATCACCGCTCCCAGCCGCACTAAACCCATCAAGATCAGTATAAAACCCGCCAAAAAGGTAGCAATTGTAAGCCCGGCTACTCCATACTGCTCCACAATGCCATAAATGATCACAATAAACGCCCCGGTCGGCCCGCCGATTTGAACGCGGCTTCCGCCAAATGTTGAGATAATAAACCCCGCCACAATAGCTGTCACCAGACCTTTGTCAGGGGTAACGCCGGAAGCAATCGCAAATGCAATAGATAAAGGCAACGCTACGACACCGACGATGATACCCGCCGAAATATCAGGGAGCAATTGTTTTTTAGGATAGCCTTCTCTAAGAATCGAGAAAAGCTTCGGAGTAAAGGTATTTTTCATGGAATACTTTCAAACGTGAAAAACGGTACTAAAGGTAGGCGGAAAATGAGAATGGAAAAATGATTTTACTCACTGGTTAAAAATAAAACAGCGGATCGTCACACTGGACGATCCGCCGTTCTTCCTCTTTCGAATATGTGCATGGAAGTATTAGTGGAACTGAAAATTTTGTACGTATTGGCTATTCGTTTGACGGTTGGAAACCAAATCTACGTCCAGGCGGCAGTTTTCAAACTGCAATGCATAAGTCTGCTGCACGTGACTGCGGTTCAGCGCCGCTTCTTTTTCGATGCGCAATCCCAGAAAATTGCCTACTTCCTGAAAGCTCAGCATCAACTCTTTCACCAGATTCAGCGCGTTGTGGTCAGACTGCGAGTTCAGCAGTCCTACGGTTAAAGCTAATTTGATTTGTCGGATGTTCATGTTCGATTGTTTTAATTCGGGTCTTGAAAAATGTTTTCTTTGGTTTAATTATGATACGTGTATAACTTCATTTTTGGTTTGGATGTTGCTGATTTTTGATTAAAGTAATGTTAAAAGCAATTAAGGTTTTTAACAATCTTCCATGGTTCAAATTTCACCTTATTTATGATCTCGGACTAAAATTTCCGACGAAGGTTTAATTGCATTCGACCACAAAGTGTTTTTTGTACAATAACCTTTTCCTCAAGGACAAAGAGCGTTTTTTCCTCAAACGGTTGCACCGCTCAGGATGATTAGAACAAATAATTGCATCATTTGCAGGAATGAATCATTTGCAGATAAAAGCCAACTGTTTACTAATTCCGTTCCAACCCAAATTCCACCGGCAAATCCAATGCTTCCAGGCGGCTACCCGGGCGGCTGGCGGTGCGATTTTTCAAATCAAAGCGATCCCCAGCTCTCAGGAAGTAGAAACGACCGGTTTTTTCCAGGATTTTTGGATCATAAATCGCAACAAAAGAGGGTCCCACCACTTCAAACCGGTCGCCCTGCACCACAATAGCAGTGCCCTCGTCCAGCCCAATGCCGAGCAGTTCCGGCTTGGCTTTAATCACTTCGATCAGATCAAATTGGCGGTTGCGCACCAGTAAATGCTGGTCGATCGCGACATTTTTCACGAAACCGAAGCCGATTTCATGATCGCCCATCATAGTGGTATTGTTTTTGGTATCGCCGCGTGCGAGGTAGGAACCTTGAATCGTCGCGCCCGCCGAAGTACCGCCGATCACGCCGCCGCGATCCAGCAAATCCCAGAGCGCCTGCTCGGTTTTTGTACCCAAATAAGCATCCGCTAATCGCCACTGCCGGCCGCCGGGAAACCAGACGCCCGTTGCTTCGCGAATGACTTTCGCAAATTCCTCGGTATCAGCCACCTTTTTATCATACGTATGCAACACGGTGAGATTGGTAGCGCCCAGTTTTTGAAAGGGTTTGAAAGCCCTGCCTTCATAGGCAACGCCATAATCATCGCCGCCCCCAGCGGTGGGAATAATCACAATACGCGCCTGCGGCCCGCCGGCCAGGTCAATAAATCGTTGCAAAACTTCATCGCTCAACTGTCCGCCGCCCACGATGACCAGGGAACCGTTTTTCGGGCCGATTTCCTGCGCCTGAAGCGTATGCAATGTAAATAATGGAATAAATAAAGTAAATACGAAAGCCAAAAATATTATTTTCATGATACTGGATTTTAAGTTCAGTTTTAAAATTAGATGATTTTCCCGGAAATTTTTAAAAAAGCAGCATTTGTCAAACAGCAACATTGGTTATCAGCGTTTTACAAAAAAAAATCCACGTCCATGCTCAGCCACAACATCATCGTCCTGCTATTCGACAAAGTGCACCTGATGGATTTATCCGGTCCGATCCAGGTATTTTACGAAGCCCGCAATTTGTGCAAAGTACCGCTGCGTATTAAGTTCGTCACCGCCGATTCAAAAGTGACAACAGAACAGGGCTTAGGGCTCTGCGAGTTAAGTCCTTTGAAGAATATCCAACCCGAACCCAATGATCTCATCTGCATTCCGGGCGTGGATTTCCAAAGTTTTCAATCCGGTAAATTACATCCGGGTATTCACAAAGCCTCGGAGTGGGTGCGCAATGCTCATGCGCAAGGCACTTCCATTGCCACTATTTGCTCGGCTTCGCTGGTGCTGGCAGAGATGGGCTTGCTCGATCATCGCAAGTGCACCTGCCACTGGAAGTGCCTCGATTATTTCAGGCAACATTATCCCAAAGCGCAATTGCAGGGAGCTAGGATTTACACCGAAGACCGGCGCATTTTTACCTCCGCAGGCATGACCGCCGGCATTGATCTGGCTTTGTTTTTGCTTGAAAAATGGTTTGGTCCTTTCGTAGCCGCACGCGTCGCCCAGGAATTGGTAGTGAGTTACCGGCGCGAGGGAGCGAGCGCGCAAGAGAGCTTTCTTAGTCATTCGCAGCGGCATTTCCATCCTGAAATTTATAAAATCCAGGAAATTTTATTGAATCATCCCGAACAAAACTTCACCGTAGAATCGCTTGCCGCAAAGGTAAATATGAGCCCCCGGCATCTCACCCGCCTGTTTAAAGAGCATACCGGCAAAACCATTCTGGAATACAAAACCGAAATCCGCCTGGAGTACGGCAAAAGCCTGATGAAAAACGATCAGCTTTCCATTGAAGAAATTGCGCAACGCTGTGGTTTTGAGAACGCGCGTCAATTCAGGCGTGTGTGGAAAAATACATTTGGCGTTTCACCGCGGGCTTTTCGCCAAAGTTGACCGGACTTTAGCAGACAAAAACAGGAAATATTCGGACATTTCATCCTCTTTTCCCTGGGAAATGCTTAATTTATTTATTCAAAATTACCCGACACTATGAAAAAATCTTTATTATTTACTCTTTATGTAATGTTATTGGGTCATTTATTCATTTTTGCCCAAAATGGTGTATCTGATCGTAATGTCGTCTTTCAGGATGTAGCCTGGGCGCCCGACGGGCAATCGATCTTTTATTCTTATATCATTGTAAAAAAAGACTGGTCTGACTTTAAGCCTCAAAACTGGAAGATCGGCAGAACCTGGATCGCCGACAACCGCACTGAAACAGTGGCAGAGCCCGGGTTGTACGTTTCCGTTTTTCCGGATAATAACCGAATTACATTTAGTAATAATCAGGATATTTATATCAAAAATATTAAATCTGGTAAATTAATAAATCTCACCCAACATGATGCCAAGGACGGAGCTCCGGCCGTATCACCCGATGGTAAATGGATCGCGTTTTGCAGCGACCGGAACGGTGGTTATGAAGTGTTTTTAATGCACAAAACCGGTAAAACAATCACACAACTCACTCATTCAGAAGGGTATAAGGCGTACAATCCCGCCTGGTCGCCGAACGGTAAGCAGTTCTGTTATTATTTGGAAAAAGGCGATGGCATGGATCAGGTTCACGTCATAAATAAAGACGGAAGCGGCGATTATAATATTACAAATGATGATTATAATAATATTTATCCCGCCTGGACCCAAAACGGACAAATTTTATACGCAGCTAGTAAAAAAGGGGAACCGATACGCTTGAGAATCGTCGATCCCGCTACCGGTAACAAGGTTGAATTACAAGGTTTCAATGGCTTTTTTGCGCGACAATCCCCTGATGGTAAAATGATTGCATTCCTGGGCGACCAGACCAACCGGGGCATTTCCATAGCCAAACCGGATGGTACGAATCTCCGCCAGATCGTGAGTCAGGCGCAATTTCTGAAGTAGCAAAACCAGACATTTTAAGACAAAAAACAGTCCGCTTTAGCCATTATAAAGACACTTTCCGAATTATTTTACAATTTGTATCATATTTTTCATCACTCGACAAAATTATTATTTATGAAAACATGTAAAATTCTGATCGCTTTTTTATTTACTTTTTTCATGATGCAAATGACACCATTACTTGCTCAGCCGGTCGAACGCAGTGAAACCATGAACGTGGCACTTTTTGTACCCAACGGCGCTGAATTACTTGACTTTGCTGGTCCGGGCGAGGTATTTTCCAATGCCGGATTTAATACGTATGTCATTGGCTTTACCGACGAACCCTTTGTCAGTCAGGGCTTTATGAAGGTGGTCCCGAATTATAGTTACAAAAACTGCCCCAAGCCTGATATCATTGTAATACCCGGCGGCGGAGGTAATAATTTTTACCAAAACCCCGAAGTGATCGAATGGGTTAAAGCGCAATGTAAAGAAGCTATGCTGCTCACGGTTTGTACGGGCGCAATTGTCGCGGCGAGCGGCGGCATGCTGGACGACATGAAAGTGACGACGCATTACTCTGGTTATGAGCGACTTGAAAAAACCTGTAAGAACTGCGAAGTCTTACGCGATGCTCGTTTTGTAGATAATGATCGTATCATAACAACCTCCGGGATTTCAGCCGGTATCGACGGTTCATTACATTTAGTGGCACGCATTAAAGGCATGAAAGCCGCTAAAGATGTGGCTTATTACATGATGTATGATAAATGGGATCCCACAGCCGGGCTTACGGCGATTGAATCTGATTTTGTAAAACACGCTAAAAATCAGGGATTTACATCTGCCAAAAAATCTTTTTCGGAAGATATTAAAGCCGGCAGGAAGCCTTTTGCAGGCGAACTAAGTGCCCTGGCGCAGGAAGCAGCAGCCAAAAAAGATTATAAAACCGCCAATGATATCATGGAATTTTGCCTGACATTATATCCTTATGAGTTGGGTATGTACGAGGAAATGGGGGAATTATATAAAGCTCAGGGTAAATATGCGCCGCCTGCACAACAGGAGTTTGTAGATATGCTCTTGGCAGGCAAAGTAGATGAAGGAATTGCTATTTATGAAAAGGTGAAAAAGACTTATCCCAATTGGATGCTTTTCAAAGAAAGTGCGATTAATTGGGTGGGGTATGTTTTTGCAAATCGCCAGGATTATGATAACGCGATTAAAGTTCTTGAACTAAATGTAAAAGCTTACCCCGATTCATTTAATGTATATGATAGTTTGGGCGAGGCTTATTACAAAGCCGGTAAAGCTGACAAAGCAAAATGGAATTTGAAAAAGTCGCTGGAATTAAATCCTGAGAACAAGCACGCCAAGGAATTATTGGTGAAACTTGCTGAAAATAAATAGTTTATGAAAAAATCTTGGCTGTTTTTATTGCTGCTAATTCTGGCAATTACCCAGAGCATTGCTCAACGTAAGCAAGTCGCCATTCTTATTTTTGATGGAGTGCAAATCATTGATTATACTGGTCCATATGAAGTATTGGGGCAGGCTGGATTCAATGTTTTTACTGTTGCGCAACGTAAAACGCAAATTATTACATCAATGGGGATGAAGGTAGTGCCAAATTATGATTTCAGTGATATGCCCGATGCAGAAATTATGGTGCTACCGGGTGGGCGCGTGCCGCACAGCGTGCCTGAAAGCGATTCCACCGTCGTTTGGATAAAAAAGATAGCGGACCGAGCAGAATACATACTTTCCGTATGTAACGGCGCTTTTTGGCTGACCTCGGCGAGGCTGCTGGATGGAAAAGAGGCAACCACTACGGCAGGTATGATTAGCCATTTAAATATGTTTTCGCCTGATACAAAGCCTGTTTATGATCGTCGCTTTGTTGAATCTGGTAAAATAGTGACCGCTGGGGGGCTATCAGCGGGTATTGATGGAGCACTGCACATCGTATCCAAAATTCATGGCGCCGGCCGAGCGCAAGAAGTCGCCAACAATATGGAATATAATTGGCAGAAAGGTGATGGCTATGTACGTACTCAATTAGCTGATTTTCCTTTTTCCGGCGCATTGGATTTTAATCCACCACTGCGCAATCGGGAAACATTGCAATATCGAGGCTCTGATAGAGAATGGATCGCAGAATATAAAGTACCCCGGCAAGAAACCTTGTCTGAGTTTTACACCCAGTTTGCTACGGCTGCGGGCAACTCTGGCTGGAAAAAAGTTGAAGAGGAACGATTAATAGGGGTTCATTCTATTTGGGAGAAAACGGATTTTGCAGGTCGCAAGTGGCGCTGCGAAGTGCAATTAGAGAATACAGTTGAAAAAGGGATTATTTATTTTAAGCTGCAAAACACTTTAGTTCAATAGGATACGGTTAAGATATTTTATCAATTCTTGTCTTTGGTCAAGCAATGATGATCAAGGGCAAGAATTTTTTATTTTACCTATAGTTTCAAATTTACAAACAGTTCAACTCTAATATTTTACAGTTCATGTTATCTATATCCCAACTAACAGGAAGTTTATTGC
>CAZGAU010000082.1:10966-12077 GCA_964523725.1 uncultured Saprospiraceae bacterium
CAGGAAGCCTTTGGTTTTCTGGAAAATACGGTGCAACAGTGCATCGACAAAGGCTTGATTCACGCCACTTCTGCCAAGGATTATGCCTTTTATTCCTGGGCATTTTTACATGGCTTGGTGATGTTAAACAACAGTTGCCGAGTGCGGGTGATGGAACAAACCGACGCCGAAAACCAGGACATGATGCAACGCGCACTAAATGAATGGATCAAAATGATTAAAAATCATGTAAAATCATGATGTTTTATTTACAAAGATTAGCGTTTTTCTGAAAACAAAAAATTTTATTATATTAATAAACAGCGTTCAGAAAATAAACATTTCATATTATGAAAGTCATCCGAATCCTTTTTTCAATCACCCTGCTTGGCTGGAGTTACAGCCTCGTCGCCCAAAGTAGCTTGCTCGACGGCTACATTCAGGAGGGTATCGGCAATAGCGATGCGCTCAAACAGCAGCAGTTTCAGCTACAAAAAAGCCTTTACGCCCTGGAAGAAGCCAAGGGTTTGTTCCTGCCTTCGGTCAACCTCAACGGCACCTACACGCTGGCGGCGGGCGGGCGCTCGATCAGCATTCCTGTGGGAGATTTGATGAACCCGGTATATGCTACTTTGAATGAATTAACCGGCACCAACCGCTTTCCGCAAATCGAAAATGTAAATGAAAATTTTAACCCGAATAATTTTTACGATGTAAAAATTCGAGCCGCGTATCCAATTGTCAATCAAGATATTAAATACAACAAGCAACTCAAAGAGCAAATGATTGACTTCCAGCAAACCGATATTGATATTTACAAACAGGAACTAGCGAAGGATATCAGATTAGCATATTTTCAATATTTACAAGCCAGCGAAGCCACCCGAATATACCAGAACGCCCTGACGCTCCTGCGCGAAAGCCTGCGCGTGAACCAAAAACTGTATGAAAACGATATGATCAATCGCACCGCGGTGACCCGCGCCGAAAGCGAGATGACCAAAGTAGAAGCACAACTCACTGAAGCTCAGAATAATGTACAAAATGCCGCCGCTTATTTCAACTTCCTGCTCAATAAACCTTTGGATACGCCAATCGCCGAAGATGAAACGCTGACGCAGATCGATTATAA
>CAZGAU010000082.1:12177-18930 GCA_964523725.1 uncultured Saprospiraceae bacterium
GTTGAGGAGCTTAGGAGTTGAGGAGCTTAGGAGTTGAGGAGCTTAGGAGTTGAGGAGCTTAGGAGTTGAGGTGTTGAGGAGTTAAGCTTATATCACAAACTCCTAAACTAATAAGCTCCTAAACAATCGAATATCAATAAGTCTAAAATCAAATATCAATAAAATGAAAACTCGATCTATCATCCGAATCAGCGTAATATTGTCCGTAGCAACGACTCTTTTTCTGGCAGCTTGTGGCAAAAAAGACACCCCGGAAGAAGCCCTTCCGCCCAGCACTTTGGAAGAAATCCCTGTGAAAGTAGCCACCGTTGAGCAATCTACATCTTCAGAGGCAGTCACCGCTACCGGTTCGGTCGAGTCGGATTCTGAAGCCCGGCTTTCGTTCAAAACCGGCGGCGTGATTGACCGCATTCTGGTGGATGAAGGCTCCGGCGTAGCCAAAGGTCAGTTATTGGCAAAATTAAACCTCACCGAAATCCAGGCGCAAGTGACTCAGGCACAAGAAGCTGTGAAAAAAGCAGAGCGCGATTTGCAGCGTGCGCAAAATTTGTACCGCGACTCGGTGGCAACGCTGGAACAAGTGCAAAACGCGACCACTGCTTTGAATGTCGCCAAAGAAAATCTGGAAATCGCCAAATTCAACCTGAGCTACTCGGAAATTCGTGCGCCGATGAGCGGCAAAATCCTGAAAAAACTCATGAACGAAGGCGAGCTGGTTAGCCCGGGAACCCCCGTATTTATGATGCACGCCGCCAGCGCGGGGGATTGGATTGTAAAGGCAGGCTTGACCGATAAGGACTTTGTGCGTCTGAAAGTGGGCGACCGCGCCACGCTTTCCTTCGATGCCTATCCGAATCAAAATTTTACAGCCAGGGTGAGCGAATTGCCACAGAGCGCTGATCCTATGAGCGGCTTGTATCCAATTGAATTTAAATTTGATACACAAGGTAAAAAATTCACATATGGTATGTTTGCGATTGTTAAAATTGACGGCTTGCAAAATGGTAGTTACCTCAGCGTGCCGGTAAACGCGATCATCGAAGGCAATGGCTCTAGCGCATTTGTATTCGTGCCCGATGGCGACAAAGTGCAGAAAATCCCGGTACGCGTGGCGTTCATTCGCAACGATAAGGTCATGCTTTCCGGTGGTATCCAGCCGGGCACCAAGGTTATCACCGATGGCTCGGCCTACCTGACGGAAGAATCCTTGATTAAAATTATGAATTGAATCGCAAAACCGCGAAATATAAAATTTAAAAGGCAAAAGGCTTCTTCTTTTGCGGTTTTACATTTTGCGGTTTTACATTTTAAATTTAAAGCAAATGAAAATCGCTGAATTCTCAGTCAAAAATTACCAGTTTACGCTGGTCATATTCCTAGGAGTGCTGGTTTTGGGCATCTATTCATTGCTCACCATGCCCAAGGGCGAAGACCCCGAGCCAGTATTTCCGGGCTTTTCGGTGGTGGTGGTGTATCCCGGCGCTACCCCGAGCGACATGGAAGAACAAGTCGTAGATCCAATGGAAAAACGCTTCAACGAGTTTGAAGACATCGATCAGATCATCTCCGATATTTCGGACGGCATCGCCATTATTCGTGTGGAATATGAGTGGGGCGTGGATGTGGATGAAAAATACCAGGAAGTGGTGCGCGAGGTAACGGCCTTGCAACGGGACCTGCCTCAGGATATCAATCGAATTGATGTGCTCAAAATCTCCCCGACAGATGTAAATATTTTTCAATTTGCAATCATCAGTGAAACAGCCAGTTATGCTCAACTCGAAGAACAGGCTGACAAACTCACCACCGAATTGGAAAAAATTCGCTCCCTCAAAAATGTAGACAGTTGGGGCTTTCCCGAACAGCAGGTGCGCGTGGAGTTGAATCTGGAAAAAATGGCGCAAATGCGTATTCCGGTCAACGCTGTAATGAATGTACTCCAAACCGAAAACCTCAATATTCCCGGAGGTAGCGTGAATGCCAGCACCAAAAAATTCAACGTAAAAACGAGTGGCAATTACAAAACCATTGACGAGATCGAAAACACGGTGGTGTATTCCGGCAATGGCCAGGTGATCTATCTCAAGAATATTGGCACGGTGCGTATGGATTATGAAAATGAAAATCACATCACCCGTTTGAACGGACACCGAGCCATTTTTATCACCGTTTCACAAAAGGCAGCGCAAGATATTTTCTCTGTGCGCGACCAAGTGGAGCCGGTGGCAGAAAAATTTGAGCAGCAATTGCCTAAGAATATGGATTTTTATAAAGTGTTTGATCAGCCGACTAGCGTTCAGAATCGCTTGGCGCGCTTTGCCAAGGATTTTGCCATTGCTATATGCCTGGTGCTGATTACACTTTTGCCTTTGGGCACGCGCGCTTCGCTGGTGGTGATGATTTCCATTCCATTATCGTTGGCAATTGGTCTGACTTTGTTGAATTTATTCGGTTACACGCTTAATCAACTGAGTATTGCAGGTATGATCGTTGCGCTTGGTATCCTCGTGGACGACTCAATCGTGGTGGTGGAAAACATAGAACGCTACCTGCGCATGGGCTTCAGTAAACGCAAAGCGGCGATTGAGGCAACCAAACAGATCGGATTAGCGGTAGTGGGCTGCACAGCCACGCTGGTGCTGGCATTTTTGCCACTACTCTATTTGCCGGGTAATGCCGGTGATTTCATTCGCAGTTTGCCAATGGCGGTGGTAACTACAGTGATTGCATCCTTGGCGGTTTCCTTGACCATCGTTCCGTTCCTGTCGAGCCGGATTCTGAGCAATCATGAAAACCCGGAGGGTAATGCCATTTTCCGCATTTTCAAACGCGCCATCAATGCCAGTTATGCACCATTGCTCAAGCAGGCACTCCGCTATCCCTGGCTGACGCTGATAGCGGCAACCCTTATTTTTATTGGGTCTCTGATGCTGATTCCAAGCGTTGGATTCAGTTTATTTCCGGCCTCCGACCGACCGATGTTTATGATTAACGTGGAAACGCCCCAAGGAACAAACTTGTACGAAACCAACCGAATAGTCAAAGATGTAGAAGCAAAACTGGCTGAAAAAGAACTGATTAAATATTATGCTTCCAACGTAGGTCGCGGCAATCCGAGAGTTTACTACAATGTAATTTCCAACCAGGAAGCCGAAAATATTGCACAGATTTTCATTCAATTACACGAAGTAGAACTTACTGAAAAAGAAGCATTTATAGATGAATTGCGCAAAGAATTCAAATTCTATCCGAATGCTAAAATTCAGGTAGAAAACTTCGAGCAGGGCCCCCCGATTGAAGCGCCGATCGCGATCCGCGTATTTGGTGAAAACCTGGATACCTTGCGCTCTGTAGCCGGTGAAATCGAGGATTTGATTGCCAATACCGAAGGTACAATTTATGTAACCAATCCACTCAAGACCCAAAAGACTGATTTAGCAGTAAATATAAATAAAGAAAAAGCCGCTGCATTGGGCGTACCGGTTGCGGAAATTGACCGTACTGTGCGTATGGGTATCGCGGGTTTGGGCATTGGTAAATTCCGCAACGAGGCCGGCGACGAGTACGACATCATTGTAACCCTGCCAAAGCGAGATAAAGTGCAGGATATAAGCGTGTTCGACAAGCTGTACGTCAATAATCTCGCAGGAACTGCCCTACCCTTGCGCCAGGTTGCCGATGTGGAATTCAAAACTTCTGCCAATACCATTCGCCACTACGATAAAGAACGCTACGTAACTGTGACAGCGCTGGTACAATCTGGCTACCTGACTAGTGAAATCAACGCCAAACTGATGGAAAAGCTGGCAAAATTTGAGTTCCCCGAAGGCTTCAGCTACAAAGTGGCGGGCGAAGTGGAAAGCCAGGAGGACAGTTTTGCAGGCATCGGTATCATCATTCTGATCACTGTTTTCGGTTTGTTTGGCGTATTGATCCTGGAATTTAAAACCTTCAAGAGCACACTCATCGTATTATCGGTAATTCCATTGGGTTTCATCGGTGCAATTTTGATGCTGCTGATAACCGGAGAAACCCTTTCATTTACTGCCACTATCGGCCTGATCGCGCTTGCCGGAATTGAAGTGAAAAACTCGATTCTGCTGGTGGACTTCACCAATCAACTCCGCGAGCAAGGCAAATCGCTGGACGAGGCCATTCAGGAAGCCGGAGAAATTCGCTTCGTACCAATTTTATTGACTTCGCTTACAGCAATCGGCGGCTTGACCGCATTAGTGATCGAATACAGCCCATTATACTCGCCGCTGGCGCTGGTGCTGATTGGCGGTCTGATTAGTTCGACGCTGTTATCACGCTTAGTGACACCGGTGATGTATAAGTTGCTGCCACCGAAGATTGAACAGGACACTGATTTAGTTTAAAATGGAATAGTGGAATAGTGGATTCCCAATACTCCAACATTCCATCACTCCATTATTCCAACAAAGAAACTATCCGCATTTTCTCTCGCCGGGGGTCTTTAGAGGCTTCCGGCTTTTATTATTTATTTTGGAATAAAAATTTCCTGAACAGATGCGGGGTTCTCCTGTTACCTTTCAAAGATAATTATGAAAATTTTGCTCACCGGCGCAACCGGTTACATTGGGAAACGGCTTCTGCCTGTCTTGCTGCAGCAAGGGCACGAAGTCATTTGCAGCGTGCGCGACCGCCATCGCTTCACCAATCCCATGCCGGAGAAAGGGATCGAGCTATTCGAAGTGGATTTTGCAGAACCGGTGGACATCACCGATGCCCCGACCGATTTTGATGTGGCGTTCTACCTGATCCATTCCCTGGGCGTTTCTATCGGCGATTTTTCTGATCTGGAGGCACGTGTAGCCCGGAATTTCCGGGATTTTATCGATCAAACCAGCGCCCAACAAATTATTTACCTTACCGGCATCGTCAATGAAGAAAAACTGAGTGAGCATTTGGAATCCCGCTTGAATGTTGAAAATATCCTTTCCGAAAGCAAAGTGCCGCTCACCGCACTGCGGGCGGGTATCATCGTGGGTTCCGGGAGCGCTTCGTTTGAGATCATGCGGGATCTGGTGGAAAAACTACCGGTGATGGTTGCACCTAAATGGGTGAATACACAGTGCCAGCCCATTGGTATCAGAAATGTAATAGAATTCCTTACCGGTGTAATGTTGCGCGAAGATTGTTATAATCAAAATTTTGACATCGGCTGCCGGGACATCCTGACTTACCGCGAAATGCTGCTGCAATATGCAGAGGTACGTCAACTGCGCCGCTGGATTTTCACCGTGCCGGTGATGACGCCGCGTTTATCTTCGTACTGGCTTTATTTTGTGACCTCCACGTCCTATCGCCTGGCGGTGAATCTGGTAAACAGTATGAAAATTGACGTCATTTGTCGCGACAATCGCTTGTCAGAAATGTTGGGTATTCAAGTATATTCCTATAAAGAGGCCGTATCGATGGCGTTCGCCAAAATAGAGCAAAACCTGATCGTATCAAGCTGGAAAGACGCGCTGGCGAGTAGCTATGCCGGTCAGAATCTCAATAATTTTGTGCAAGTGCCCACAAATGGATGTTTTTTTGATCGTAAAAAAAGAAATATTTCCGAGAAAGACACGCCTCGAATCCTGCAAAACGTCTGGTCTATCGGCGGACAGCGGGGCTGGTACTACGGCAATTGGCTCTGGCGCATCCGGGGTTTCCTGGATAAACTGGTGGGTGGTGTAGGGCTTCGGCGCGGGCGCACACATCCCGAGGAGATCAATTCCGGCGATGCGCTTGACTTCTGGCGGGTACTGGTGGCAGATCGCGAAGAGAAAAGACTTTTGTTGTACGCGGAAATGAAGCTACCCGGCGAAGCCTGGCTGGAATTTAAAATCAAAGACGACATGCTTTACCAAACCGCTACTTTCCGTCCATACGGCATTTGGGGGCGTTTGTACTGGTATGCGGTGCTTCCTTTCCATTATTTTGTCTTCAACGGAATGATCGAACAAATTGTCCGTTTTAAAAGCGAAGAAGTCCTGGCGGAAGCGAGCGGATGATACCTGCCTTTCAGTAATCCACTATAAATCAATCAAATATTAAAGCAAGATTTCTCTTTGTCGAATCCACCTTTTTCTTACCTTCGCATCTTTATTCAAGTATAATTGCGGATAGTTAGTGAGAAATAAACAATTTGCCTGGGCAAAACTTTTGTCGGTTTATGCGCTTTTGGCCCTTTTGATGCGCTTTTTGTCTTTTTTCCCTTCGGTGATCGATCACGATGAATCCACTTATATCCTGATTGCCGATGCCATCCGGGAAGGAAAAATTTACCTGATCGATATTGTGGACACTAAGCCGGTTGGCATTTTTCTGCTCTTTGGCTTTTTTCAAAGTATTTTTGGAGAATCCATCCTCGCCATTCGAATCATTACCACACTTTGGATTGCACTGACAGCGCTCGGCATTCACAAGGTGCACGAATCGCTGGGCGGAGTCGGGCAAGCGCCCTTTGCCAGCGGGGTAATTTATCTGGTGATGACTTCGATCTACACGTTTTATGGTATTTCGCCTAATACCGAGTTGTTTTTCAATTTATTTACCATCGTGGCACTCTGGCTACTCCTGCAAAAAGCACAAACAAGCCATTTTTTCCTGGCGGGGCTGAGTCTTGGCGCCGGATTTATTATCAAATACGTAGTGTTGTTTGATGCCATTGCTTTAGCGCTCTTTTTCCTCTGGAAAGCAATCAAAGAGAAATGGGCATTTCGAAAAGCATTTGCCTTGGCA
>CAZGAU010000082.1:19030-23205 GCA_964523725.1 uncultured Saprospiraceae bacterium
GATTATCTGGATGATCACCTCAAGCCGGAGGATGTCATTTACACCGGCAATTATCACCAGATCATTTATCATTTGCTGGATGAGGACAGCCCTACCCCATTCATTCACCGCTCGCTGCTTTGGGATGAGGAAAATGTAGAGGCACTGGAAATTGATCAGAAAAAAGAATTAAAGCACATCATGCGTCAGAAGCCGCGATACGTCATTTATCAAGGTAAGCTGCCGATGGAAATTGATTTTGGTAAAACGGTACAACAAGATTACAAGCTCATCAAAGCTTTCCCGAAAGAGATCAATGTGTACGAGCGAATCGATCGGATCACAGAAAATCCTAAGAATAAAGGCGCCGGCATCAAAGATACCGACACCTCTGTTCGATAGTTTTTAGTTCTCCGAAACCAGCCATTCCAGGCGATTGAGCACGACCATACCGTTGTTCACAATCAGCAAAGGATCGTGCACCGCTTTCAGGTATTCCAATGGATTGCGTTCCACGACAAGAATATCTGCCTCCATGCCGGGGGCGATTTTACCGGTGCGATCCTGAATGCGCAGCAGTTCCGCCGCCAGCGAAGTCGCCGACTGGATCACCTGCAATGGCGATAATCCTGCATTTGCCAATTCTTCCATTTCCTGGCTGAGGCGCAGCACGCCTGTGGGACCGTAGCCGGTATCGGTAGCTGCCACGATTTTCACCCCAAGTTTTACTGCATTCGCCACCGTTTCCTGGATTCTCGGCAGCATGTGCTTACCGCGAATTTCCAGCGCCGGAATATCATAATCGCCGCCGGGCACGGTTAGATCACGCACCACCGCCATCGTCGGTACCAGGAAAACATCCTTTTCCGCCATGATTTTCAAGGTCTCTTCGCTTAGGTAAGTACCGTGTTCGATACTTTTTACACCCGCCAGTACAGCTGCGCGCGCGCCTTCATCGCCATGAGCATGAGCAGCCACTGGGATATTGGCTTTAGCGCCCGTCTCCACGATGGCGCGCATCTGAGCTTCATTGTAATAAGGCTCGCGGGGATCCGTCTCCGCCAAACCCGCGCGGGCAGTGGCGTTGACCTTAATCCAGTCCACTTTATGGTCCACCATGACTTGGGTCATTTTGCGCACTTCAGTCTCAGTTTTTACACCGTTTTTCATCAAACCCGCCATATCTGGTTCATCCATAAAAAAGGCATCATCTGGAGTATGGCGCACATGATAACCCGCTGCCAGCATCTCGGGCATATCCACCGCACCTTTGCGGGACAGTTCGCGCATACCAACGTCTATAAAATGAGCAACGCCCATGCTACGTGCAGTTGTCACGCCCGACATCAGCGCCCGCTTACCATCTGCAAAGGAGCGGATATGCACATGTGCATCGATCAAGCCGGGCATCAGGTATTTGCCCTTCAGATTGAGTACGGTCGCGCCCTGCGGCGGCTTCACCGGTTCGGTAGAAATGCTTTGAATTTTGCCATTGGCAATCACAACGGTAGCATTTTGGATGATTTGATCGCTCACGCCGTCGAGCACATTTGCGTTGGTTAATACCAGCGTACCGTTTTGCGTAAAAGCCAGGCTGATACAAAAAATTGCCAGGAATAGAGTTGTTAGGTGTCGCATGTTTGGAAGGTTTTTTGACAAATATAATCAAATGGCGAAAAGCAAGACCCGCGGTGTAATAAATTTTGGGAGCATGTTGATAAGCGTCTATAAATCCGGTTGGCATTTTAGCAACAATCGCTTGAAAAATGCTATAAATCAAGCAAATACGGGTCGCTACATGTCAAGCAAGGATTTTCTAAATCAGAAGACCTGCTCGAATCAAATTGACTTTCGACTATTAAACTGTCCGACTACTTACAGTGGTTGGTTTTCATATAAAACTTAGGCGCGCAACAAATCTTCTAATCGCTTCGTCACCTGGTCAAAATTAAATCCGCCCAATACCCGCTCCAGCTTCGTCTGAATTTCCGGCAGGCACAAATTGCCCACACTACCCTCGTGCGTATGTTCGATGGTGCGCTCCGGCGCAAAGGTTCCCTCGTTGATGCTTTCACCCACCTGTTTGTACCCATCGCGGAAGGGCACGCCCTGCAACACCAGCTTGTTCACCTCTTCTACGCTGAACAAGTACTTGTATTTTTCCTCATTTAAAATATCTTGTTTCACGCGAATTTGTGACAAAGCAAACGTAGCAATGCGCAAGCAGCTCTTAAGGTTTTCAATTGCCGGAAAAATCTGTTCTTTCAACAACTGAAAATCACGGTGGTAGCCAGATGGCAAGGCGCCCGTCAGCTGACTGACCTGAGCCGGCAGACTCTGCAATTGATTGCAGCGCGCGCGGATCAATTCGAACACATCCGGGTTCTTTTTGTGCGGCATGATGCTTGAACCTGTCGTCAATTCATCCGGGAAGCTAATAAAACCAAAGTTTTGGTTCATGTACAAGGTCACATCCATCGCCAGTTTGCCCAATGTGCTGCCCAGACCCGCCATGGCAAAGGCTAAAAACAATTCACTCTTCCCCCGCCCCATTTGAGCGTGCACCACATTATAATTTAAATCCTCAAAACCCAATAAATCCGTCGTCATACGCCGGTTGAGCGGGAAAGACGAGCCGTAGCCCGCCGCCGAACCCAGCGGATTTTGGTTCACAATTTTATAAACGCTCTGCCACAACTGCAGATCATCCACCAGCGACTCTGCGTACGCCGAAAACCACAGCCCAAATGACGATACCATCGCCACTTGCAGGTGCGTGTAGCCCGGCAGCAACACATCTTTGTGCGTATCTGCCAATTCCATCAGCTGATTAAACAAATCTTGCGTCAATCCCGTCAAATCCTGAATTTCAGCCCTGAAGTACAAGCGCAAATCCACCAGCACCTGGTCATTGCGCGAGCGCCCCGAATGGATTTTTTTGCCCACGTCGCCCAATTCCCGCGTCAGCATGAGTTCTACCTGCGAATGCACATCTTCCACGCCCTCCTCAATGACAAAATCGCCCGCCTCCGCCTTCGCGTATATCTTCTGCAAGACCGGAATCAGCAACTGCGACTCCGCAGTCGTCAGCAAACCGATGGATTCCAGCATTTTGATATGCGCGAGCGAGCCCAGCACATCGTATTTTGCCAGGTACAGGTCCAGTTCGCGGTCGCGCCCGACGGTAAATGCCTCGATGTCCGCGTTAACCGTGTAATTTTTTTGCCAGAGTTTCATGATTGATGTGTCGATTTGCTGATTTGCCAATGTGCTAATGTCCGTGCGAAGGTCGGAAGTTTTGCTGGGAAATACCAAAGAGAATTTTTGATAACAATCTAAAGATGACCTTTATATCTGTGTGTTTAAAAGAAAGAAATTTCTAATTTGCCCCTAAAAATAAGCCGTATGAAAGCTTTATTCATCATTATACCACGATTGAAAATGCCCTGTCACCTGTTTTCCAAGTCCCCCGGTCTCCTGGTCACCCTGTCACTTGGTCTCCTGGTCATATTTTCAGCTTGTAATCCCAACCATCAGGAACAAGTTGGCAACTCCAAAGCCATTACCGTGCCCCACCGCGCGCCAGTACTCAATTCCGACTATTACAACGTCGCTTTTCTCATTATGGATGGTACCTACAACACCGAACTCACCGCCCCTTACGATATTTTTCAGCACACCATCTTTCGGGACAGCATCAAAGCGATGAATGTTTTTCTCGTCGCCAATACGCACGAGCCTGTCACTACGTTTGAAGGCATTCGCCTGATCCCCGATTTCAATTACCTGACCGATTCGCTGCCAAAGATCGACATTCTTGTCGTGCCTAGCGCCGAGCATCATTTGGATAGCGATTTGCAGGATACGGCGATGATAAACTTTGTGCAACGAGTAGATCAGGAAGCCTTGTTTATGACCTCGCATTGCGACGGCGCTTTCGTACTTGCCAAAGCCGGCGTGCTGGATGGCGTGGAGTGCACAACATTTCCCAGTGATATTGCCGCGATGCGCAAGATGTTCCCGAAACTCACCATCCACGAGGATGTACTCTTCGTTCACGATGGTAAATACATCACCTCCGCCGGTGGCGCCAAGTCTTTTGAGGCGGCACTTTATTTGTGCGAGTTGTTGTACGGCAAAGACGTTACGAAGCGCCTGGCGCAAGGGCTGGTGATTGACTGGGATGTGGAGGCGGT
>CAZGAU010000083.1:0-22922 GCA_964523725.1 uncultured Saprospiraceae bacterium
ACAGTTATTTTCCTGAAGCTTCTTTTTTTACAGAATTCGAGCGGTTCGACCGTTTTGTCAGCAAACTGATCAGCGAAGGAGAAACTATTGATTATGTATCAGTTTGCACGCCTAATTATCTTCATGACGCGCATATCCGGTTTGGATTACGAATTGGCGCTGATGTGATCTGCGAAAAGCCTTTGGTATTAAACCCCTGGAACCTGGAAGCATTAAAGGTGATTGAAAAAGAAAGCGAGCGGAAAGTCAATACGATTTTGCAACTGAGGCTCCATCCGGCTATCCGGGCGATGAGAGAGAAGGTACAAAATTCTGATCCTAACAAAATATATGAGGTCGATTTGACATATATTACCTCCAGAGGAAACTGGTATTATACGAGCTGGAAAGGAAACAAGGAAAAATCCGGCGGTATTGCCACCAATATTGGCATTCATTTCTTTGATATGCTGCACTGGATTTTTGGGGATATAAAATCGAATATTGTGCATTTGCATACTCACGACCGCGCTTCAGGTTATCTGGAATTTGAAAAAGCACGGGTAAAGTGGTTTTTGAGTATTAATTATGATACCATTCCGGATGTTGTAAAAGCTACCGGTGCTCGCACCTACCGTTCTATCACGATCGATGGAGGAGAAGTGGAATTCAGCGACGGATTTAACGATCTCCACACCAGAAGTTATGAGGCTGTACTTGAAGGCTGGGGGTATGGATTGGAGGATTCTGCTCAGGCTATACAAATGACTTATGATATTCGTAATGCCCAGCCTGTCGGGCTAAGGGGTGAATATCATCCACTGGCAGCATTGCCTTTGAGTTCGCATCCGTTTGAGCGTGAGGGACTTGTAGAGTCTTATTATTAAAGATATAATATTTAATTGGGTTTACATTTAATTTTTATTTACACAATATCATTGGGTTCTAAAGTAATAACTATGAGAAGTAAAAACTTGTTATTGGCAATTTTGGGGATGGCCATGGTGCTGTTTTTTAGTAACTGTGGAAGCGTGAAGCATGCCGAAATGTTGATGCTCGAGGGTATTCAAAACCAGGTTTCGGCGATCGACGGACTGCCTGTTCTCACCATCCAGACCGACGACATTCTGAGTATTCAGGTGTCCAGTAATAATCCGGAAACAGTGATCGCTTTCCAGATTTTAAGACCGGACAACAATAACGTTGGAGGTGTTGGCGAAAGAGCATTGGGCACACTGGAAGGATACCGCGTGGACGAAGAAGGCAATATTTATCTGCCCTATCTCGGGCAGGTGAAAGCTGCCGGCAAAACCATTCTGGAATTGAGAAAAGAAATCTCCGAACGGCTGGTACCGGGATATTTCCCCGATGCCACTGTACAGGTTAGGTTTTTGAATTTTCGGGTGACCCTGATGGGGGAAGTGAACCGCCCTAATACTTACATCATTCCGAACGAAAGGTTGAATATCCTTGAGGCCATTGGTATGGCGGGGGATTTTACACCCTATGCGCGTAGAAATTCGGTTATGATCATGCGGGAGCGCAACGAAGTAAGAGAATTTGTACGACTGAATACGCAGGACACATCCTTGTTCAAATCACCGTATTTCTACCTGAGCCCCAACGATGTGGTGTATGTAGAGCCGCTAAAAGCCAAACAATACGCGACTCAGGGAGATTTCTTCCAGCGATATTCGGGTGCTTTGATACCGTTTGTGAGTTTGGCAACCTTCGTTATTGGTTTGGCGATCAGATAAATGCCCCTCAGGTTATTTTTTTAATTAATTCAATCATATTCCCATGGGTGAAGATCGTATAAATTATAAATTGATTCTTGGCAAGGCGTTGAAATACTGGTACTTATTCGCTATCATGCTTGCATTTACACTAGGACTTGCCTATCTGTATTTGCAATATGCCCAGCCAAAATTTGAAGCGGAGGCCATGCTTCTGATCAAGGATGAGGAAAAGTCCAGTCAACTGGATGAGGAAGCTATCTTTGCAGAACTGGGACTAGGCAAGCGCAAGCGGAATCTTGAAAATGAGGTTTATTTACTCAAATCCACGCCGTTGATGCAAAGCGTAGTAGAAAGATTACAGCTTCAGTATCAGTATTTTAGTATCAACGGGATCAAAAAGCGTGATCTTTATTTACATTCTCCGATTGAGGTAGTGGACTGGGAACCCAATAATCCGGATGATTATTTTAGTGGGGAACTCACGTTCGAAAGTAGTGGAAGATACTACCTTGAATGTAATAAAAAGGATTTTGCAAAGCGTGGCTTTGATCAATATGAATTTCGCGGAGAATTTGGCAAGGAATTGAAATTGCCAATGGGTAAGCTAACCTTATCGCGTACGGCTTTTAAAACAGATACCGATAAAATAGGTCTGATCGTAACTTCGCCGAAAGCCAGAGCACAGGGGCTTCTGGAAGAACTTTCCATTTCGATTATGGGTGAAAAGTCCAGTACGCTGAGCCTGCTGATCAAGGATACCAGCCCCAGTCGCGCCGAATTAGTGCTAATGGAACTGATCGGCGAATACAATCAACACTCGATTGAAGATAAAAATCAAGTGTATAGAAACAGTGTAGATTTGATTAATGAGCGAATTGGCCTGATTAATGCTGAACTTTCTGCTGCTGAGCAAAACGTAGAGAATTATAAACAGCGGTTTAATGTGTTGGAACTCAGTGCAGAAGGCAATATGCTGGTGAAAGAATTATCCGATTACAACCGGGTTATTTCAGGTACGGAAATTCAATTGGAGATTTTGAATAGTATCGAGGATTTCCTTATCAAAAACCGGGAATCATTTGAATTCGTACCAACAAATTTGAATATTAATAACCTGACCTTGGCTAATCAACTGACGCAGTTCAATGAATTATTGCGTACCAGAGAAATTGCCAGGAGAGATAAAGGACCTGTACACCCGGATGTGATACTGACCGAACGGCAGATTCAGAATGTCCGCCAGACCATTATTGACAATATCCGGGCCATGAAAAATGATCTTCAGATTTCTCTAAGTGCTAACAAAGACTTGAAGGGTAGTCTGCAATCACGCATGCGGAGCCTGCCTACCCAGGAACGCGAACTCATTGAAATTGAGCGCCGTAAAAGCGTTAAAGAAAACCTATATCTCTACTTATTGCAAAAGCGCGAGGAGTCTGCCATATCTATGGCGGTTACGGTTCCAAGCGGAAAATTGGTAGAGCCCGCTGAAGCCGGTGACCCTGTTAGCCCCAAAGGTGCTCAGATTTGGTTGATTGCGTTGTTTTTTGGGATGGCCCTCCCGGCAGGGTTTGTGTATTTACTTGATTTTATCAATGACAAAGTAGCTATGGACGATGACATCCAGCTTGCTACCAATGTACCGGTGGTGGGCATGCTGGCGAGCAGCCGGAAAAATGGCAGTCTGGTTATCAAAGAGAAGAGCCGCTCGATAGAGGCGGAAATGTTTCGCCTGTTACGTGCCAATTTAGCTTATATCAGTCCCGGCAAAGAAGTAAAATCGATACTTGTCACTTCCAGTATTTCGGGTGAAGGCAAGTCTTATATCGCATTAAACCTGGGCGTAACACAGGCTTTAACTGGCAAGAAAGTGTTGTTGCTGGAACTCGATTTGCGCAAACCCAAGCAGGAAGAAATGGTCAATGGAAAATCCAAGAAATCCAGAGAGACTACCAAAAAAGGCATCGTGGATTACCTGGTGAATCGTTCTGTTTCCAAGAACCAGATTATTAACCAGAGCGAAATGCATCCTAACCTGGATATTATTACCTGTGGCTCCAAACCACCTAATCCCAGCGAATTATTATTGTCTGATCGCCTGCGGGAATTAATGCAGGAATTACACGATGAATACGATTTTATTATCGTAGATGCGCCGCCGGTCGGGCTGGTGGCAGATGCCCTGCAAATGAAGGATTTGGCTGAAGCTACGATGTATGTGGTGCGAACCGGCTACACACGCAAGGCGCACCTGCAGATCATCAAGGATATTGCACAGAAGAATAAATTACCCAGACCCTTTATCGTGCTGAATTCTGTACCATTGAACGAACCGGGTGGCTATGGCAGCGGCTACGGATACGCCTACGTGAGCAGCAACGGATATTATGAGAAGGATTAAAATTATCAAGTAGCCCGATAAACTTGCTAGTAAAACCAAATGGCACAATCGCTTAAGGATAAATCACTTACGGCCATTCTTTGGGTGGTGATCGACAAACTGGGGAGCAGCAGCGTCAACTTTATTGTGACGATCATCCTCGCCCGTTTGCTCCTGCCGGAGGATTTTGGTCTGGTGGCTATGGTGATGATTTTCTTTGAAATATCTACCGTGTTTATCCAGAGTGGCTTTGCCTATGCCCTGATCCGCGAAAAATCCATCAGCGAAATCGATAAATCGACCACTTTTGTGTTCAATCTGGTCATGTCGCTGGTGGTGTACGGCATTTTATTTTTCAGCGCACCGGCAATTGGAGCCTTTTTCCAACAACCGGACCTCGCAGCGATTATTCGCGTAATGGGTATTAATCTAATTATCAGCGCTTTAGGCATTATTCATTATGCGATCCTCACCCAAAAGATCGATTTTAAAACCCAGACCAAAGTCCGGTTTTTTGCGGTTATCATCTCTGGAGCAGTAGCGGTCACCATGGCTTTGACCCATTTCGGTGTGTGGAGCCTGGTGGCTAAAATGGGCGTCATGGAACTAATGGCGGTGATTTTTGTATGGAGAATGAGCCCATGGAAACTCTCTCTTCGCTTTAGCATGGCTTCGTTCAATAAACTGTTTGGCTTTGGTTCCAAATTATTGGCAGAAGCCTTGATTGACAAATTCTTCCGGCACATTGTACAATTGCTGATCGGTCGGTATTTCACGGCGGCGATGCTGGGGTTTTATACGCAAGCGAATAATTTTTGTAATATGGCTGCCAATAATTTTAATCAGGCCATTCAGAATGTCACCTATCCGGTTTTGGCAAAATTGCAGGACGATAAGAAACGCTTGAAAGAGGGCTATCGGCAGATCATTATTATGAGTTCATTTACCATTATTCCCATCATGGTGCTGATGGGGGTGCTGGCGGAACCGCTGATCCACGTGCTGATCGGTAAAAACTGGCTGGAGTCCGTACCGTTCCTGCAGTTGCTGTGCCTTGCCGGCGTTACCTATCATTTTAATTCCATTAACCTTGATTTATTATTTGTAATAGGTCGGGTGGATCTCAGCTTGCGCCTGGAAATCATTAAAAAAATTATTACCGGTATGGCAATTGTGATCGGGATTCAGTTTGGAATATATGGGCTGGTAATCAGCCAAGTAGTATCTAATTATATCGCGTTATTTATCAACACTTATTATTCGGATAAATTTTTGAATTATCCATTGCGCGAACAAATGCTGGACATTCTGCCGAGCGTACTGTTTAGCTGCCTCATGGGAGGTATTGTATGGCTGATTAAATATTTTGTGGAGACGCACGGTATTATATTCCTGATATTAGGCGGGCTAATTGGCGCAGCGTGTTATTTAGCATTTCATTACTTGGCCAAAACCAGAGAAATGGACTTATTGCGCTGGTTTATTATACCCAAGGCTATCAAATTTATCACAAATAAATCATGATTTTCATGTTCTCCCCTCAAAAAAAATAGACCAAGTAACCAATCTTATTATTACATCAAAATTTACAAAAGACCATGAAAGTGTTGTTATTAGTACCCCAGCGATACGGGTTTTATCACTCGTTCAAACAAACGTTTTCCGCTCTTGGGGGTGAGATTTTTACGCTTGATTTTTCCCATGAAGTCAAACCCTGGAAAGAAAAAGTAAATACACAGATTTTCCGATTCCCGCATAAATACCGGGTGCGCTGGGAGTCTTATTACCTCAAGGGTATCAATGAATTTTACTTGAAGGAATACAATCGTATCAAGCCGGACGTGGTTTTTATTTACAATCATGAACTGATGCTGCCGGAAACGCTCGCTTATATTAAAAAGAAATCAAAAGTCGGCTTTTTCCTCGGAGACATTCCTTATTACACGCCGGGCAATCGACATTTTATGACTCTGCTAAATATGGCGGATGCTATTTATACGTATGATAGTTTCTGGATTGATGCCATGAAAAAAGTAGGTATTAAAAATATTCATTATCTCTATCCGAATATCCCAAAAAACAAGCATTTCGAGAAAAAACTGGCGCCGGACGTGTACGAAGAACTGAAGTCGGAAGTTATTTACATCGGTATGTGCTACAAGACCTCCTGGGGTTATAAAAAGGCGAAATTTATGAGTTGCTTCACCGATTTCGACCTGCACATTCACGGCGATGAGTCCTGGAAACACTGGTTTGAATATTTCCCGGAACTGGAAAAACATTACATACAACGCCAGGGCGGTCCGCTGACGGCTGATCGAATGAACGACCTGTACAATGCCAGCAAAATTGCCCCGGTGGACGCCAGCCCTGGCTTGTTGCATGCTTTGCACTGGCGCTGGGTGGAGGCATTGGGATCGGGTGTGATGCCGGTGCTGGAATGGCAGCAAAATATCATAGAAATATTCGGAGATGATAAAGATTTGCCGGTGGTGAAAGTTTTTGACGAAGCCAGAGAAGTGACCGCTTACTATCTGAATAACGAATCAAAGCGCCTGGAAATGGTTGATTACATGCGTAGTACAGTTGAAGAAAAATATTCAATTGAAAATAACGCCCGGTTTATTGCAGAGACCCTTCCTCTGAAAGGCGTACCCATACTGGTAGAAAGTAAATAAAACAAATTTTTTTGATGCAGATGTTATTAAAAATAGCTAAGTTTTTTGTCTTGGTGGTGATGGCCATCGGCATGAATTATTTTACATCACCTGTAATAGCATCGTTGTTTTATTTAGTAACGCTGATTCTTTATTTTATTGACAAGCCGGAAAATGAAGGATTTTGGTTGGCTTTCTACATTGTTTTAAGCGATGGATTTATTGGCTTTTTCGGCTTATATGAGGTGGTCATGACCATCATTCCCGGGCTCCCGGCGGTAGAGGTAGGCCAACTTTATATCCTATTGACGGTAGTAAAAGCATTTTCTTTGAAAGTTGAAAAACCTTTGTTTTATGCACCTTTACTGAGAATATTGTTGATTTATCTGATGTTTTTGATCGTGCAGGGATATGTAATTGGTATTAACTTGTCCTTGAATGTTCAATTCAGGGTAATTAAATGGATGATACCTTTTTTGCTATTATATTCACTACCTCGTTTGTATAAATCAGTCCAACAGTATAAAGAAATCTTCGTTTATTTATTTCCGGTTGCTATTATTACATTGGGGGCGCAGTTTTTTACCATTGTGTATGGAATCGCTCCCAGCCAGTTTATGGGTGTGCAAAAAGAGCTCTGGTTTGTGATTGATGTCACGGCCGACCGTACCTACCGGGGCATGTACAGCGAAGCCATTACCATTATCACGTATTTTGGTGCATTTTTTTTTCTGGTTTTCAAGAAAAAACATTTTCATCCATTGTATCTGATGGCGGTGATCGGCGCCAATTTCTTGTCGGTTTACTTGTCGGCTACGCGGGGATTGGTATTGAGTTTTTCTTTTATATTATTTCTTGCCCTGATATTTACTTTTCACTTTAGCGTGAAGCGTTTGGCGATCATGGCACTGGTTGGGGTGGGTTTATTTTTTGGTGCAAAATCGATCCCGGTTATCGGAAATCAATTGACAAATGCCTTTGCCAGGATTGCTACCATTGGTAAGCTGGCGCAGGGCGACGCCACAGCCGGAGGAACGCTGATCCGGCTTACCGAGCGTGGCCCAAAGGTCATGAAAAAATGGGAAGAATCGCCTCTCACGGGTTGGGGCTTTTCGGAAAGCTACATGCACAATAGCGATACTCATGTTGGAAATCAAAATATTTTGCAGCATTCCGGAATTATAGGCGCCTTATTATTAGCCACATTTTTTGGCTATTTTATGCTGAAATTATTTTTGCGTAGTGCAAAACTACCTTCAGGACATTTTGCGAAAGAAGCACTGATGCTATTCGTTGTATTTTTCCCTGGCTGGTATATTCTCCATTCCACTTCCGGGCAATATTTCGGGTATCATGTCAACCTTGGTCCCGGGCTCGTGGAGGGGCTGTTTTTCTGCATGGCGGGGCTGGTGTATAATGAGTCATTTGCGGATGCCGAGGCGCCGCTGCCCGAAGTCAAAGAAATAAAACCTCAACTAACCGAAAACTTTTCATGGAACTGAAACCTATACATTACATTGTGTGGCGGGCGCACTGGGGCGGTGCGGAGCTGACAGTCAATTATTATATTGATAATTTTAGCTCACAACGAAAATTACATATTTATAGCATCAGAGATGAGGAAAATCAAATATATGATGAATCCAAAGTGGCTTACGAGCAGGGCGGAAGTAGCAACTGGCAATGTTATGTAAAATATTTTAAATATTGTCGCAAAAACAAAAATCATATTTTCCATTTAGTAAATACCGGAGTTATTATATTATTAATAACTTTGTTGGCTGGCGTCAAAAAACCGGTTTTCCATATTCACGGTACAATTCATTGGAAATCAACCTTCAAAAAATGGCTCTTTAAGCCGATCTGGGCTTGGATTTCACTATATAAAGTGAACTACGTTGCGGTTTCCGAGCATGCTGCTGAAGTTTTTAGCCGTGACGCCCTCCCTGTGAAACCAATGGTAATCCATAACGGCATCGAGGTAGAAAAATTCTGGCTCAAAAAATCCATGCGCGGGAAGCTTCGCCGCATCGGTTATATCGGGCGTTTGTACCCCGGTAAAAATGTGGATCTGGTGATCCGTTTATTCGAAGAAATTGCCGCCGAATTTCCGGAGGTGGAACTACATATAGCCGGCGACGGACTTTTGCGCCCGGCACTGGAAGCTCAGGCTGACGAAAGCCCTTATGCCAAACGAATTGTATTTCACGGTTTTGTGAAAGATATGGCCAGCTTTTACAGTTCGATCGATTTATTCCTGTTTTTGAGCGCCCATGAATCCTTCGGATTGGTTTTGGTAGAAGCCCTGCTCACCGGCCTACCGATCCTGACCAGCGATGTGCCTGTATTTAAAGAGATTTATGGCGACGACCATTCATTTTTGTTGGGTAGTCCTGCCGATTATGATCAATTGAAGCAGAATTTTCTGAGAGCGGTGAACCAATATCCCGGTTTGGCTGAAAAAGCCTTCGTCTTTGGCGATCAGATGAGAGCGCGCTTCAGTGTGCAAAAACACCTGACCGAAATCGAAAGCTTGTATGAAAAATATTAGTCCGCCTATATTTTATTATCATTCTATAGCGCCGAAACCCTATGAAAACTGGGTTTTGAAAGGCTTGACCTTACAGTTGGAGAACTTTGAGGCGCAAATGGCCTACCTCAAAAGCCGGGGTATGCGCACTATTTTCCTGGAGGAATGGTTTGCCATTCGCACAGGCGCAAAAAATGCCACCGGCAAGGAGCTTTGTCTGGGTTTTGATGACGGATTACTGGACAATTGGGTGTATGCTTACCCCATCGCCAAAAAATACGGGATGCGTTTTACGCTCTTCGTAGCCCCGGAGTGTCTGGATCCGCGAGATATTGTAAGACCAACCCTCGAAGATGTGTGGGCAGGACATTGCAGCGAAGATGATCTGGATGGGCGTGGCTATCTCACCTGGAAAGAAATCAAACTGATGCAGGAATCCGGTGTGGTGGACATGCAATCGCATACGATGAGCCACGATAAATACATCGCTTCGCCCCGGATCAAGCGTTTTTATTATGGCGGCGCTTCAGGCGTTTATCCCATCTGGAACGCCAATCCGGGCTTGAAGCCATTTTATATCGCAGATGAGACATTCGAGCAGCGCCTGCCCTGGGGTACGCCGCTTTTTGAAGAAAGCTCTTCCGTAATTGTGAGAAAACATACAGCAAATCCTGAATTTATCGAACAAGTGCTTGCACTTGCCAAGAATTATAACTTGCATGATAGAACCCAACAATTAGTTTTTGAAGAGACCGCCCGGCAACTTTCCAACGAATTTCAAACTGCCGGTAATCTGATCAGCCACGTAGAATCGGAGCAGGATTATCAGGCGCGTTTGGTGTATGAAATAGTAGATTCCAAAGCAATGCTTGAAGACAAGTTGGAAAAGCCGGTGCGGTTCCTTTGTTGGCCTCATGGTGATAACACCCATGCTGCTCATGCAATGGCGAAAGACGCGGGATATCTGGCAACCACATCGGGGAAATTACGCAACGAGAAGGATAAAATGGACAGAATTCCCCGGATTCCAGGCGATTTCAGGAATAGCCCCTGGGTCAACCGCCAAAAATTTCATTACAAAATTGCAAGTCATTACCAGAAGCAGCCTTATTATTCGATTTGGCTGGCTAATGAATTTAAAAACAAACTATTACAAAATTCCTGATGTTTTTCTATCTCAACTACCGACACAACGCTGGCAGTAAAGTCAAGATCAAGCAGATCAAAACAGAAGATAACCTTTCCACTCCGGAGGATAATATTTTATATCTGCGGAAAGATATACAACGATTTGAATCACCCGATACCCTAAACGGAGAGTTGATTATCCTTGGAGATCCGGTTTTTCAGCGAAAATCCGGGTTGAACCGAATTGCCTTTCTGACACCGAATGAAATGCGGGAAGATCTTCTGTATGAGGAAATTAAGGGGCATTATTACTGGTTCTTTTTTCACGCGGAAGGCATGCATTGCGGTTCTTCTTTTGGGGCAATTTTTCCGGTTTATTATCACTGTCAGCACGATCGTACAATAGTGAGTTCTTCTTCCTTTTTTCTGGCTGAGCAGATTGGCGCTCACCAAAGAGACAAGCGGAATCTGCTCGAAAGATTGCTGTTTAATTACACTTTTTTCGACTCTACCTGGTGGCAGGAAATTAAATTGCTGGATGCGCATAGCCATCTTCGGTTTGCCGGCAATGCTACATTCGTTGAGCAAAAATTTGATTTAACTAATTATTTTGAAACTGCAGTTGATATCTCGCGGGGCAGTCTCCAACAACTTTCCTATCTGTTTGAGGAGGAGACCAGCCTTTTCTTGCCAGATGAGCCTTTTGGTGTATCACTGACCGGCGGATTTGACGGACGAACCCTGGTGGCGGCAGCTAAAAAAACTGGGAAAGAATTTATTACATACAGCTTTGGAAAACCTGGAATTTCTGATGTTTCGGTGCCAAATGCACAATCAAAAAAATTAGGCGTGCCTTACGTGCCTATCCTATTAGATCAGGTATATTTAAAATCGGATGCGGTGTCCTCGGCACGGGCTTTTATGGAACAAACCGAGTTCAACGGTAATTTCGGCAGACCCCATTATCATTATGCCGCGCGCTTGCTCGCCAAGCGGGTGCCATATATTATTACCGGCAATTTCGGGAGCGAGCTATTCCGGGCTATGCATTCACCGGGCGTCATGATCAGCCGGCCGCTGATACAGATTTTCTCTGCAAGCGATGATTCCTGGAAAGATGATTTAAAGAATCATAAAAACACTTGGGGCGAAGCTTATTTTAATCAGGAACTGGATTCGCTGATCGCCGATCTGGAAAGCTATCTGGGAAGGATGCAGGGTTGGGATATGAATCTGAAATTTTATTACTTCGTATATAATGAAATTTTCAGGAAGTATTTCGGACCCGAGCTTATAATGCAAAGTCATTATCTGAATAATCGCACACCTTATCTTAATTTGAAATTTATCAAGGAGTTAAATAAAACGATCTGGTCAGGCATTCACGCGCGTATTTTTGAAAAAATGCTAAATAAAAGAATGAAGGGACAAATGTTTTATTCGTCATTCATTCGCTTGTCTAATCGGAAAATGTATCATTTGAAAACCAATAAAGGCTACAGTCCCGCCGATGTCCTCGAACCGTGGCGCCTGCCGATTCTGGTCGGCCGGGTTGTATTAAAAAAGTATATAAAAAACGAGGAATCAGATAATAATGCCGTGGAACAATTTTTTATTCAAAATCATAAAAAGATTTCCTGCCAGATTTTAAGCAGCTGTGAATGCCCATTTATTCAGTCTCAAATCGAAAGATCGGTTCAGGATATTACAAGAAAAAATAATCTTGAACACTGGATTAAGTTTTACTCGATCGCTTCCGGTTGGGAGGCAGCGAATACCCCGTCCATGGATTTGATAAAATAGTAAATGAACATAATGATTTTAGGATGACATATAATAAATTGAACACCTTTCAAAAACCATTTATTTATGAAACGTTCTCCCATTCAGTTCTACCGCGCTTCTTACGGAAAAATTCATCATGAAAACTGGGATGCGCTTTTTAAAGAAAAAAAACTCAAGAATTTATTTTACCACCCGTCCATTATAGCTGCGGCAAAGCCCGTGGGCTCGAAATACCAACCCAACAGTATTATTGCAGGATATGATGGCGAAGAAATAGTGTTATTGCAACCTGTCAAAACAACAAATCAGGGCTTTGGCAAAGTAGTGGAAATCCTGATGATGCCAAGAGCCGATAACATCGAGCCGCTCGTACAGCACGACCAAAGAGAGGAAACCCTGAGAGCCTTCACCGAATATTTGAAAAAGGAAGTTAGGCCCGATCTGCTGATTGCCCGATCTGTGAGCGAAGAATTTTATTTACTATTAAGTGAATGTTTTTCCGATTATAATATCATGGTTGACGGTACCAGGAAAGGTGCATTCCTGGATCTGCCGGCTACAATGGATGATTTTCTGGGAAGTTATAAATCAAATTTCCGGAATCAGATCAAACGCAAAGTCAAAAAAGGGCTTGAAGCCAATCTGACTCATCGTACTATAGACGTAGATAACTTGCCCGAGGGCTACAATCTGCACCAGGCTTTGGATAAGCTGACCGAATTGCACAGTATGCGGTTTGACTCGATGAACCGGGATTCGTTTTTTACCAAACCTGCTTTTCAGAAGTTTCACCAGCAGCTTTGCGAAAACCAGGAGGGGCAGCCTTATCGCCTGACTTTTACAGAGCTGCTGCACGAAGGAGAGGTCATCGGATCTATGTATGGCATCCGGAGCGAGCAATTGTACATTTTCCTGATGATCGGATTTGATCCAAATTTTGCCGATTTAAGCCCCGGTAATTTACTGATTTATTATACAATTGAAGATCTTATTAATAATAAGGTCGAAATTTTTGATTTTAAATGCGGACAAGAATCATATAAAAAGCGCTGGTCAAAAAGTTTTTATACGAAATATGATATGGCGATCAGTTTTACCCTGAGAGGTGATATATTATATCGTTTGCATCATAGCAATCGGTTTTTGCGCAAAATCCGGGAGAAAGCGGGAAGATCATATCGCAAAGTTCGTACCGCATTTACCACGCTTTTTCTTGCTCTTTCTTCCACTTTCTGGTTGTCCAGAATCAGGCTGTTTTTCAATGGACTGGGAATTGAATTTGAAAGCTGCGAGTTCTATCTTATAAATTTGGTACAGTGATGACATTACATATTTCCAATAAAATAAATTCCATGCAGTCTTTTTTTGAGTACAATTTACCTGATCCGGATTTCTGGCTTGATTATAAAGAGTTGTGGGACAATAGTTTGTACCGCCCTGTTTTTCAGTCACCACATTATATTCAGTATTTAACGGGAAAATATAAAGATGATGTAGCAATTTACAAATGTGTAAAGGATGGACGCCTGGTCGGGGCTGCTTTTTTCAGAAAAGATAATGGTATTTACTCTTTTTTAAGTGATGTAAAAAACGATCATAACTTTTTTGTCATTCATAAACAAAGCACGGAAGAAGAGATCGCCGCTTATTTTACCAATTTTCTGGCGCTCATCAAAAAGGAAAAATGGTCGGTTCGATTGAAAAATCAACCCACCTGGGCTTCGTACATGGATATTTTTACGAAAGTAGGCCGAACCAGCAATTTGTACTGGGAAAGCTCAAAATACGCGGTGTGTCCTGTTGCTGAAGAGACCTCGCCAGAAGCATTGCGCGAATTGTTTAATAAATCGAAAAATCTGCGGTACAAAATGAAGCGCATGAGCAAGCAGGAAAAAGCAGTATTTGAAGTGTTGACCGATGATGAAGATCTGGAAAACTGGGTGGAGGAATTCAGCAATTCGCATGTGAAAAAATGGTCAACGACGCCAACTCCATCTGCTTATCGTAGCCCGGAAAAGCGCCGTTTACTGGTCGATTTTCTCCGCGCCTGGATCAAGGATGAAGCTCTGGTTCGCTTTGCTATCAATACAAAAAATGGCAGGATCGCGTTTTGCATCGGATTGGTGCAAGAAAATTCACTGGTGCATCATTCGCACACCTACGATCCCGATCATGGCAGGCATAGTCCTGGCCTGGCTTTGCTGGCATTCATCAGCGACTGGATGGAAACGCAGGGGCTAAACGTGCTGGATTTTGGCTATGGCAATGAGCCATACAAATACATTTACGCTACTAAAGAGTTGCAACTAAATAAAATATTTATTTCCCACCAATTGAATTTACCCTTTATTCTGAAGTCCAAGTTTGAAAAAAACATCCGGAACAATCAAGGGTTGATTCAATTCTACCGCGAGAAAATAAAGCCGCTCACCCGCGGCGTGGAAGCATAAACTTTAAACAGCAAAGTACACATCCGATGAAGAAACTTCACTTAGCCATCTTACAAAATGAAGTCAAAGACGACCATGCTCTCTGGATATCCGCTTGCCAGGAGCGCCAGAATCAAATGGAATGGGAAGTTGTTGACATCACGCGCGCCGATTGGCTCTCGGGTGTGGATTGGTCAAAATTTGACGGGATACTGGCTACGCCACCCGCATTTACAATGCCTTTTAAGACATTATTTGATGAAAGAGTTCAAATTTTGCATAAGGTATTGGAAATCCCGGTCTATCCTTCACTTGATGAAATTTTAATATATGAAAATAAGAAATATTTATCCTATTGGCTAGAAGCCAAGCAAATTCCGCATCCCAAAACCTGGGTTTTTTATCATGAGAAAGAAGCCTTGGAATTTTTGACCAATGCCGAGATGCCCATCGTCGGAAAAACCAATATTGGCGCATCGGGACGTGGGATTTCAATTTTAAAAAGCAAAGCGGAAGCGATTGATTATGTAAAGAATACATTCTCGGGCAAAGGCGTGGCGCGGGATCTAACACCTAAGTGGAGGCGTAAGGGTTTTGCAAAACGTGTAATAAAAAAATTGCTCCGGCCATCCGAATTTAAGGCAAAATTACAGCAATACCAGAGCCAGCGTGCCGATGTACAAAAGGATTTTGTGATTTTCCAGGAAT
This sequence comes from uncultured Saprospiraceae bacterium, assembly GCA_964523725.1. GTDB lineage: Bacteria > Bacteroidota > Bacteroidia > Chitinophagales > Saprospiraceae > JADJNW01. The sequence goes on from CAZGAU010000083.1 coordinate 15,336, forward strand.
TTATTCCTCATTCCTTCGAGTGGCGCTGCGTGCGGATCGGCGATTCATTTTTCGCACATAAAAAAATCGTGAAAGGCGAGAAAGCGAGCGGTAGCCTGATCAAAGGCTATGACAACCCGCCCTTATCCCTGATGGATTTTCTGCGTAAAGTGACCGAGCCCTTCCATTTTTGGTCGCAGGCTGTGGATATTTTTGAAACCGAGGATGGCCGGTACCTGGTGAATGAAATGCAATGCATTTTCGGGCAGTCTGATCCTTATCAAATGTTGGTGGACGGTGAGCCAGGCAGGTATGTGTACACCGATGGTGAGTGGGTTTTCGAGCCCGGAGATTTTAATCGCCATGAATCATTCTTACTACGAGTAAATCATTTTATTGACATCTTAACCAAACATACTAAAAGACTGGAACATGAAGGTACTGTTCGTGTGTAGCGGTAATTCACAATTCTACAAAGTTGCACCATTTATTAAATCCCAAGGTGATTCATTAGAAGATGAAGGTATCGATCTTACTTATTTCCTTGTAGAAGGCAAAGGACTCTGGAATTACCTTAAAAATGCCGGGCGACTCCGGAAATTTCTCAAACAACACGATTATAATTTCGATATAATTCACGCTCATTATTCCCTTTGCGGATGGGTAGCGGTGCTGGCATTTCCTGAGATTCCGATTGTACTCTCATTGATGGGGGATGATGCGGTTGGTTCTTTTAAGCGTAAAGGTAAAATCACCCTGAAAAGTCGAGTAATGAAGCTTTTTGTATGGACGATCCAGCCTTTTGTAAAGGCCATTATTTCAAAATCACCTAATTTAGAGCGAGTAGTGTATCGAAAAAAAATATCATATTTAATTCCAAATGGAATAGATCTGGAAAAATTTAAATTTCATGATAATGGATGGCGGGATGAATTGGGTTTACAAAGAAATAAAAAGTATGTCCTCTTTTTAGCCAATCCTGAGGATCGCAATAAGAATTTTGCTTTGGCTCGCGATGCTGTCAAGATACTCAACCGCCCGGATGTGGAGTTAATAAATGTCTATAATGCTCCTCATAAAGAAGTTGTAAAATATTTAAATGCGGTAAATGTATTTGTATTGTGCTCTTTTTCTGAAGGCTCGCCCAATGTCGTAAAAGAAGCAATGACCTGCGGGTGCCCCCTGGTTGCTACCAATGTGGGCGACGTATCCTGGGTGACCGGAGATACGCCCGGATGTTATATATCTTCCTATGATGTAAATGAATTTTCACAACATATTAATAAAGCAATTGAGTTTTCAGATTTATATGGTCGCACCGAAGGACGGGAGCGGATTTTGGAACTGGGTCTGGATACAAAAAAAATAGCACATAAAATCATTTCTATTTACAATATAGTATCAGGAAATCAAAAAAAAGTCAAAGATTATACGAATTCATTTAGTTAATCCTAAAAACCTATATTATGTGTGGTATTTCGGGTATTATTAACATGGACAAGTCTCCGGTTCATGAAAAGCAACTTTCTGATATGATGATCAGAATGAAGCATCGTGGACCAAATGATGATGGTATTTTTGTGGAAGGCAATGTAGGACTGGGTTTTGTTCGCTTGAGCATTCTTGATTTGAGTGCCGCAGGGCATCAACCGATGTTTTCTCCAGATGAAAGATTTGTAATAATTTTTAATGGAGAAATTTTTAATTATGTTGAACTCAGAGAAGAATTAAGATCAAAGGGACATTCATTTCGTACCCAAACGGATACGGAAGTATTGTTGGCGGCATATCTGGAGTGGGGCGAACAAATGCTGCATAAACTAAATGGAATGTGGGCTTTTGTGATTTATGATCGCCGCGATAAAGTACTTTTTGGGGCTCGCGACCGGTATGGTGTAAAACCATTCTACTATTGCATTAACGACGGTCAGATAATATTTGCATCGGAAATTCCTTCTATTCTTGAGGTTTTGAAGAATAAACCTTCTGTGCATAATACAAGTGTTTTTGAATATTTATTATTTAATCGTACAGACCAGACAGAAGATACTTTTTTCGATGAAATAAAGAAATTAAATCATGGTCATTGCTTCAAAATAAAATGTCATCCATATAATAATCAGTCAAATCCTGAGATATCTATTGAAAAATGGTACGATTTGCGTAAAGAATTGAAAAAGCCATTTAAAAAAGCTAGCGAATTTAAAGAAATGCTGGCTTCTTCCATTGAGCTAAGGTTAAGGAGTGATGTGCCTGTGGGCGTTTGTTTGAGCGGGGGCTTGGATTCTTCCAGCATCGTTTCAAAATTATTATACACTTTTAATAAAACCGATTTACATACCTTTTCTGCGGTTTATGGTGACGGCAAACATGGAGACGAGTCTTCTTTTATAAATTTATATAAGAATCAACTCAAAAACATGCACTTTATTACACCTGATGAATACACCTTGATGGAAGACATTCCGAAATTTGTACATGCCCACGCCGAACCGGTGCCCAGTACCTCGCCTTATGCCCAGTTTAAAGTAATGGAATTGGCTCATAATCATGTAACAGTAACACTTGACGGACAAGGAGCAGACGAGTTATTAGCAGGCTACCATTACTTTTTTGGCTTTTATTTTAAAGACCTGCTTATGAAAGGACGCATATTGAGGTTAATATCCGAGATGGGACATTATATGAATAATCACAGATCATTATTTGGTTTAAAAAGCTTTTTATTCTTTTTATTGCCGGCTGCTATGCGGACTAAACTCAGAGCAATTGAGAAAGGCTATCTGGATCGGGATTTTTATCATGAATCGCTTCCGAATGCAAGTACCATAGCAGGAGATTTATATGGCTCCGTCAGTTTGCAGGATGCACTAATTAACCATTTCGAATATAAACTTGAACACCTTTTGAAATGGGAAGATCGCAACTCCATGTGGTTTTCTATTGAAGCAAGAACCCCGTTTTTGGATTATCGCCTGGTAGAAAGAACTTTATCAATCGAACATGATATTATTATAAACAAAGGCATGACAAAACATATTTTGCGCGAAGCAATGAAGAAAATATTGCCAGAACAAATTCGTGTTCGCAAAGACAAGCTCGGATTCGGTACACCCCAGGATGAATGGTTCAGGACGCCCCTTTTTCAGGAATATATCAAGGATATAATTTATTCAGATTCATTTGCCTCAAGAGGTATCATTGATACAAAAAAGGCTCAATCTATTTATCAAAAACATCTCGACCGGCAAGGAAATTATGCAAAGGAGATCTGGAAATGGATCAATCTTGAGCAATGGTATCAAAAATTTATAGACAAGTATAAAGTTGGTGTAACTTTTTGTGTAAATATTTTTATGGGCTTCGGGAATTACATGGCTAATTTAGAGTGCTTGGTATGTAGCATTGTTTAAACCATGCAGCAAGAGGATGATTCTATTTTATGACACAATTATTATTTAAAATACTTCGGTTCTCAGGTTTGCCCTTTCTGGTTAGGGAGATAATACAACGCAATCGGGTTACCATCTTGATGTTTCATGATATAAGCCGGGATGTTGCAGAGAGGGTTTTCTCTTATTTGTCTAAACATTATAATTTTATCAACCTGAATGATTATTTAAATGCATGTCATAATGGAAATCAAAGTAAGCTTCCTGAAAAAGCATTAATTATTACATTTGATGATGGGCATATCCGGAATTATGAGTTATTGCCGGTTATTAAAAAATATAATATTCCGGTAACGATTTTCCTTTGCGCGGGCATTGTCAATACCAACCGGCATTATTGGTTTTTACACAATCGACTAAATGGTTCTTCCGGGAGGCTTAAAAATATGGCGAACCAACAACGGCTGACTTATTTAGCAAAGCAAGGTTTTTATCAAGATAAAGAATACGATACGCCTCAAGCATTGACAAAAAAACAGATCGAGGAAATGCGAACTTATGTAAATTTTCAGGCGCATACCATATTTCATCCTTGCCTGCCCACTTGTTCAGATGATGAATCCTGGAAAGAGATATCCGAATCAAAGGAGGTATTGGAAAATGAATTCGGTCTGAATATCAATGCTTTAGCTTATCCAAATGGTGATCATACAGCGAGGGAAGTACAACTTTCCAAACAAGCTGGATACACCTGTGCCGTAACAACGAAGCCTGGTTTTAATACGCTGCAATCAGATCTTTTTAGATTAAAACGATTGAGTGTAAATGATACCAATGATCTTAATGAATTGATTGTGAAGGCAAGTGGTGTATGGGGATTTTTTAAACAGCTCGGAAGGAAAATATAATAATTTACCTGCAATTTTATACAATTAGAACAATGCACACGAAACTATTTACCCAATTTGACCAATTAAAACAAGATAATAATTTTATCCCCATACGTGGCTTTATTCAGCGGCACACTCAAAGTAGTTTTTTTCAAAGCCTTGAATTCTTTGAGTTTATTGAAAATGTAGAAGGATATTCACCATACATGATTGTAGCTTTTCAAGATCATAAAGTAATTGGGACTTTATTAGGCGTCATTCAGGTGAATGGAAATGGGCTTAAATCCTGGATGTCCCGCCGCTTGATTGTCTGGGGAGGACCTTTGGCACAACCGGAAAAGGAGCAAAAAGCCACCGAATTATTATTAACATCTTTACATAAAACAGCCAATGGGCGAGCCATCTATGTTGAATTCAGGAATTTCTTTGACACTTCACACTTAAAAAAAGTATTTAATTCATTTGGATTTGAATATAAGCCACATCTGAATTATTTAGTGAGAACCGACGAACAATCAGCTGTTAAAAAACGAATGAGTAGTAGCAGATGGAGGCAAATCAAGTCGAGCCTGAAGGCTGGTGCGGAGATTGCAGAACCCGATGATGAAGCTGAGGTAATTGCTTTTTATAATATTTTACAAAAACTATATAAAGAAAAAGTAAAAAAACCGCTTCCCTCTATAGATATGTTTATAAAATTTTGGCAATCAGATATCTGCAAGTTTTTTCTGGTCAAGTATGAAAGTAAAGTCGTTGGCGGTATCGTTTGCCCAATTTTTGATAAAAAAGTGATCTATGAATGGTATGTATGTGGAGAAGACGGGCAGATTAAAGGATTACACCCGAGCGTACTGGCAACTTGGGCGCCAATTGAATACGCATTAAAAAATGGATTTGACCATTTCGATTTTATGGGCGCCGGCAAGCCCGAGCAGGATTACGGCGTACGGGAATTCAAGGCTCGCTTTGGTGGGGAGGAAGTTTGTTATGGCAGATACGAAATGATTGTAAATAAAGCTTTATACACAGTAGGAAAATTGGGATTACAAGTATATCAAAAACTGACCTGATGCGGATTATTTTCGATATAGGACATCCTGGGCATGTTCACTTATTCAAAAATGTGGCTCATTTACTCGCTCAAGAGGGTTCTGAAGTGCTTTTTACTGCGCGGCAGAAAGAGTTTGAAACAGAATTGATCCGTGCGGAAGGCTTTCCATTAAAAAGTTTTGGCAAACATTATAAAAAACTCAGCGGCAAATTATGGGGCATGCTTAAATTTGATGTGCAGATGGTCGCTTGCGCCATGAAATTCAAACCCGATTTATTCGTTAGTCACGGCTCTATTTATGCCGCTCACGCGGCATTTTTACTTGGCAAAAAGCATTTGTCGCTAGAGGATTCCGGTAATATGGAGCAAATAATATTATATCGTCCATTTACGGATGTAATATTGACGCCGGATGTATTGCCCGAAGAGCTGGGCGCCAAGCAAATTCGTTATAAGGGGTATCATGAAATCGCATATTTACACCCCGATTATTTTACACCGAACCCTGAAGTTTACAATTGGCTGGGCTTGAATCATGATGAAAAATATGCTATTGTTCGTTTTGTATCATGGAATGCAACTCATGATGCCGGACATAAAGGACTCTCTAACGATGATAAGATCAAATTAGTGAAAAAGCTTTCAAAACATATGAAGGTTTTTATTACATCTGAAGCCAATTTATCAGATGAATTAAAGCCTTATCTCATCAAAATAGCTCCGGAGCATTTACATCATGCTTTAAGTTTTGCCCACATCGTTGTGAGCGAAGGTGCTACAATTGCCTCAGAAGCAGGCGTTTTGGGCACTCCGTGTATTTATATCAATACCATTGCCAGGAGCTACTGCCAGGATCAGGAAAAGTACGGAACGGTATATAATACTAGTGAATCGGGGAAGGTATTTACTTTGGTGGATGAAATATTACAACAGGATCGTGAGATTTTCCGGGAGAGGAGCAAAAAACTATTAACCGATAAGATTAATGTGACACAATACCTGTATGATTTTATAATAAATCGATATCAAAATCACCAAAACGGTAAGCATTAAATCATGTTATTCAATTCCATTGATTTCGGCATATTTCTTCCGATTGTTTTTTTACTTTATTGGCTGGTTGTTAATAAAAATATTAAGTTGCGGAATACATTCCTGCTGGCCGTGAGCTATCTTTTTTATGGCTGGTGGGACTGGCGGTTTTTATCGCTGATCGTATTTAGTTCATTCGTAGATTATTTTATAGGTCTGAAATTAGCCCAGGAGCAAGCACCCTCAAAGCGGAAAATGCTTTTGTTTACAAGTGTTTTCGTCAATCTTGGTCTGCTCGGCTTTTTTAAATATTTCAATTTTTTTGCCGAGAGTTTTGTGAATGCATTTACTATGTTTGGTGTAAGTTTTCAAACGAGTTCGCTGAACATTATTCTTCCAGTAGGTATTAGCTTTTATACCTTCCAGACGATGAGCTACACCCTGGATATTTACAGGAAAGAGTTTGAGCCGACCAGGGATATCCTGGCTTTTTTTGCTTTTGTAAGCTTCTTTCCCCAGTTGGTGGCCGGTCCTATAGAACGGGCTTCAAATTTGCTGCCACAGTTTTATGAACGGAAAACATTTAATTATGATATCATATCCCGGGGGTTGAAAATCATGCTTTGGGGGTTTTTTATGAAAGTGGTGGTAGCCGACCGGCTCGCACTTTATGTAGAAGCCATTTACGGGCATCCGGATGTGCACACTGGCTTGTCGTTTATAGTCGCTACGATTTTCTTTGCGATTCAGATTTACTGCGATTTTGGCGGGTATTCGCTGATTGCCATCGGCTGCGCACAGATGTTTGGTTTTGATTTGATGGATAATTTCCGGCGCCCCTATTTTTCAACATCCTTCAAGGATTTCTGGGGTAGATGGCATATTTCGCTGTCCACCTGGTTCCGGGATTATGTTTACATTCCTTTAGGTGGTAGCCGGGTTAATAATATTCGAAAAAATTTTAATTTGTTTGCGACCTTTGTCATCAGTGGACTTTGGCACGGGGCTAACTGGACCTTCGTCATCTGGGGCGCCATACACGGCACTTATCAGATTGTGGAAAAAGGCTCGGCCAGCTTACTGAAAGGCTTGAGGGTGCCGCGGATGCTAAGCATGGCAGCGGTGTTTTTCTTTACCTGCATCGCCTGGGTTTTCTTTCGGGCAGCTACCGTACAGGATGCATTTCATATTATTAATGTAATGTTTACACACCCCGGGAATAGCATTCATATCGGAGATAAAG
>CAZGAU010000084.1:0-22656 GCA_964523725.1 uncultured Saprospiraceae bacterium
GGCACCAGCTCGTTTTTCTGCCACTTTTCCATATCTGCCTGCATTTCAAGCAGATCCGCTTTAATTCGCTTATAATTGGGGCTTACATGTGGCAATATTCGGGTGAGCAGCACTACGCCGCCGCCTACAACTGCCAGGGTAATAAATGCAAATGGAATCATTCTTTTATGCTGTTTTTCAGTTTTTTTCCTCTTAAAAGTCTAATACATTAATAACTACCGGACTGCATATTCAACTGAATGCCAGACTCTTGCGGGAGTTCAAATTGTTGCCTCCGCGTTTGTAACGCAACTTTATCGGCATTGGATAAAACCGAAAAATTGGCATTTATAATCGAATCCAGTTCAGTAGTAATATTTTCCTTTTTTTCCCAATATGTAACATCGGGCTGGGTAATATCGTTGAGCAAACGGGTCTTCAAACGGGTCAATTCAGGGGTAAATAAGTCGCTTTTTTTCAGCAGTTTATCTATTTTTTCCAAAGTCTGATAGTGAATTCCTCGTCCCAGCAGGCTGCTACCGCCGTAGTCCCAGGTTTGCATAAACCAGGCCGGAAAGAAATATTCGATGCTGTCTTCCGGAAAAAGAATCAGGTTTAAAGCTACAAAATCGTCGTCTGTGGGCTCCGGGGTTGTTTTCGCTCGCTGATTTAATGCTGCAAAATCCCAGAACAGATAGTAAGCGGTTCCTTCGGCCACCAGCTGCGGCACCATACCCGGCATAGCTTCTCGCAACCAGAATAAATCTGGCAATTCGTCAGGGTTTTGAATCAGAATCCGGTCTTGCATCAGGCGGGTCATCACCTCACGCAGAGAACTCCCCTTCCGGAAAGTAGCTGCAAAATCTTCTGCCGAAGCAATATGTTGATATTGCGCACGATACACCCGAATGCTATCGGATAATTCTTTGCCAAACGATGTTTGCAAACGCTTATCCATCAATATTTTAGCAATTTTCGAATCATCATCCAGGTTAAAGCTTAAGGCGCCGCCGTACACCCAGCCTTCTGTGCCATCTTCGGCACGAACTTTCAGCCAGGGCTCTTCAAACCAGATACCCCGCAGATTGATGCGGGTTGTAAAATCGCTCACTTCCCCAATATCCTGAAGTACCGTGCCATGCGGCAAGTCACGAATGACCTTACCATCTTCACCGGGCGTCTCGCGCAGCTTCGTATGCTCTACATTTGTTGTAAGACGAGTTACAGATTCGGTTGGTTGCTGTTTCTGTTCTGATTCACAGGAAGTTGTAATCAGCCATGTTATCAATCCTGCTAAAAGCCAAAGACGCATAAATTTTATTTTTGCTAAAAATAAAAAATCCCCCCTCTTTCGAAGGCGGATTTATCTCATTATTATTTTTTCAAAAGGCTTATCCTAAATAAGACCTTAATGCATTTCGGTTATAAGACTTGCGCAAACGGCGAATAGCACGCTCTTTGATCTGACGCACCCGCTCACGCGTGAGGTTGTACATTTCCCCGATTTCTTCGAGCGTCAGAGGTTTATAGCCGTTCAATCCGTAATAAGCAGATAAAACTTCTACTTCACGGGGCGATAGGATCGACAAACCTTGCTGTACTTCATCTTTAAGCGATTGTTCCATCAGGTAACTGTCCGGACTCATGTCATCCTCGCTGGAGATTACGTCGAGCATGGTCGAGTCCCCATCTTCACCGCTGATTGGCGCATCCACCGAGACGTGACGGCCATTGCCTTTCAGCATATTGGAGACTTCCTTCGGCGTCATATCAAGCAATTCCGCCAATTCTTCGTGTGTGGGTTCCCTTTCAAATTCCTGAACGAAGGACAAAAATGCCTCATTTACTTTGTTATAAGACCCAACTTTATTCAACGGCAAACGAACGATCCGTGAATGTTCTACAATCGCCTGTAAAATGGACTGACGGATCCACCAGACAGCATAGGAAATAAACTTAAAACCTTTGGTTTCGTCGAACCGCTTGGCTGCTTTCATTAAACCGACATTGCCTTCATTGATAAGATCGCTCAAAGAAAGACCCTGGTTTTGATACTGTTTGGCTACCGAAACCACAAAACGCAGGTTTGATTCGGTGAGCCGGCCCAAAGCCTCCTGATCGCCTTGCTTGATTTTACGGGCAAGTTCCGCCTCTTCATCGGCGTTCAACATCTGGATCTTGCCGATGTCGTTCAGGTACTTGTCCAAAGCAAGGCTTTCCCTGGTAGTAATCTTATTTGTAATTTTTAACTGCCGCATATGTCCGGGATTTTGGGAAGTTTTATAGTTATGACGAAATATACGTATTAAGAGTCACAAAAGTTGTATTAATTCGATAAAAACTTGACTTTTTAAGAAAAAAGATTTATATGCAAGCGCACACAATAATTACAATTTGATACGTTGAAAAGTTCCCGCCACAAAAAAAATGTCTGATTCCGAAATCAAATTCAGAACCAGACATTTCTGGGTATTTATAGCTAAATGATGGAAAGACTATGAATTAGTCTCTATTATCATCATCTCTGCCTCTTCGTCTGTCATCTCCACCTTTGTTGTCTCCTCCTTTACCGTTGCGGTCAGGCGGCGGCAATAAGGCCTTGCGGGAGAGCCGGATTTTACCGGTTTTCTTATCTACTCCGATCAGCTTCACCTTTACATCGTCCCCTTCTTTGAATACATCTTCGACATTATCAATACGAGAATAAGACATTTCGGAAACGTGGAGCAAACCGCTCTTACCATTGAATTCTACAAATACCCCGTAAGGCATCACGGTTTTGACGATGGCATTATACACATCGCCGACTGCCGGTGTAAAGGTGATTTTTCGAATCTTTTCCAAAGCCGCTTCAATCGAAGCCTTATCAGAACTTGCGATGCTCACCACACCTTTATCGCCTACTTCTTCAATATTGATCGTAGTACCGGTTTCTGACTGCATTTCCTGAATTACCTTGCCACCAGGACCAATCACTGCACCAATAAAGCTCTTATCAATGATAATTTCAACAATACGCGGTGCATGTGGCTTGTAGTCTTCTCTTGGTTCGGCGAGTGTTTCTTTCATTTTTTCCAGAATGTGCAAACGACCTGCACGCGCCTGATCCAAAGCTTTCTCCAGCAAATCATAAGGCATCCCGTCAATTTTGATATCCATCTGACAGCCGGTAATACCATTTTCCGTGCCGGTTACTTTGAAGTCCATATCACCCAGTGCATCTTCATCACCGAGAATATCAGACAGAACTGCCGTGCGCTTGCCATCTGTGATCAAACCCATGGCAATACCCGAAACCGGTGCTGTAATCTTGATACCGCCATCCATGAGTGCCAGGGAGCCGGCACATACGGTAGCCATCGAAGAAGAACCATTGGATTCCAGAATATCGGATACAATGCGTATCGTATAAGGATTGTCTTCCGGCAGCACTTTGCGCAGCGAACGGGCAGCCAGATTGGCGTGTCCTACTTCCCGGCGTCCGGGTGCGCGCAGCGGCTTTACTTCACCCACCGAGTATGGCGGGAAGTTATAATGCAGGATAAATTTCTCATAGTACTGGAGCATTGCGTTGTCCATCATCAACTCATCCAGCTTGCTACCAAGTGTCAATGAAGTGAGGGATTGTGTTTCACCGCGAGTAAATACTGCCGAACCGTGCGTAGAAGGCAGGTAATCCACTTCGCACCAGATCGGGCGGATTTCGTCCAGCTTACGGCCATCGAGGCGCACGTTTTCACTCAGCACCATATCACGCACGACTTCCTTCTTCAGTTTGTCGTAATAAGGCTCAATGAACTCTTCTTTTTCTTCAACGTATTCCTCGCCTTTTTCTTCGGTCAGCAAGGCAATCAAATCTTCTTTGATCTGTGAAAACTGCTCCTTGCGAGTGCTTTTATCCGCGAAGGATTTTGCCACAGCGTATAATTTATCTTTTGCAAAAGCTTCCACCTTTGCCTTGATTTCTTCGTCTTCCGGCACCGGTGCTACTTCGCGCTTCTTCAGGGCTTTCTCTCCTACCTTCTGAGCCAGGTCAAGCTGAGCCTGAATTTGCACTTTGATCGCATCATGTGCGACTTTGATCGCCTCTACCAGATCTTTTTCTGAACATTCATTGGCTTCGCCTTCTACCATCGTCACGTCCGCCATCGTTGCGCCCACCAGGAGGTCGATGTCCGCCTCTTCCAGGTCAGAACGATGCGGATTGATAATAAATTCTCCTTTGATACGAGCTACACGAACTTCCGAGATGGGCCCGGCAAAAGGAATATCAGACACAGACAACGCGGTGGAAGCCGCAAGAGCAACGAAAGCGTCCGGCAGAGTTTCTTTTTCTCCGGATATAAGATTAATGATAATTTGGGTCTCATTCATGTAATGATCCGGGAACAGCGGACGGATTGCGCGGTCCACCAGACGCGAGATCAATACCTCTGAATCTGAAAGTTTGGTTTCCCGGCGGAAAAAATTACCCGGAATTCTGCCCGCGGAGGCGAATTTCTCCTGATAATCCACCGAAAGTGGGAAAAATGATTGTCCTTCTCTTGCTTCTTTTGCAGAAACGGCAGTTGCCAGCAACATGGTATCGCCGATACGTACCAGCGCAGAGCCATCTGCTTGGGTTGCAAGCTTTCCGGTTTCAAGGGTTACTGTTCTGCCATCAGGTAAGTCGAAGGACGTCGTGATTGGAATCTGTTGTCCCATAATTTTGAAAAGTTAAAATCCTCTTGTTATTTCAATATTAATAAACGCATAAAGGCGAAACGTGTTTCGCCGTTTTTGAATTGAGAAGTACCCGAAAGATGTACTGTCAGCTGGAGGTAGGACTTTATCTACAGGTGGCTTGGGTATCAAACCGGACATTTTGTCCCTTATTTTCATCTTAAGATAAACGACTGCCAGTTTCTGAAGAACAACTTCTCTTCTAATAGACTGATTTATTGCTGATTACAAATTAAAAGATAAACAAATCCTCAATCAACAATAAAAAATAGCTCACAATAATAAATAATCGCTCACAAAAAAGCAAAGGAAAGCAGGATAGCGCTTTCGTATCCTGCTTTCCGGGGTTCGTTTATCTACGAATGCCTAGTTTTTCAATCAGTTCGCGGTATTTTTGCAGATCTGTTTTTGACAAATACTGCAACAAGCGCTTGCGCTTACCCACCAACGACAATAAAGCTCTACGGCTAGAGTGATCTTTTTTGTTCGCTCTCAGGTGTTCTGAGAGTTGTTGGATACGGTAAGTGAATAGTGAAACCTGCGCCTCTGGCGAGCCGGTATCATTAGATGATCTGCTGTATTGGCCCAGCACTTCCGCTTTCTTCTCCTTGGATAAATAAACAGCCATTTTGTTGTTTAAATTTTTCTCTTAAAATTCTTAGACACTATTTTAGCGGTGCAAAGGTAATAACTTTCCGCTTATCGCGAAACAGTAAATGAAAATTTATTTCTAGATACTGGTTATCTTATTTCCAGTAACCAGCAATCTGCTTCAATTCTCTGCTTTAAACTTCTTGAATGCCTCGGTCAATCTCGGCACCACTTCAAACAAGTCACCCACTACCCCATAATCAGCAGCGCCAAAGAACGGTGCATCCGGATCCTTGTTGATAACCACGATCGTTTTGGAGTTGTTCACACCCGCCAGATGCTGGATTGCCCCGGAAATACCGATCGCGATGTACAAATTAGGACGAATGGCAATCCCGGTTTGCCCTACGTGCTCGTGGTGCGGGCGCCAGTCAGCATCAGCTACCGGACGCGAGCAGGCAGTAGTAGCACCGATTGTTTCCGCCAGTTCTTCAATAATACCCCAATTTTCAGGGCCTTTCATGCCCCGACCGGCAGACACCACCAATTCTGCTTCCGGCAGTGGCACATGTCCTTCCATACGTTTCACTTCCTTCACTTTCACGCGGCTTTGAGGTACCGTTATATCCAGTTTTTCCACCGTACCGGCACTGCCGGATTCAGCGGGCTGGAAACTGTTATTCATCAAAGAAAGTACTTTTACATCCGACTTCACCTCAAAATCAGCAAATGCTTTCCCGGAAAAAACCGGCTTTTTCACTTTGAACGTACCGCCATCCATCCTTGGAATACTGTTTACACCAGCTACGGAGCCAGCGTTCAAACGAACCGCCAGACGACCAAGAATCGACTTGCCATCCGCCGAGTGATTGACAATGACTACTTTTGCGCCCAGTTTTTGAGCCGCATCGGCGATCACCGTTGCATATACCTGACTATCAAAGCTATCCAGCGATTCGTCAGTCACATTATAAATTTTGGAAGCACCGTATTTACCCAGTTCTTCCGCTCCGCTCACTGAGCCAAGCGTCAGCGCAGCACATTCCATGCCGAGCACTTCAGCCGTTTTATATCCAAATGTAACCGCCTCGAATGCGGACTTCTTGAATTTTCCTTTCTGGCTTTCTGCAAAAACTAGAACCATCTTGGATGTTAGATTTTTGATTTTTGAATTACGATTCGATATTTCATAGATCCCAATAACAGACCCCGTTTTTAAATAACCTTCGCTTCTTCGTGCAACAGGCGCACCAGCTCTTCCATATTATCCGGCTCGATGAGCTTCACTTCCGACTTCGGCTTGGGCAACTGGTATTGCACCGCCACCGCTACATCTTCGAAAGCGACGGGTTCTACTACATTCAGCGGCTTCGATTTTGCCATCATGATCCCTTTCATATTGGCAATGCGCTGCTCAGCCAGCCCCTTCGCTGCACTAAGTACAAACGGCGTTTCCAGCACCACTTCCTCGGTACCGCCCTCGATATCGCGGGAAACCGTCGCCGTGTTACCGTTCATCTCCATATGGCTGGCGTAAGAAATAAAAGGCAAATCCAGAAATTCGGCAACCATCGCGCCTACCTCCGAGCCATTGTAATCAATCGTTTCCTTACCCAGGAAAATTACATCAAACTGCTCATTCTTGGCGTATTCGGCAATTTGCTTGGCTACAAACAGTGAACTGGTGGGCTCCGCGTTGATCCGCACCGCACTATCGGCGCCGATCGCCAGGCCTTTACGAATGATCGCATCGTTTGCCGCCGGCCCCACATTGATCAAAGTGACGCTGCCGCCCTGCACTTCCTTGAGTTCGAGCGCACGCACCAGTGCATACCATTCATCATAAGGATTCATGATGTATTGCACGCCACTGGTATCAAATTCCTTACCGTCAGCCGTAAAGCTGATTTTTGTCGTTGTATCAGGTGTTTTGCTTACACAAACCAATAATTTCATTGCAATTGTATTATGTATTGTTGTGTGAATGTTTTTTATCGAAAATTCCTTTAGAAAGAACTTTTTAGTTGAAAAAACGAATAAAGTTTCGCAAATATAGTTGAAAACTTCAATAGGCAGCTAGCGAAAATTCGCTAAATTTCATAAAAATCAAACATCACTCCGAATTTGTTTGTTCAGCTTTCCGGGAAAAGAATTTACAAAACGTAACTTTGCCCGCTATTCACCCCGAAAGGTGAATATGCGATCAATCAACGCTCAATAAATTATGTCCAGACTTCCGCAATTACAAGCCATGCTGAGTGAATCGCCGAACGATTCTTTCCTGCTCTTTGCCATCGCCAAGGAATACGAAAGTATGAACGAACAGGAGCAAGCCATGCAGCATTATTTACAACTGGTTGCCAATGATCCGGGGTATGTCGGCACTTATTATCACCTTGCCAAGCTGTATGAGAAAATAGAAAATCCCGAAAAAGCGTTAGAAACATATACCCGGGGCATGGAAGTAGCCCGGCAGGCTGGAGATCAGCATGCGCTGGCAGAGCTTTCTACTGCAAAGCTCAACCTGGAAATGGGCGAAAGCGATTATTAAGCAGTGAAAATTCTTAAAATTATCGCTACTGCTGCAACAGTAAAGGAAAAATTCTATATTTGAATCCTGTAAGTGAGTTTTTAGGAAAAGGACGGCCGGATTGATATCATTTTAGAAGTCAGAAACAAATTGACAGACAGCAGACATTTTACTTTCGGTCTTTTGTCTTATCTTTTCTGACGTCTCAAAAGCATCATACAATGAGAAACTATTTCGGCTTTACCTTGCTAGGATTGACTATTATTGCGACGGTCCAATCCACATTTTTTAAAACCGCTTCTCCCCTACCCCTCGCTTCTGAAAGCGTGCTGGCCTGCAATATTACCGTGGATGCTGGCTCCAACGACACAATCTGTTCTCCAGGTGAAACGGTGAATCTAAACGGCATCATTACCGGCAATTTTATCGATGCCACCTGGTCGCCTGCGGCTGGCATTTCCAATCCCAATGCACCGGCGACAACCGCCATTGTGGATTCCACAACCACCTATACGCTTACCGTACGCAGTATCAACGATCAAAACCTGATTACCAATGGCAATTTCAGCCAGGGAAATATCGGTTTCACAAGCGATTATATAAATAATAATTCTGACATACGTCCAGAGGGACGTTATGCGGTGGTCAGCAATGGACGCGATCCGCATAGCGCTTTCGCCAATTGTAATGATCACACCGGCGGCGGACTGATGATGGTGGTGAATGCCTCCGGGCAGCCCAACAACGTTTGGTGCCAAACCATTACCATTCAACCAAATACAGATTATCTTTTCAGCGCATGGGCTGCATCGATGGTTTCTCAGAATCCGGCCCGGTTGCAATTTTCGATCAATGGCACGCTCATCGGAAATGTATTCCAGGCGCCCTCCCAAACCTGCCAGTGGCGCGAATTTACAGCCAACTGGACCTCCGCCAATGCTACTACGGCACAGATTTGCATCGCCAATGTCAATAATACCCCGGCAGGTAATGACTTTGCGATTGATGATATTTCTTTCCGTCAGGTTTGCGTGACCTCCGATGAAGTGACGATCAGCGTTGCCAACCTGAATGCCGACTGGAACAATCCCGGTGCGCTTTGCCAAAATGAAGCGCCAATTGCTTTAAATACCTTGCTGGATTCCCTGACCACACCCGGCGGTGCCTGGACAATAGATGGCAATCCTGCTACGACGCTCAATCCTAATACCCTCACGCCTGGCGACCACAGTCTGCGTTACACCGTGATTCAAGGTCCTTGCGAAGCACAAGATGAGCAAATCTTGACAATCAATACCTCGGCTAATGCCGGAATTGCTCAAGCTCCGGCGCAGGCCTGTGAAGGTACTGCCCAAACAATCAATCTCGCAGATTTGATTCAAGGCGAGGATTCTGGCGGTAATTGGACAGAAACCTCCACTACACCTTCTGTAAACGGCGCTTTTGATGCCAACGCGGGTACTTTTAATACCGCCAACCAGCCGGATGGCGCGTATTCATTCGTTTACAGCGTTCCTTCGCCTGCCGGTTGTCCTGATGCGGAAGTGACGGTAAATGTTATCATCCAAGCCGCACCCGTCGCGGATGCCGGTGCAGATTTGGAATTAAATTGTAATGTGGACATTGTAACGCTCGGAGGTTCCGGCACTTCCACAACAACCGGTTTGCAATATCAATGGACGGCTGCGAACGGTAGCCCGATTCCCATCCCGAATATCGCTTTCACCGAGGTGGAACAAGCGGATACTTATACCTTGATGGTCACCGATCCAGATAATGGTTGCAGCAGCAACGACGAGGTAACGGTGACTTCCCAAATCACCACGCCCACCGCTTCCGTGGAAGTTCGGCAAGTGACTTGTAATCAAACCCGGAATGGCGGAATCAGAGTTACTAGCGTCGCCAACGGCGAAGAACCTTTTGAATACTCGCTGAACGGCGCACTTTTTACTTCAAAAAATGAGTTTAACTCGCTTGCGGCGGGTACTTATGAGCTTGTCGTACGCGACCAAAACGGCTGCGACACAACTTTGCAGATTGAACTGTCGCAACCCGAAGCCCTGGATGTGGAACTCCAGGCCGACAATCTGGACGATCCCGCCACCGTCATTCAGGGCGATAGCATTGTGCTCAATATCCTTGCCAGCAAACCCGAGGGTTCCATTATTTCGGTGGTTTGGGGGCCGGATAGCATTGGTTGTAGCACCTGCCTGAGTACAATCGTACGACCGATGGAACAAACAACCTATTCGGTGAGGGTGACCGATGAAAATGGGTGCACGGCGACCGACAATCTGCTCGTCTTTGTACAGCAAATTCAGCGCGTTTTTGTACCTACTGCCTTCAGCCCCAATGGCGACGGCGTGAACGATATGTTTTACATCAGCGCAGCTCAGGAAGTTCAAAAAATAAAAGCGATGCATATCGCCAATCGCTGGGGAACCGTGGTTTTCAGTCGTGAAAATTTCTTCCCCAATGACCCCACACAGGGCTGGGACGGCTTGTTTAAAGGACAACCCATTCAAACCGGTGTGTATGTGTATGTCGCTGAATTAGAAATGGCAAACGGCGAAACCGTAGTTGTCTCCGGTGATGTGACGCTGATGCATTAACAAACTGGCCGACATGGCATACGATGAATTTCTGGCCGACCGCATCCGGCAAAACCTGGCGGACAAGAAATTCTACGCTAAACACAAAAATTAATTTTAAACTTTTATTGCATATTACATCGCCATCTTTCTATATTTTTATAAATTTAGATATTCAATTATCTTTTTTTATGATAAATGGTATCAAGGATGCACCTAATTCCTGAAATATGACCACAGGCGATAAGAAAAACACAAAAGCAGAACTCAAGGAAATGCTACGGTTCGGGCGGGTGACCAAGATTTTTGACGCGCTCTTCGCAGCGGCTGCCGATCTCGGTTATACAGAACTTGAAAACGATCTGATCAAACTAAATAATCGTTTTAACAGAAATGAAAAAAATAAAATAAACGATGTAACTTCTGAAGAAAGTTATTCCAATGAATTTAATGGCATTATAGATGCTTTACTCACGCATATCAATTCATTGCCAGATAGTTATCACCAAGGCACACCCGACGAAAAAGCCAGCGGCTCGCGTGAAGAGCAGTCTCTGCGCAATCAGCTAAATACGCTTATTAAAGACTTAATAGATACAAACGGTCAAATCTATGATCTGGAGCTGACGCCGGCCAATGAACGCAAACTAAACTACTACCGAAAGTCGAGCTATTTTACTGAAAAACAGAAGTTTTTCGCAAAACAGGCATCTTGGATCATGGAACAAATTCCCAGTTTGGTATCAGATTCAGAATATAATCTTGTCGCCCGCGCATTATATTCTTCTTATGATTGGTTTAATGCAGAAAAATATTGTAAAATAGCCATCGAAGCTTCCAAAGAAGAGTTCAACATGATCGCCAACATCAGAAGTTACGCGGATTTTCTGTACCTGACGGGACGTAGTGAAGAAGGCGCGGAGCAATATAAAAACGCCTTACAGATTTTGCCGAGTAATAATGATTATAATAGATCGGTAAATGGTTATACTTACATGATGTGGTTTAACAACGAAGCCTTCGCTGAAAATACTGATCCAGCAATTAGTAAATATCAAAAAGCCAAGCAGGAATTTGAATCCATTTCCAATACCCGCGTTCGGCTCAACTGGCTGAACAACCTTGATATGGAATGGGAACGATTGATGCCGCCGCATATCATACGTCCGTAAAATAATTATAATAATCCTGCCCGTGGGACATGCATTTTTACACAAATAAATCCTATTTTTCCGCATGAAAATGCTTCGGCTTTACCTTCGTTTGCTATCGCGATACGCTCAATATTTCTGGCGCGCCAAAACGATTTATGATATTCATTCACCTTTTGTTGCGGATTTAGTAAATGCTATTCTCGAAGACAAGCGCCATTTTTATGCATTCTCGCAAATAGAATTGCTGCGGGATCAGTTATTACAAATGCGTAAAAAACTAAATATCGAAGATCATGGCGCCGGTTCCCTGGTAAATAAAAATCAAATGCGCAGCGTGGCCAGCATCGCCCGGCATTCCGCGATTTCGCCGGCTACGGGTCGGCAGCTTTTTCGCTTGGTTAACTTTTGTAAGCCTAACAGTATCTTGGAGTTAGGCACTTCTTTAGGCATTTCCACCCTCTACCTTGCCTCCGGTGCTTTACATGCAAAAGTGATTACACTGGAAGGCTGCCCCGACATTGCCAGGCAGGCGCAACATAATTTTGATGTAATGAATACTCAAAACATTACATTGCGCGAAGGCATTTTTGAAAAATTATTACCCCAGGCTTTAGAAGATATAAAAACACTTGATTTCCTCTTTCTCGATGGCGACCACCGGGCCGGTGCGAGTTTACAATATTTTGAGCAATGCTTGCCCTGCGCGCATGCACGTAGTGTGTTTGTTATTGCAGACATTCACTGGTCGGATGAAATGCAGCAAGCCTGGCATCAGATGCGCCGGCACCCACGCGTGAGCCTCTCGATTGACCTGTTTCACATCGGCATCTTATTTTTCAGAACCGAGAACCGCCAGCCCGAGCATTTTACCTTGATCAATAAAGCCTGGAAACCCTGGCGGATTGGGCTGTTTTGATAATAGTTTTTGAGGTGGAAATATTCTTTACCCAAAGTAAATTGAATTAGCAAAATTCTTTATATTTGTTGATCGAAAACGAGTTTGCAAATTATTAATAAACGCCAAATGAATCGCGAAATATTAGATCATGATTCCTGGGAAAAAGCTGTAAACAACTCTACTGAAGAAGAAAAAAGAGTAGTTGCTGCTACTAGAAGTAAGCGATTTTATGCTTATTTAATTGACATTATTCCTATCACTGTCGTTGTAGCTATTTTCTTTTCTATTTTTTCAAACTTTGGAGAGGCATTCGATAATTATTTCAATAAGCGGGGTGATTTTTTGTCGAGACAAGAGTTCTTGTCAGTTAGAAATCAGGTTAGAATGTTTTCGTTGGTCATTTGGATCATTTATAGTACCATAATGGATGCTAGTAAATTTGAAGGCTCTTTTGGGAAATATTTTATGGGATTAAAAGTGGTTGACGAATATGGAGATCGCCTAAATATTAAGCAATCTTTTATTAGAAACTTTAGTAAAGCTATTTCATATTTTGTGCTCTGGTTAGGTTTTATTTGGATTTTATTTGATCCAAAGCGCCAGGGGTGGCATGATAAAATAGCCAAAACTTTGGTCGTAGAAGATGAAAAAGTGATATTGTAGCCCTTTAATGATGTTTAATGACGTTTATTATACTGGCTCAATAATTATTTAACTTCAATTAGCCACTCCCCTCTCTCCGCCATTTCCCCAATAACATAGTAACATATCATAAATTCACGATTATTTCCAAAAATTCCTCTATGCAAATTACTTTAATGGTGGGAAATTCAATGTCCTTCAAAATATTAAAATGACGATCATTCGTAACAATAAAATCAGCGCTACCGGCCACGGCGCAATCTACAAATTTATTATCATCCTTATCTTGTTCTATCAAGTGCCATTTATAATAAATTTGCTGATGATCTATATTGGGCAAAACATTTAGTAATTCCATGATATTGATCGCTACAACGATGCTATTTTTTAAAGAAAGAATTTCTTCATATTCAGATAAAATATCATTGCTGACGATCAGAGAAAAAGAGCCATTGCGAAGAGCATCAAAGATAGGACGGTATTTGGATTTTTTAGGAATGGAAGCCAAAAGTGCATTGCTATCCAACACTATACGCATAGTTAATCTTCATAAGGCGTTCTGAAATGTTCATTGGCCCACTTTTCCATTGTTTCCTCAGTCCAGCCTTGCTCATCCCACAAGCGGTCTGCTTCTTCCGTTGCTTTCTCCGCAAAGTAATTAGCCAATAAAGAACGAATTTCCTGCATTTGTTCATCACTTAGTTCAAAACTGAAAACCTTCAGCAGTTCCAATTGTAAATTCGTTAACTTTTGAGCAGTCATTTCTTTTTTTTTACAAAAGTATATAAATTCTTACTTATAATCAATGTACTTCCACCAACCATTCCCCTCTGTCCACCAATTCCCCAAACGCCTCCAATTCCAATCCATTGTCTCTTGCAACTTCCTGAAGATCAGCTACTCGTTCTGGTTTTACTGCCACTAGCAAGCCGCCGCTTGTCTGCGGATCGGCGAGAATAAATTTTTGCTCGTCGGTCAATGGCGCTATTTTATGCCCATAACTATCCCAGTTGCGATGCGTGCCGCCGGGAATACATTTAGCAGCGATGTAATAATCTATCATATTTTTATCAAGAACCGGCACTTTATTAAAATCGAGTATAGCGCTTACATTACTCGCTTCGCACATTTCGCTGAGGTGCCCGAGCAAACCAAAGCCCGTTACATCGGTCATGGCTTTTACATAAGGTAATTTGCCAAATATTTCGCCGATTTTATTCAGCTTCGCCATGCTGTCGCGCGCGATATTTTGATGTTCTGGTAATAATTTTTCTTTTTTCTGTGCGGTGGTCAAAATCCCCACACCTAAAGGCTTGGTTAAGAACAATTTACAACCGGGCGTTGCGCCGCCGTTTTTCTTGAGATGCTCCAGTTTCACGCGACCAGTCACCGCCAAGCCAAAAATCGGCTCGGGGCTGTCAATGCTATGCCCGCCCGCCAACGGAATACCCGCCTCCGCACAAGCTTTGCGACTCCCCTCTATCACCTGATTGGCAACCTCCGGGGGCAGTTGATTGATCGGCCAGCCCAGGATCGCGATCGCCAGGATTGGCGTGCCTCCCATGGCGTACACGTCGCTGATGGCATTCACCGAAGCAATGCGCCCAAAATCTTCGGCGTCATCCACGATGGGCATAAAAAAATCGGTCGTGCTCACCACCGCCGTGCCGTCGCCCAGGTCAAGCACCGCTGCGTCATCGCGCTCATCGTTACCGACTAACAAATTCGGAAAATGTAATTTTTCAGCGTGATGATGTAATATGCTGTCCAGTACTTTCGGAGCAATTTTGCAGCCGCAACCCGCACCGTGGCTGTATTGGGTGAGTTTATAAGATTTTATTTCAACAGGCATCATATTTCTTATTATTTATTAAAGCTAGTATTACGTATTGATTTAATTTTTGTAATAGTAGCTTTAGGATAGATTTTCTAATTTTTTGTTATGTTACTTTTGGCAGTCGCCCCAAAAGTAACCAAAAAGTCTAGTCCGCTAAACTCGCTCCACTCAAACAGTAGCGGACGGCCAGCCGCCACGCATACTACTCCAGATCATGATTATTACTCCATCATTTTAGATCATTCGCATCTGCGTAAATCAGTGTCGGATCCATCTGATCGGCAAAGTGAATCAAATCCTGTGCAATCGCCTCCGTCCTCAACGCCTCCGCCTGAAACGGATAAACGACGGCTTCGGTTTTTTGTTGGATGCCGTATTCATACGCTTTATCATAATACACCAGCGCCACGCGTGCGGCTTCGGCATAATCGCCTCGCTCCAAGGCTTCTATCGCGGCATTTAGGTGCTGGCCGCCCAGGCGTTTTTTTATTTTAGTAAATGATTCTATTAAATTTTCTTTTGGGAAAGTGGCATATATATTTACTAAATGTTGAATCCGCTCTTGTAATGGAATTTCCAATTTGATATGCGGCGCGCGCACCATCTGCTGCCAGAAACCATCCGGGATGTACACCCGACCAACCGCCTTGCTCTCGTCTTCCAGCCAGATACGGCGGGACTTGTCGAGTTTGGCGTAAGCCTCAAACAAGTCATTTTCAAACTGCTCTACCGTAGGTTGCGGGGCTTCGCCCAGGGCGCCGAAAGCAGAACCTTTATGATGTGCTAATGCCTCTAAATCAAGCACTTGCTCACCCGATTTGATTAACTCATGTAATATTTCCGTTTTTCCGGAGCCGGTGTAACCACCCAATATAATAAGCGGCGCTTTTTCTTTAGTTAAATAATCATGAATGTAATGGCGATAATATTTATATCCGCCCTTCAAAATTATTACATCAAAACCTGCCTGCCTCAGCAGCCAGCCCATGCTTTCGCTACGCTTGCCGCCCCGCCAGCAATGCACCGCAATTTCTTTTCCCTGCGCCAATCGCTGCGCCTCTTCCACGTACCAACGCATTTTTTTTCCGGCAAATTCCAAACCCTTGAGCATCGCCAGTTCCGGGCTTTGCTGTTTGTAAATCGTACCCACAATCGCCCGCTCTTCATTGGAAAACAAAGGCAAATTCACAGCTCCGGGGATATGCCCCTGCGCAAATTCCGCCGGCGTCCGCACATCGAACACCGTTTTTTGGCTCCTCATCTCCAGCAATGTCGGTGCATTTACTTGCTTCCCAGCCATAATTTTTAAAGTTCAAAAGTTTCAGGTTCAAGGTGCTCTGTATCCCCAAGTCTCTTGGTCACTCGGTCACTCCTGCTCCCAGTTCATCGTTCGTTTTACGGCTTTTTGCCAACCGCTATAATATTTATTCCGTTCTGAATCAGACATTTGCGGCTCAAATGCTTCGTCCAGTTGCCACTTTTTCTCCAAATCCGCTTTCAACCAAAATCCGGTTGCCAGTCCCGCCAGGTACGCTGCGCCCAGCGCCGTGGTTTCTATGATTTTCGGGCGTTCTACGGGCACACCGAGGATATCCGCCTGAAATTGCATCAGCAAATTATTCGCGGAAGCGCCGCCATCCACACGCAAAGCCTTGAGCTGAATACCGGAATCTTTCTCCATCGCTTCCAGCACATCTTTGGTTTGATACGCCAATGATTCCAGGGTTGCCCGGATCACATGAGCTTTGCTCGTGCCGCGCGTCAGACCAAAAATCGCACCGCGGGCGTACATATCCCAGTAAGGCGCACCCAGGCCGGCAAAGGCAGGTACGACGTACACGCCATCCGAAGCGGTTACTTTCATGGCATAAAATTCAGAATCCGGGGATTCGTCGATAATTTTCAAACCGTCGCGCAGCCACTGAATCGCCGCACCGGCAATAAATACGCTACCTTCGAGCGCATAGTTGACCTTGCCTTCCAGACTCCAGGCGACTGTTGTCAACAAACCTGAACGGGAAACAACCGGTTCCTCGCCAGTGTTCATCAGCATGAAACA
Source organism: uncultured Saprospiraceae bacterium (assembly GCA_964523725.1). Lineage (GTDB taxonomy): Bacteria > Bacteroidota > Bacteroidia > Chitinophagales > Saprospiraceae > JADJNW01. Next base: position 17,004 of record CAZGAU010000084.1, read on the forward strand.
GCCCGTGCCGTAAGTGTTCTTAGCCAAACCTTTACTATGGCATAATTGCCCAAACAAGGCCGCTTGCTGGTCGCCGGCAATGCCCGCGATCGGGATCGGGCCGCCGAATAATTTTTCATGGGTATCGCCATATTTATGACTCGAGGGCATGACTTCGGGTAGAATCTCTTTGGGAATGTCCAAAATTTCCAGGAGTTTGTCATCCCAGTCAAGCGTATGAATATTAAAAAGTAAAGTTCTGGATGCATTAGAAACATCCGTTAAGTGTAATTTCTTACCACTCAGATTCCAAACCAGCCAAGTGTCCATTGTCCCAAACAAAAGTTCTCCTCGTTTCGCGCGCTCTCGTGCACCGGAAACCTTGTCCAAAAGCCATTTCACTTTTGTTCCTGAAAAATAGGCATCCACCACCAACCCTGTTTTTTCGCGGATATAGCTTTCGTGACCATATTTTTTCAGCTGATCGCAAATGCCTGCCGTGCGCCGATCCTGCCAAACGATGGCATTGGCAATCGGAGCGCCGGTATTTTTGTCCCAGATAACGGTTGTTTCACGCTGATTGGTGATGCCGATGGCAGCAATATTGGCGGCGGTCAGGTTTTGCTTGCGCAATAATTCTTTTGCCACCATCAATTGCGTTTGCCAGATTTCAATGGCATCGTGTTCGACCCAGCCGGGTTGGGGATAAATCTGCGGAAATTCCTGCTGTTGTACTGCGTGAATCGCGCCGTCCTTATCGAAAAGAATTGCCCGGCAACTAGTCGTACCCTGATCTAGGGCGAGGATGTATTGCTCCATGTTTGTAATTTGTGTTATGGTGTTTTAGTGCTATGGTAAATCGTACTTCTTACTTCGTCAATTGTACTTCGATTTTGTTAAGATTAAGCTAATATGCAACCAAATCCGGCAACAGTTGTAAATATTTTCATTTATTCGCATTTTTAAAAGGGTAGAGAGTAGAAAGTAGAGAGACGAATCGAGCATCAATTTCAATCGTACTTCCAAGTCCCCATACCCTCTGCTGTATACCCTCGTCCAAAAATAAACAATCCAATGCAAAACCCTAACCGCTTGATGGAAATCCTGAAAATCCCCTTCGAGCAGGTGCCGCAGCTGGCTTCCAAAGATGTCGCTTATGCTACAGGGCACCCGGCACTTCGCCCGTTTTACAAATATGATGTTCATCTCGACGCTTTCGCCAAAGTGATCGAAGATAAAAAAAAGGACAAAACCAACCGCCCGGTGCTGGTGGATGTGCTCCGCGAACAATATATAAAAATTTCTACATCTGAAGCCGTACGCTCCAATGTGGAAGCGCTTTTACAAGACCATACTTTTACGGTGACCACCGCGCACCAGCCGGCTTTATTTACCGGGCCATTATATTATATTTACAAAATTATTTCCACGATTAATCTCGCGAAGGCGCTGCGTAGCAAATATCCTGGTTATCAATTTGTTCCGGTGTTTGTAAATGGCGCCGAAGATCATGATTTTGAGGAAGTTAATCACGCCAATATTTTTGGTAAAACCGTGGGATGGGAATCTGGTGAAACCGGCTCGGTGGGCATGATGAAAACAGTGACCCTTCAGCCAGCGCTGGAAGAATTGAAACAAATCCTGGGAGAGTCGGACAATGCACAGCGCTTGTATCAACTTATTGAGACCGCATACACCTCGCACGAAACCTATGGCTTGGCCACTGTCCACCTTGTAAATGAGCTATTTAAAGATGACGGTTTGGTTATAATTGATATGAACAATGCCCAGCTCAAGCGCTTGTTCCTGCCGATTATGGAAGATGAATTGTTGCACCAAACTTCCCAGCAATACGTGGAACCGACCCAGCAGCAATTGTCCGTGGCGGGCTTTGGCAGCCAGGCCTATGTTCGGGATATCAACTTATTTTATCTGCGGGATCAAATTCGAAATCGCATTGTACATGAAGGAGATACGTATAAGGTTTTAAACACAGATTACACATTTAGCAAAGATGAAATGCTGAAGGAAGTGCAAACGCACCCTGAACATTTTAGCCCGAATGTGGTGCTGCGACCGCTGTATCAGGAATTGGTGCTGCCCAACCTTGCGTACATCGGCGGCGGCGGGGAAATTGCGTACTGGCTGGAGCGCAAGAGTCAGTTTGAGCACTTTGACATCAACTTTCCAATGCTGGTGCGGCGCAATTCGGTAATGTGGGTCGATGGCGGTTCGGTGAATAAAATGCAGAAATTGGAATTGACAGTCAAGGACTTATTCGAGGATACGGAGGTTTTAATCAAGCAATACGTAGCTGAAAATGCTGAAAATGAACTGAGTCTGGAAGACGAGAAAGCAGCGCTGGAAAAGTTATTCGAGCAAGTGGCTGCCAAAGCTAAGGAAATCGATCCAACGCTGGAAAAAGCCGTGCTCGCCGAGGGCGCCAAGCAGGTGAAGAGTCTGGAACAAATGGAAAGCAAGATCGTACGCGCCGAGAAGCAGCGCCACGAGACAGCCTTAAATCAGATCCGCTCCTTGCGGGACAGATTTTTCCCGGGCAATGGTTTGCAGGAGCGCACGGATAATTTCACGCAGTTTTATTTGAAATACGGCGACGAATTTTTCGAGGTTTTGAAAGCGAATTTAGATCCGCTGGATAATCGTTTTGTAATTATTCTGGACAAGTAAATATTTTATATAAATCATTACATTGTTACATCATAAAACACTCGGTTCATGAAAAAACTGTGCTCCGTTGCTTTGTTTGCGATCGGATTCATATTTACAACCTGTGCGCAGGAAGTAAGCGAAAACGCTCGCATGGATTTCGAAGCCTACGATCCGCCTTCCTCGCTGGTGGTACCGGAACATCCGATCACCAAGGCGAAGTTTCCGTTTGTAGATATCCACAGCCATCATTGGGATATGGCAACAAAAGACCTGAATTTACTCATTAGCCAAATGGACCAACTCAACATGGGCGCGATCGTCAACCTGAGTGGCCGCGGCGGAGAGGCACTGAAAAACATGACCGATAACGTCAAAAAATACGGTTATCAGGATCGTATTGTGGTTTTTACAAATGTGAGTTTTAATGGCATCGGCGAATCTGATTGGGCGGAAAATGCCGTGAAGCAATTGGAATATGATATAAAACAAGGCGGTGCGCAGGGTTTAAAAATTTATAAAAGCCTGGGTATGTCGGTGAAAGATAACAAAGGTAATCGCGTACCAGTGGACGATCCACGCCTTGATCCGATCTGGGCAAAGTGCGGCGAACTGGGCGTTCCGGTGCTGATCCATACCGCCGATCCCAAGCAATTCTGGGAGCCTTTTGATGAAAAAAACGAACGCTGGCTGGAACTCAAGACGCATCCGCGCCGCAAGCGCAGCGATACCGACCCCGCGCCCTGGGAGCAACTCATTCAGGAACAACATAATGTGTTCAGGAAGCATCCCAATACCAACTTCATTGCCGCGCACATGAGCTGGCACGCCAACAATTTAGGTAAGCTTGGCGAAATCATGGACGAAATTCCTAATATGTATGTGGGTATCGGTGCGGTGATCGCGGAACTCGGTCGCCAGCCGCGCAATGCCAATAAATTCTTTGCCAAATACCAGGATCGGGTGCTGTTTGGCAAGGATTCCTACGAGCCGGAGGAGTTTCCGACCTACTTCCGCGTACTCGAAACAGATGATGAATATTTTCCATATTATAAACGTTATCACGCTTTCTGGCGTATGTATGGTTTGGCTTTACCGGATAATATTCTGAAGAAATTATATTATAAAAATGCCGTGAAGCTGGTGCCGGGCTTGAAAATAGAGACGTTTGAAAAGTAAATAATAGATAGATGTGCCGCACTTCAAAAGTGTGGCACATCTATCTATTATTTACTTCACCAACTCCAAACTCGACTCATCTTTATATTTTACCACCAGCGCGCGCAGTCTTTGCTTTAATTCTGTTATTAATTCCTGATTGGCAGGATCATCATATACATTATTCATTTCATGCGGATCCTCTTGTAAATCATACAATTCCCATTGGTCTATATCATTATAAAAATGTATCAATTTATAACGATCGGTACGAATGCCGAGGTGGCGCTTCACACTGTGCCAGCCGTGCGGGTATTCATAATAATGATAATACACATCCTGACGCCAGTCCTTTGCTTCCTTTTTATTAAATAATGGGACCAGCGATTCGCCCTGCACATCAGCAGGTATCGGGATGCCCGCCACATCCAGAATCGTAGGTGCGAGGTCCAAATTCAGCACCAGATTTTCATTCACCGTGCCGGGCTTAATTTTCTTCGGATAGCGCATCACCATTGGGGTTCCGAAAGATTCTTCGTACATAAAACGCTTGTCGTACCAGCCGTGCTCGCCCAGGAAAAACCCCTGATCGGAGGTGTATATAATAAGCGTATTATCCAACTCTCCTAATTCTTTTAAATATTGTAATAATTCCCCGATATTTTCATCCACCGAAGCCACGCTGCGCAGGTAATCCTTGATATACCGCTGATACATCCATTCCTCTAACTCCTTGCCTTCCAGGTTTTTAGCAAAAAAGCTTTCAGAGATCGGGCGATAAAAATCGTCCCAGATTTTCTTTTGCACCGGCGTTAAGCGACCATAATTGACTTTCCAGTCGTTTTTGGGATTATATTTACTTTTGGCTCCGGAACCGCCGGAACCCGGGTCTTCCATGCCTTCGGGCAGGAACAATTTCATATCCATCGACCAGAACATATCCTTGATCTCCATATCCTGCTGGGCAGCAGCGGTGCGACCTTTATAATCATCATAAAAAGTGGGCGGCAGCGGCAAATCCACGTCCTCATCGTACATGCTGAAATGCTTTTGCTCGGGCATCCAGTTGCGGTGGGGCGCTTTATGATAATATAACATGCAGAAAGGCTTGTCGCGCGGGCGTTTGGACAAGGTTCGCTTGGCGATATCCGTAATAATATCGGTCGTGTAACCGGTCAATCGAGACGTATCACCATTTTCTATCATATCAGGATTATAATACTGCCCCTGATCAATTATAATATTCCAATAATCAAAGCCTGTGGGCGCCGTAGTCAGGTGCCATTTACCGATCATGGCGGTGTAATAACCGTTTTGTTGTAATACTTTCGGGAAGGTCCACTGGCTACCGTCGAAGCGGTCGCCGTTATCGCGAAAACCATTGATATGACTGTATTTGCCGGTGAGAATAACCGCGCGGCTCGGGCCACAAATCGAGTTGGTTACAAAGGCATTTTTGAACGTAATACCCTCTTTACCAATACGATCCATATTAGGAGTTCGTATCAATTTACTGCCGTAAAGACTCATCGCATTTTTGGCGTGGTCGTCGGTCATGATGACGATGATGTTGGGACGTTTGGTGTCATTTCGCGAAAGCGCCCGTTTGCTGGTGTCACAGGCGACGATGAGGGCAATGATTGCAAGCAGAAGCGCGAGTTGGATGCTCTTTTTCATGAATATCGGGTTTTGAATGCGCTGATTTATTATTATTTTTTGAATTTATTTAATGCTGATAATAAATGTATTGTTATACCTGGATCAGTTTTCCAGTAGCATTGCTATTATTTCCATGCTTATACCTTTGCTACTTTTTTGCAATCGCCCAAAAAAGTAGCCAAAAAACGCT